>JBCKZH010000066.1:0-19463 GCA_038919385.1 Vicinamibacterales bacterium | reverse complement strand
AACTTCAAGATGTTCAAGACCGCGGCCGAGACGGTCGCGTACGTGAACGAGTTGCGCGGGTTGATCCAGGACGTGCGCGGCGTCGATGTGGTGATCGCGCCGCCGTTCACGTCGCTTCATGCGGCCTCAGCCGCGGCCGAGGGTAGCGCGATTGGCGTGGGCGCGCAGAACGTGCACTGGGAGCGCGAGGGTGCGTTCACCGGTGAAGTGAGCGCGGGCATGGTCCGCGAGACCGGCGCGCGGTTCGTGATCGTCGGCCACTCCGAGCGCCGCACGTTGTTCGGCGAGACTAGCGGCACGGTCAACAAGAAGATGAACGCCGTGATCGCCGCGGGCCTGACGCCGATTGTCTGCGTCGGCGAAACCCTCGAGCAGCGCGACCGCAACGAAACGCTGGCCGTGCTCGACCGGCAGATCACGGAAGGCCTGGACGGCGTGACCGGCGAGCAGCTGGCAGCCATGGTCCTGGCATACGAGCCGGTGTGGGCGATCGGGACCGGCCGCAATGCCACGCCGGCCCAGGCGGGTGAGGCGCACTTTCACATCCGCCAGCGGCTGAAGCAGTGGTTTGGCCTCGAATCCTCCGACCGCTGCCGCATTTTGTATGGCGGAAGTGTGAAGCCCGACAACATTGCCAAGCTGATTGCCGAGCCGGACGTGGATGGCGCCTTGGTCGGCGGCGCCAGTCTCGACCCGAAGAGCTTCCTTGCCATCATCCGTGGCGCGGCCATATAATCAGGAGTTCTTGCCATGGTGTATTACGTCATAGTCACTCTCTACGTCATTGTCTGCGCGCTGCTGATCCTCACGATCCTGCTGCAGCAAGGCAAAGGCGGCGGTATTGCCAGCGCGTTTGGCGGCGGCAGCAGCCAGGCGGTATTCGGCGCGCGTTCGGGCGCGACGTTGCTCACGCGGGCGACAGCAGTGCTCGCGGCGCTGTTCGTCATTGGCGCGATTACGCTGACGGTGTTCGGCCAACGCGGACCCGGATCGGTTGTCGGCGGTATCGACGGACCTCCCCCGGCGCCCGCGCCGGCGGCGCCTGCGGCGTCAGGCAATACGACGCCTTAATTACTGCGGCTTGAGGCTTGGGGCTTGAGACCTGGGCTTGAAGCTTGACAAGACGGTTAGCCCTCGACGCGGAAGTGGCGAAATTGGCAGACGCACCAGCTTGAGGGGCTGGCGCCCGCAAGGGCGTAGGGGTTCAAATCCCCTCTTCCGCACCACCTTTATAATCAGCAGGTTACAGCAAAAACGGCCTCCTGCAATAGGGGGCCGTTCTGGTCAAGTGGTCAAGTGTGAGGCGCCACGCCATTTCCAGGCCTGATACTGCAGCGTAGAGCGTGCTCTTCCGATTTCGTTCACTGAAGGTAACATAAACTGTTACCTTCAGTGAATGAAATCGGAAGAAGCCCCGCCTAGATCCCGCCAATACGTCGAGAACCTCGTCAGCGCCAGTCGCTACACCTTCACGACTGAGGAAGCACGGACCGCTCTCTCGCTCTCGCCGGCCGCACTGAGAGTCACGCTCAACCGCCTCGCCCACCGCAAACTGATCGTGTCGCCCGTGAGGGGATTCCACGTCATCGTACCGCCGGAGTACCGGTCGCTCGGCTGTCTACCTGCTGACCAGTTCATCCCGACTCTGATGAAGTGGCTCGATTTGCAGTACTACGCCGGGCTTCTCACCGCGGCGCAATACCACGGCGCTGCCCACCAGCGTCCGCAAGAGTTCCAGGTCTTTGTGGAGAAGAGCCGCCGGCCGATTGCCTGCGGCCGGGTGCGCGTCGCATTCATGGTTCACAAGAACCTTCGCAAGGTCCCGGTCCAAAGCTTCAACACGCCGCGGGGTGTCGTTTCCGTTTCAACGCCCGAGGCGACGGCGCTCGATCTCGTCGGATACCAACATCACGCAGGCGGACTGAGCCATGTTGCCCTGGTCCTCTCGGAACTTGCGGAAAGAATTGACCCCGCCGCGCTCGCCAAAGCCGCCGCGCGTACCCCGGTCTCCTGGGCACAGCGGCTCGGCTACCTCCTCGAACGGGTTGGCGTCAGCGACAAGACTGCCGCCCTCAAGGCCTACGTGCGCGAACATACCCATGAATCAACACTGCTGCTGCCGAAAGCTTCACGCAAGAATGCAGCGCGTGATGACACATGGAAGTTGTACGTCAATGCCTCCGTGGAGGTCGATCTGTGATTCCGCGCGATCACATTTTGGAATGGCGGGCAAAGGCTCCGTGGCCGCAGGAGGTGCAGGTTGAGCAGGACCTGGTTATCAGTCGAGCGCTCGTCGCCATATTCTCAAACCCTCTGCTTCATGACGCACTCGCGTTCCGCGGAGGCACTGCCCTCTACAAGCTTCATCTGCCTCCAGCTCGTTACTCAGAAGACATCGATCTCGTACAGACCAAGGCCGGACCTGCGAAGCCCATGATGGACGCTCTGCACGAGGTCCTCAATCCGTGGCTTGGCCAGCCAAGAACCATGCGGAACGAAGGACGCGTCACCTTCGTGTACCGCCTTCAATCCGAAGACACGCCTCCGCTGCCGCTGCGCCTGAAAGTCGAGACGAACACGCGGGAGCACTTCTCGGTCTACGGCTTCAAGGAAGTTCCGTTCTCCGTATCGTCGCGGTGGTTCGAAGGGTCCTGCAGCATCCACACCTATGAACTCGACGAGTTGCTCGCCACGAAGCTTCGCGCCCTGTATCAACGAAAGCAGGGACGGGATTTGTTCGACATAGCGAACGCGCTCAAGTCCGGCAAGGTCGATCCCGACCGGATTGTCGCCGCGTTCCTGAAATACATGGAGCACGAAGAGCACAAAGTCACGCGGGCGATTTTTGAAGAGAATTTCGTGAAGAAGCTCGACGATCCTGAATTCATGGCCGACATCAGCCCGCTGCTGGCAGCCGGATATGAGTGGGACCCAGAGGCCGCCGCGCCCATAGTGAAGTCGACGTTTATCGAGCGGCTTCCAGGGGAGCCTTGGAAGGCAGAAAAGAAGTAGTGCAGGCGTTTGTCTTCATCGACACGAATGTGCTGCTGCACTACCGGTCTTTCGATGAGGTCGACTGGCCGGGACAGCTTGGTGCCACGGCCGTGACGCTCGTCTTCGCGCCGGTGGTTCTCACCGAGCTGGATCGGCACAAGTGGTCCGGGTCGCGACGCGAGAAGGCGCGGGCAAAGTCAACACTGAAGAAACTCTCTGGGCTCAACCTGTCGATGACACCCGTGGGTATCCGGCAAGGCGTGGACGCAATCGCGCTCGATGCGGAGCCGCCGGACGCATTGTTCGCGCAGCACCGTCTTGATACACACACGAGCGACGACCGACTCCTCGCTTCGTTGTTGGGATGCGGTTACAATCCCAGCGAGCCGGATTCAACTCCTCCAGACACATGGCAGATGCCTTTACGCCGGTCAATGTCCCCCTCTACGACGCGATCTTCGGTTACTACCAGCACCTGATCGATGGTTACGTCCGGAGCGGATTCGATTTGAATCGGGCCGACACCGTCTCCGCGCCCGAGGCCGCGTCGCGGACAACGGTGGCGCGAGTCGCATTACCGGTAATGGTGTGACCCAGGTTGCGCTGATACTCCGCTGGCCGCGGCAGCGGCAGACGTAGCAATGGTGCGCATGCCGGCCGGAATGGCAACAACAGCGTAAAGACATTCCCGGCGTTTCACAGTTCGCCCATGCTACCGCAGGTCGTGAGAAGATCGCGGGCCATGGCATTCGCTCGGCGACGGGTCATCGTTCTGTCGATCGTCTCGTTGCTGACTGCATGCGGCGGCCAGGCCGAGCCTCCACGCAACACGACACCGGCCGAGCCGGCGGCGCCCGAACGGCAACCGATCCCGGAAGCCGCGGCGGAACCACCGCCATCCGCAGCCGCGCTCGCCACCATCAAGGCGCCGGCCTTCGGCGACCTCGACACGGTGGCTTCGCGCGGACGCGTTCGCATTCTCGTCGCACCCAGCCGCACGTACTATTCCGTCAACAACAATCTGCAGCGCGGAGCGACCTACGACTCGGGCGTGGCGTTCGCCCGCTTCGTCAACAGACGGCCGGGCACCAGCGCGGCACGGCTCGAAGTGGTCTTCATCCCCACGCCGGAGGACGCGCTGGTCAGGGATCTGCTGGCCGGCCGCGGCGACATCGCCGCCAATCTCCGCCAGACCTTCGAACGCGACGACCAGGTCGCGTTTGCCACGCCAACTCGTTCGGGCATTCGTGAACTGATCGTGACCGGCACCGGTCAGCAGCCCGTAGTCAGCCTTGAAGACGCCGGCGGCCGGGAGATTCACGTGCGCAGGAGCAGCGACCATCACGCCAGCCTCGTGCGGCTGAACGATCAGCTGAAGAAGATCGCCCGGCCGCCCAGCCGGATCGCCTTCGTCGACGAGAAGCTGACCGACGAGGACCTGCTGGACCGTGTCAACGAAGGCACGTTTCCTGCCACGCTGGCAGACGACTACGTCTTCGAGGCGCGGCAGCGCGAGTTGACGAGCGTGGCCGCTAACAAGGATGTAGCCGTGAGTCAGGACGGCGTGATCGCCTGGGTCACGCGCAAGGACGCGCCGCAACTGCTCGCGGCGATCAATGCCTTCTTCGCGGCACACAAGCCCAAGCCCTGACTTGGGTGTGCCAAAGCGAACAGCCACACCGCGTTGCGCTTCACTATCCTCGGGTGGATGTACCCGCGGCCCGGATCGCGTGACCTTTTCGACCGCGGTGGGACGCGATGCAACATTCCACACGGGCCTGCGAACCACCGGGCGAACCACATACGCAATCGAGTGGCAGCGCGGAACCTCCCGCCGGGTGCTCGCACATGGCGCGGTCGAAGGGCCGACGTCGATCGCCTGCGCGTATCCGACCGGGACCGGCGTCATCAGCCCGATCAGCGACCACCCCGTCACCTGGGTCGATCCACGAGTTGTGCGCGACCTGTCTTTGTGGCCCACGATCTGGGCGTTGGGGTTACTGGTGCTCGCCTGGCTGGCGAGGGGCGCGGGACTGACGCGGCGGGCTTTCGCAACCGCTCGATCGACGAGCGCGTCGAGGTCGCCGCGCTCGGCGACTCGTTCACGGACGCCATGACGATGGCGGCTGAAGCAGCGTGGCCGGCGCAGCTCGAACAGACGCTCGGCGTTCGACCGCGGACGGTTCGCCGTGCCAGTAGCCGGCCGCCTGACGCAGGGGGCGATCACCGAGATGCATGCCGTCTCGCGCTCGATCGGCGCGCGGTTTGTCGTGATGTTCGTGCCCTTCAAGAGCCAGGTCTATCTGCCCTTGCTCGAGGACGCATTGCCGAAGGACGACCTCCGATCGGCGTTGAGCTACTACCTGGAGTCATTCGGCCGGCCGGTGGACCTCGACCGCCTGTACGCAAACCGTCTCGCCCAGAACCGGTTGATGCAGCAATTCTGCGCCAAGGCCGGCGCCGCGTTTCTGGGCGGAGGATCTGGGCAGCGATCGAATCGACCTGCCGTCATGCGGATCCTCGTTGCTGAAGACGACACGGTCATCGCCGACTCAGGCAAGTTCGGCATGGCGGTGGAGCGGCTGACCCCGCAACTCGCGGACCGGCTCGAGCTCGGCCGCGACGTTGAGGGTGTGGTGATCACGAACGTCGACCCGTCGGGCGCGGCGGCATCCGCCGGCCTGCGGGAAGGCGACGTGATCCAGCAGATCAACGGGCGAACCGTCCGCTCGACCGAGCAGGTGCGGTCGGGCCTGGACGCGGCATCGGATAAGCCGGTCGTCCTGCTGGTCGCGCGCAGCAACGGCTCGTTCTTCGTCCCGCTCCGCACTCCGCGTGGCTAACCGGGCCGGGATCCGGGGTCCGGGATCCCGCCATATGCTGGTGAGGTGCCACGTCTCGACAAGGTTCTCAAAGAAGCCCACACGGAGTTGTCCTGGCGCCAGATCCGCGAGGCCATCGCCAAAGGCCAGGTGACGGTCGACGGCCAGATCCAACGCGACGAGGCCTTCGAGACGCGGCCTGATGCGGCCGTCGAGATCAACCGCAATCGTCCCGCCCAGTCGCGGGCACGGGCGAACTTCGAGATCCTGCATGAAGACGAGCACATCATCGTTCTCAACAAGCCGGCCGGCCTGCTCTCGATCCCTTCGAGTCCAGACGCGGGTAGTTCCGAGGACACGGTGCTCAAGCGCGTGCGCGAGTACATGGCCTTCAAGCTCGGGCACAAGACCTACGTCGGCATGTTGCACCGCCTCGATCGCGACACCTCGGGCTCGCTCGCCGTCGCGCTCTCGAAGGACACGCACGCGGCCGGGCGCGAGATGTTCAAGCGGCACCAGTTCGAGCGTCACTACCTCGCCATCGTCCAGGGCATTCCCAATCCTTCGCACGGGACGGTCGAAGCGAAGATCTCAACCGGCTATCGCAGCGGACGACGAAAGCTGGTGGATGACGATGAGGAAGGGCTGGAGTCGGCGACCGACTATCGGGTGAAGGAGCGGCTGAAGAACGCGGCGCTGCTCGAGCTGCGGTTGCACACCGGACGGCAGCACCAGATTCGGTTGCACCTCGAACAGCTCGGGCACCCGCTGCTCGGAGAGCGCGTGTATGCCGAGGGCGACGCCCGGCGATCGAAGGTCGCCGCTCCGAAGGCTGACGCGAAGCGCAACATGCTGCACGCCTGGACGCTGGCGTTTCCACATCCGATCACTGGTGCGATGGTCGCGGTGGAGGCGCCGCTACCGCAGGACTTCGAGGAGATTTTGAAGAAGCTGCGCGCGAAGCGGTAACAGAACAGCGGGGCGGAACTTCTCGGGCCGCTTTCCTTGACGGGAGTGCGGCTTCAGCAACATGATGCCCGCATGAGACCTTCCACGATCGTTCTACTGCTCGTTACCGGTGTGCTCGCCGCGTGCGCACCCGCGCCGCCACCTTCCGCTGCTCCCTTCTCCGTGGTCGAGGCGACCATTCCAGAGATGCAGAAGGCCATGCAGGATGGCCGCGTGACGTCGCGCCAGATTGTCGAGCAGTACTTGCAGCGCATCGGGCTCTACGAGCACCGACTGAACGCCGTGTTGGCGGTCAACCCCAAGGCGCTCGCAGAAGCCGACCGGCTGGATCAGGAACGCAAGGCCGGGAAGGTGCGCGGCCCGCTGCACGGCATTCCCATTGCGCTCAAGGACAACATCCACACCACTGACATTCCGACCACGGGTGGCGCGCTGGCATTCGAGGGCTTCATGCCGCCCTACGACGCCACGCTCACGAAGAACCTACGCGAGGCCGGCGCCGTGATCATCGCCAAGACGGTGATGACCGAGCTGGCCAACTGGGTGGCCAACGGCATGCCCGGCAACTACAGCGCGCTCGGTGGTTACGGCATTAATCCTTACGACCCACGGCGGGATCCAAGGTCGGCCACAGCTGACGGCCGGCCGGTGCTAAACACCGGAGGATCCAGTTCCGGGATTGGCACCGCCGCCAATTTCTGGGCGGCCAACATCGGCACCGAGACATCGGGATCGATCCTGAGCCCGGCGAACCAGAACATGCTCGCCGGCATCAAGCCCACCGTGGGCCGCATCAGCCGCTACGGGGTGATCCCGATCACCGCCGATCAGGACACCGCCGGCCCAATGGCGCGCACGGTGACCGACGCGGCGGTGCTGTTCGGCGTGCTCGAGGGCGCGGCGCCAGACCCGAACGATGCGGCCACCAGGGCGTGCCAGCCGCCGGCCAATCGCGACTACACGGCATTCCTCAAGCGGGAAGGGCTGAAGGGCGCGCGCATCGGCATTCCCCGCGCCAACTACTACGACAAGATCACGCTGCCCGGCGAGAAGGAGCCGCGCGGCGGCATTACCGAGGCGCAGGCCAAGTCGATGGCCGAGGCGATTGAGATCCTCAAGAAGGAAGGCGCCACGGTGGTCGACGCCGACATCCCAAGCGTGGTGGATCCCGATCCCAAGAACAACTTCCTGCGGTGGGGCACCTGCGCCGGGCCCGCGGATGTGCGCGGCAAGGATCAGAACTGCTCCTACGCGCTCAAGTACGGCATGAAGCGCGACTTCAACGCGTGGCTGGCGTCGCTCGGCGCGGCCGCGCCGGTGAAGACGCTGGCCGACCTGCGCGCCTTCAACCTGGCGCACCCGTCGCGCAATGCGATCAAGTACGGGCAGGCGCAACTCGACGTATCGGACGAGATGGATGTCGAACGCGACCGCGCGCGCTGGCAGGCAGATCGCGAGAAGGACATTCGTCTCGGCGCTACGCACGGTATCGACGAAGCGCTGCAGGCGCAGAAGCTGGACGCACTGCTGTTCCCCGGCGCGAGTGGCGCCGGCATCTCGGCGAAGCCCGGCTACCCGACCGTGATCGTGCCGTTCGGCCTGGTGATCCCGGTGCCGCCGGCGAACGCGCCGTTTCCAGACGGCTTCAAGCCTGCTCCGGCACCCTACGGTGTGAGCTTTGCCGGCACGGCCTGCAGCGAGCCGCGGTTGATCGAACTGGCCTACGCGTTCGAGCAGGCCTCAAAGCGCCGCGTGCCGCCGGCCGTCGCGCCGTAGTAAATGCAACCACGAAGGGCGCGAAGATCACGAAGATTGGTCTTTCAGCATGATGACTTCGTGGTCTTCGTGAACTTCGTGGTTGCGTTTGACAGAGGTCAACATGTTTGAACCGGACGAACAACCGCTCGCGCGCACGCCGTCACCGGCATCCGGCGGCCACTCGTCTGGCAGCGGGCCAACACTCGGTCCCATTGCGATCGGGGGCGCGCTGATCGTCATTCTGCTCGGCGCTGGCGCGTGGTGGATGTGGCGGGCGCCCGTTGCCACCAATAGTTCGCCGGCCGCGGCGACGGCCACAGAGGCGCCGATCACCGCGCCGCCACCGGCACCCGTGCTGCCGCCGCTCGACGACATGGACGCGTTCCTGCGGCCCTTGTTGACGGCGCTTTCGAACCGGCCGGAGCTGGCGCGCTGGCTGGCCACCGACGATCTGGTGCGGCAGCTCGCGGCCGCCATCGACCAGGCGTCACAAGGTGACAACCCATCGAGCGGCTTCAAGGAGCTGGCGCCGCGCTCGGGCATGACCGTGGCTCGCCGCAACAACCGCCGCAGCATCGACCGTGCGAGCTATCGCCGCTATGACGGTCTGGTCGCCACGGTCACGTCGATCGATGCGTCGGCGGTCGCGCGCATCTACCAGACCATCCGGACGCGTCTCAACCAGGCGTACCAGGACATGGGCCACCCCGGCGGCGACGTCGACGCGGCCGTGCAGCAGGGCCTCGACATTCTGCTGGACACGCCGGTCGCGAAGGGACCGGTGACGTTGGTGGAAGGGTCGGGCGCGCGATGGGCATACGAGGATCCCGACCTGGAATCGCTCACGCCGACGCAAAAGCAACTGGTGCGCATGGGCCCGGCCCACACCGAGGCGTTGCTGGTGTGGCTGCGCGCGCTGCAGGCGGGGCTAATGTGACATCGCGTAGACCAGCACGTTGATGCCGAACGCGTAGCCCTTGCTCGACATCTCGTAGAAGTACTGCGGGTGCGACGCTTCTTCTTCCCACGAATCACCGATATCGGTGTTATGCGTCATCAGCACGAGGATGCGCCCGTGCGCGTCGGTAATGGCGCGGGCGTGGGGAACCGCGCTGTCCTGCCCGCGCTCCGAGGTGCCACCACCGCTGTTGAACCAGTAGCTGATGGACGCGATCTGCGGTACGCCGCCCAGGATGAACTGCGCCCGGAACAACGGATGATCCGGCGGAAGATCCGTGATGGGAAACTGCGCCGGCGGCAGCGCCTTCGCCAGTTGCTCGGCCCACACCTGCCATGCGTACTCGCCCCAGAAGTCGTCGGCCCACAGGAAGCCGCCCTTCTCGACATAGGTGCGCAGCGCGGCGGCCTCGGCCTCGTCCAGGTAGGCGGCGCCCACCTCGGTCATCATCACGAATGGGCATTGGAACAGGGACTCGTCGGTCAGGCGCACCACGGCGTGGCGCGGTTCCTGCGGGCCGTCGAACGTCACCTGCGTCTTGGTGAGCTCCGACAGGCGAATCGACATGTTGATGTCGGCGCGCGGGTAATCCACGGCCCAGTTGCCGCCGTCGCCACCGCGGTTCTGCCGGAATGCCGCGCGGCAGAACTGGAACCGGCCATCGAAATCGCCGGCAGTGGCAAACTCGAGATTGAAGCCCCGGCCGCCGCCGCGGCGCTGCGCCTCGCCACTGCTGCCGAGGGCGACAAGGACGACCAGGACAAAACCCAGAATTCTCACGGTGGATGCCGAGTATAAGCTTACAGCCGTGACGGGCCGTCAGGTAGATTAGGGTGCCACGGTGCCAGGGTGGGATTCGCCAGGCGGGCGGCACTTTAGTGCCGCCGAATAAGAGGACACGTATGCGAAGAATGATCTTGGGAGTTGTCAGTGTGGTGCTGTTGACTGCGTCGATTGAGGCGCAGCAGCCCGCTGCGCCGGCGGCCGCGGCCGATCCGATCCGGACGCTGGTCAGCCGGCTCGATCTCGAGAAGTACAAGGCCACCCTCAAAGGGCTGACGCAGTTCGGCGATCGCCGCCAGGGCACCGAGCGCAACCGCAAGGCGGTGGACTGGATCGAGGCGCAGCTCAAGAGCTACGGCTGCACCAACACCGAGCGGGTCAAGTACACCTACACGACACCGCCGCGTAACCCGAACGCCGGGGCGCAGCCGGCGCGCCCGGCGGCCGATCCCAACGCGATCCCCGCCGCCTCGGGCGGGGGACGGCCGCGCGGCGTGCGCGCCCGGACCGGCGTCAACAACGACCCGTTGCGCCAGCCGGACGAGAGGCTGCGCGCGCTCAACACCGAACCCGCCACCGACGGCCCGCGCGAACAGGTCTACTGCACCAAGATCGGCGCGACGCGGCCGGACGAGATGTACATCATCGGCGCGCACATGGATGGCCACGGCTGGGGCGAGGCGGCCAACGACAACGGCTCGGGTACCGCCTTGGTCATGGAGTTGGCGCGGGTCTTCAACTCGCCAGACGTGGTCACCGATCGCTCGATCCGCTTCGCGTTATGGAACAACGAAGAGACCGGGCTCAATGGCGCCTACGCCTACGCCGCGCAGCGTGCCGCGCTGCAGGGCAAGGAAGATCCGCCGGGCTCGGGCCGCTACCCCGAACCAAAGTGGCTCGGCATGATCCAGCACGACATGATGATGTTCGACCACGGCATGCCGCGCGCCGACGGCACGCTCAGCCCTGAGCAGCGGCCGGAAGCCGACGTCAACATCGAGTTCCAGGTCAGCTCGAAGTTCGTCGCCGGCGCGAAGGAACTGGCGTGGGCGCTCCACGCGGCGAACGAGAAGTACGCGACCGACTACCCCTCCAACGTTGGCTCACGCATGACCAACACCGACTCCACGGCGTTCATGGACCTGGTGCCGTCCATCAGCTTGCGTGAAAACGAACGCGGCATCCACACCGGGAACGGCTGGAACCCGCACTGGCACCAGCCCACCGACGTCTTCGCGACGTTCTCCGACAAGGATTTCCGTTTGGGATTGAACGCGGCGCAGACCACGCTCTCGGGTGTCGCACAGTTGACCAACGCGCGCGTGAAGTAAGACGAAGGCCGGGGGTTAACCCCGGCCTTCGTCCTTGTCGGAAGTGTCTGAGTCCTCGGTTGGCTCGTCGTCCAGGTCATCGAGCCATGGATTGGGCTGCGGACCGGGCACGATGCCCGCGATGTCCGGATCCACTCCACCTGGGTCGTTCGGGCCAACCTGGCTGCGCCGCTGCTTCGCTTCGTCGCGACGCACCACTTTCTGTTTCTGCTTCTCGACGCGCGCCCGTTCGCGTTCGCGTTTGCCTCTGCCGAGGGGTCCTCGTGTAGCCATGTAGCGTCAGACCTGCCGGCTTACCAGCGGGGCTCGCGCCGTCCGCCGCCGCCGCCGCTGCCGCCGCCGCGGTTGCCACCGCCGCCGCCGAAGCCACCACCGCCACCGCCACCGAAGCCACCACCGCCGCGGGCTTCCTTGGGACGCGCCTCGTTCACAGTCAGTGTCCGGCCACCCAGCTGCGATTCGTGCAGCTCGGTGATGGCCTTCTGGGCGCCTTCATCGGTGCCCATCTCGACGAACCCGAAACCGCGGGCGCGTCCAGTGGCCATGTCGCGCATCACCGTGACCGATTCCACGGGGCCGACTTTTTCGAACAACTCCTGAAGATCCTGCTCCGCCGCGGTGTAGGGAAGATTCCCCACGTACAACTTCCGACCCATCGTCTTCTCCTCGTCTCGCTACGCGAGAACGCTTGCCACAGCCCTCGCGGACTGCCGGCCGCTGGCAGAGACCCGCGGTCCAAAACTGACCCGTCGGGGCGGCACGTTACTGAAGGCTGTCGTCAAACCGGGACAAGTGAGGACAGAACCAATTGGCCCTGAAACACGGAAGGCCGCCCTGGGCGGCCTTCCCCTACAGCACCGTTAAGTCTATCAGAAATCAGCGGATGGCCAGACCGGGCCGCCACCCACCTCAGGAACGGCTGGGCTGGGACCAACGGCATCGTTGATAAATGATTCCCTCAGTGTTTTGGCCCACCACTCTCCAGGCAGCCACGCACGCGCCGCGGCGTCCCCGGCAGCGCGCATCCCGATCGCCAAGGTCCAATACCTGGGCGTCGTGGCCGTCGGATCGCGTGCTGCGCGCGGCGATCTGGATCGTGCCCGCGATCACGCTCGCACTGGCGGCCACCAACGAGCAACACCACGTGTATTGGCGTGCGATCACCGAAGTCGCCACGCCACTGGGCTCGCGGCTGGTCTACACCGGCGGCCCCCGGTACTGGGTGCATGCGTCGATCCACTCGACCAATGCGCCGAACGACGCCACGCGCGGACAATCGGCACCCTGGTAAAGTCCGGCCACGTCGAACAGCACCGCGTCGCGCAAGCCGGCGCGACGCGCACCCATCACGTCGACATGATACAGGTCGCCCACGTGCACGGTTCGCGCGGGATCGGCCTGGGCTTGCTCCAGGGCCAGGTGGAACAGCCGCGGGTCGGGTTTCTCGACACCCCATTCGTGCGAGTCGAGCACGCGATCGAACCAGCGCGTCAACTGCAGCCGGTCAAACAGGTGGCGCAGTCGTCCGTTGGCGTTTGAGACGACGACCAGCCGCAACCCGCGCGCGCGCAGGGCCGCCAGCCCCGGTTCGACCTCGGGCTCGACGTGTTCCCAGAGGTTCTCGCCTTTGTGATACTCGCGGAGTTCAGCCAGCGCGGCGTCGGTGCCCGCGTTCTGCGCCACACCGGCGTGCCGCAGCACCAGGTTGAAGTAGAGCCACCAGCGCGAGCGATCGTCGGTGACGCCGACCACCGAGGCCTGGTCCAGTTCGTGGGTCGCGCGCGGCTCGGCCACGGCCAGCGCCGCCGCGGTCACCGTCGCGCCGTGGCGCCCCAGCGCATCGGCCACGCGTGTCCACGACGGATGGCACAGCACGCCGCCGGCGTCGAGGAAGACGGTGTCGATCATTCGCCGCCACCCACCACCAGGCGGCTGACATCGCCCTTCATGGTGGACAGATCCAGCGGCGCTTGCCGATCCGCGGCCGGCAGCCAGTGGTGATACTCCACCAGCGGGCGGTCGTCGGTGAGCACCGGGCCCGCGCCGACAAAGGCGCGCATCTCGCCGGCGCCCGCCATGTACCACGAGCGCAACGTGTCGAAATCCTTCAGCCCGATGCCGTCGAGGACCTCGCGAATAGTTCGATCGGTGCGGAGCTGCGCCAGCCTGCCGGGATCGAGCCGGAGCGGCTCAACCGTGCCGACGAGAAACTCGCCGTCGCTCCATAACGTCGCGTTTGGGAAGACCTCCAGAAACGTCCGCACGATCAGCTTGTACTCCACCGATGGGCGGCGGCCGATCCACTGCAGGACGACACCGCCTGGCTTGAGCGCACCGCGCACCAGGGTGAAGTACTCACGCGAATAGACCAGGCCGGCGCCAGCGTGACCTGGCTGGATGACGTCAGCGGTGACGACGTCGAAGCGGCGATCCGTGAGTCTCAGGAAATTCCGGCCATCGTCGACGCGAATGGCGACGTTTTTCTGATTGGCCACGTCGAAGTTGACGTGGGCGAAGAAGGGCGCGGCCCGCACCACGCCGTCGGACAACTCCACCACCTGAATCTGCGCGCCGGGATACTGGCTGATGGCACCGGGGGTGGTGCCGCCTCCCAGTCCCACGACCAGCACGTCATGCGGCGACCGGTGCAGGACCATGGGCAGCAGGCCGAGAGTGCGATGGAGCTTGACCATGGCCGGCTGATCGTTCGCCTGGTGAAGACCGTCGAGATAGAGGACGTGCTGCAGGCGGCTGGCCCGGACACTGACCGCCGTTTGCGCGCCCTCATCACGCCAGAACTCCATCAGCACATCACCGTAGCGGCGGTCGATCGCCACCTTGAACGGATCCGGCATGTGCCTGACGGCCGGGATAAACGCGGCAACGGCGACGGCCGCGACCAGGAGGGACCGCCGCGTCCGGGTCGAGAGCGCGAGCAGGACGCCGCTGGCGAGGTAGATGCCGGACATCGCGATCAGCGCGTCGATCGCGCCGATCCTGGGCAGCAGCACGAACCCGGCGATCAAAGAGCCGGCAATGGCGCCCATGACGTTCAACGCATAGAGACGACCGACGTGGTGACCGATGCCCGATGCCTCACGTCCCGCCGCCAGTCTCGACCAGTGACCCAGGGCGAGAGGAAATCCCATACCCATCAGAATGGCGGGCGGCAATATGGCGATGCCGGCCACGCGCCAGATTCCCATCGTGTCCCAGCCGTGCTGCACCGTCCACAGCAGCAGCCGCATCGAGGCGACCGTCAGCACGCCGGTGGCGACGAGCGATGCCGTGAGCCAGACCGTGGCGCCCTCGCGCAACCGCAACAGGCGAGCGGCCGCGAAGCCGCCGATCGCGATGCCCGCGAGCACCGTCGCCAACATCGCCGTGAAGGCCTCGGTCGTCGCCACCACGAACTGCAGCAGCAGGCGGAACCAGACCACTTCGAGCCCGAGCCCCGCGAAGCCTGATGCCACGACGGCCAAGTGAAGCATCGCGGAACGATCCGCGCGCTCCGGCGGGCTTGACCGGACCGGCGCGGTGACCGTCTCGGCAGCCGCCCGCTGCTGCATCCACAAGGCCAGCACACCGGCAATCACATTGATGCCCGCGGCCACGACAAACGTCATCTGGATGCCGATGGCTGGAATCAGCACTAGGCCGGCGGCGATCGCGCCGGCCATGGCGCCCGTCGTGTTCACCGCGTAGAGCAGGCTGATGCTCGACCCCGGTGACGACGCCGACGGTGCCACCGCCGCGCTGAGCAGCGGCAAGGTCACGCCCATCATCGCCGTCGGCACCGCGAGTATGGCGAACGAACACACCAAGCGTGCCGCGGTCAGCAACGCCAGCGAATCCGGCGCCGCGGCGTGGAGAGCCACATAGATGGACGATGCGGCCTCGAGCAGGATGGGCGAGGCCAGGCCGGTGACGCCGATCAGAATCTCGGCAATGCCAAAGGCGGCGAGCGGCGCGATGCGCCGGCGCAAGACGCGGCCGGCGAGCAAGCTGCCAATGGCGAGACCGGCCATGAATGCCGCGAGCACGGTGCTGGCAGCGTATGCGGTAACGCCAAAAATGATCGCGAGGCGCCGCAACCACAGCACCTGGTAGATGAGGCCGGCCACCCCAGAGAAGAAGAACAGGGCGAACACCGGCCAACGGCTCTTCATGCGTGCCTTCGATTCTACCCTGCGGCGATCGGGCGTTGAAACACGCGGCCAGGACGACCGCTATAATCAGGCAGTGTCATGATGGGAATACGCGGGTGGGTTCTGCTGGTCGTTGCCGTTCTGGCGTTTCCCTGTTCGGCGTTCGCCCTCAAGGGCCGCGTCGTCGATCAACAGGGACGGCCGGTGGCCAATGCCACGATCTCAATCCTCGGCAAGCCAGGCGAGGCGATCACCGACGCTGACGGGCGATTTGAATGGCAGCCAGACCCGACGCCCCCCTTCGAAGTGCTGGTGATCGACCAAGCGGGCAGCTATGCGCGCCCGGTCCTCATCGAGCGAGTCGACGCCGGACAGGAATTGACGGTGACGATCGCGCCGCTGCTCAGCGAGTCGGTGACGGTGACGGGATCGGCGCCAAGCATCGAGGCCTCGCCGGCGGCGGGAACCACCAGCATCAGCGGGCGCGATGTCGCGGTGCGGCAGCCAACCAACCTGATGCAGGCGATCGAGAACGTGGCCGGCGTCAACCAGGTGTCCGAAGGGCAGGCGGCGGTGCCGGCGATTCGCGGGCTCGCCCGCGGCCGCACGTTGATCCTGATCGACGGCGCGCGGGTGAGCTCCGAGCGCCGCGCCGGCGCCAGCGCCACGTTCCTGGATCCGTCGCTCGTCGAAGGCGTGGACGTGGCTCGTGGTCCGGGATCGGTTGCCTACGGATCCGATGCCTTCGGCGGCGTCATCTCCGTGCGTACGCGCCGCGTCGCACCAGGGGCGCCCTGGGCGGCGCAGTTGTCCGGCGCACTGGGCGCCGGAATACCAGAGCGGCGCGGTTCAGTGGAAGTATCCAAGGGCCTGGCCGAGGGCGGCTTTCTGATCGCGGCGCACTCGCGTGAGGGTGATGACTGGAACAGCCCCTCGGGTGAGGTGTTCAACTCCGGGTACTCAGACCATGGCTTCATGGTGCGTGCCGAGCACAAGGCCGGCGCCGGCATTCTGAGCGCCGGCTGGCAAAGCGATTTCGGCCGCGACATCGAGCGGCCGCGCGACAACTCCCGCACCGTCAGGTTCTTCTATCCCACCGAAAACTCGCATCGCTTCACCGCCGGCTACGAGGCGCGCGCGATCGGCGGCTTTCAGCGCGTCGGCGTCACCGGCTTCGTCGGCAGTTACGCGCAGGTCACCGATCAGGATCGGTTCGCCACCGCCACCACCGGCCGCAGCATTGAACGCGCCGGCGTCTCGGCGAAGGACTTTCACGTGCGCGCGTTCGCCGAGCGGCTCGTGGGCAAGTCGCGGCTCGAGATTGGCCTTGATGTAAACGGTCGCTTCAACCTGCAGGCGCTCGACGATTTGATCACCTACAACCTGGCCGGAGAAGTTGTCAGCACGCGGCCGAACGTTGCGGTCGACTCGGCCCGCCGCACCGACTCGGGTGCGTATGTCTCGATCGACGCAGCGTTGGCGCCGCGTCTGGTACTGGGCGCGGGCGTCCGCGCCGACTACGTCACGACAGCGAACGAAGGTGGCTACTTTGGCGACCGCTCCACCGGCAACGGCGCCTTTTCAGGCTTCGCATCGGCCACGCTCGGCAGCTTCAAGGGCGTCAGCCTCACCGGGCAGATCGCCCGTGGCTTTCGCGATCCCGTGCTGTCGGATCGCTACTACCGCGGACCGACCGGGCGCGGCTTCATTACCGGCAACCCCGACCTCGAGCCCGAAACCAGCATCCAGGGCGACCTCGCGCTGCGCTACGTCGCGCCGCGCTTCCGGCTGGCGACGTTCTACTACGAGTACCGCCTTCACGACCTGATCGAGCGCTACTCGACGGCGACCGACGTCTTCTTCTTCCGCAATCGCGGCACCGCCAGGATTCGCGGCTTCGAAGTCGAGGGCCAGGCGGACTTGGGCGCCGGTGTCTGGCTCGAGCTCGCCACCCAGGTCGCCCAGGGCCGCGCGCTCGACGATCACGCGTACCTCGACGACATGTCGCCGATCAACCTCTCCGCCGTCGTCCGCAGGCAGTTCGGCGAGCGCGCCTTCGGGCAGGTGCGGGCCGCATACTTCTCGGACGATGACCACTTCGGTCCGACGGAACGCGCGGTCCCCGGCTACACGCTGCTCGACGCCGCGGCGGGTGTGAAGCTTGCCAAACCGCTCGAGTTGAGGATCCAGGCGCGCAACCTGCTGGACCAGGAGTACTACGCCAGCCAGGACGTTCGCACGGTGTTCGCGCCTGGACGATCCGCGTCGCTGGTCGCGACCATCAAGTTCTGACGCGTGGAGTCGGCTTCATTGGTAATAATATACTTGGCTAACCATAGCCGAGGAGGTATAGTGCCGCTAAGAAGGGAAACGGCGACCATATGTCGCCGCAGACTACTTAATGATTAAGTCTTTAGCCATCAAAAACTTCCGGTGCTTCAAGGACGCTGGCCTTAGTGACCTAAAGCGTATCAATATCGTGACCGGACGGAACGCCACGGGAAAGACCGTCTTATTGGAGTCGCTCTTTCTGTCGGGCGGTGGGTCTCCTTTGGTCGTGCTGAAGCTGCGAGCGTTTCGAGGCGTGGGCGACAACGCCCAGATCAACTCCGCAACCCTCCAGAGACTTTGGGAGGATCTGTTTTGGCGTTTTGATACCCATCACCCAATCGAAATTCGAGGCATCGGATCATCGCAGGATTCTCGTGCACTCCTGATCTCTGATGTTGGTAACGGTTCTCTAACTATCCCACTGAGTGACGAGAACGGCGGCGGCGAGGCCGCTGAACCGTCGACTGAATCACCGATCCAGTTCACTTGGCAATATGAGGGTCGGCCAGATTTCCAAGACAGACCTAAGATGACGCCGAAGGGGCTGCAGATTGAAACTACTCAGCCTCCGTCGCCATCGATCATGTTTCCGGCGAACTTCACACTGAACCCAGAAGAAACAGCCAATCGCCTATCCGACATTCGTCGCAAGAATAAGCAGGGCGAGTTGTTGGCTGCCATGCGGACGGTGTTTCCGGATGTCAGCGATGTCTCGGTCGAGAACAACGCCGGGGCTTGGATGGTTTACATGTCCATCCCTCACGTACCCACCCAAATGATCCCGATGGCACTTCACTCGGCCGGCATGAATCGATTCGTCGCAATTCTTTTGGGGATCGCGAGCGCGCCGAAAGGCCTCGTATTGGTCGATGAGATAGAGAATGGTCTGTATTACAAGACCTTGCCTGACGTTTGGAAGGCACTGCACCGGTTCGCTGATCAATACAAGACCCAACTGTTTGTAACGACACACAGTATGGAGTGCCTCAGTGCTGCCAAGGACGCCATTCAGGGAGCACCGCAGGACTTCGCGTTGATTCGCGCAAACCTAGACGAGAACGGCGATCGATGGCTCGATACGTTCTCTGGCGAGAAGCTCGCAGGAGCGCTGGAGAGCGGCTTTGAACTCAGATAAGTACGACAGGGAGAACAGTGCCGAGCTCGGTCATCCGGTCTTTTTACTGGCTGAAGGAAAGTCAGATGTTTCGTTTCTGAAGCATCTGTTGGAGGCGCGTCACATAGGCGGATTGCATTATGGCTTTCCGACATCAGAAACTGGCGGCGGTGGTTTCGACGGGTTTGGCCCTTACGTATCTAGTCTGCCAACCAGAACGGGATTCAAGAAGCTAAAGGCCATTCTCGTCCTGTA
>JBCKZH010000065.1:0-19626 GCA_038919385.1 Vicinamibacterales bacterium | reverse complement strand
GCTTGATGAACACGCAGTACGCCATCAAGGACGACACCGTCTACGTGCTGGAGGTCAATCCGCGCGCGTCGCGCACGGTGCCGTACTTGTCGAAGGCGAACGGCGTACCGCTGGCGCAGATCGCGGCACGCGTCATGGCCGGGAAGTCGCTGGCCGACCTCGGCATCACCGACGACCTGTCGCCGGCAGGCGTCTTCGTGAAGAGCCCGGTGTTCCCGTTTGTCCGCTTCCCGGGCGTCGATACCATCCTCGGGCCGGAGATGAAGTCGACCGGCGAGGTCATGGGTGGCGCCGACAGCTTCGGCATGGCGTTCGTCAAGGCCATGCTGGGCGCGGGGCAGCGATTGCCGGAACAGGGCTCGGTCTGCATCAGCGTCAACAACGAGGACAAGGGCGAGGTGCTGCCGATTGCGAAGGGCTTCGCGGCGCTGGGCTTCCAGATCATCGGCACCCGAGGCACCGCCGCCTACCTGCGCGCCAACGGCGTCGACTGCTCGATGGTGTTCAAGGTCAACGAGGGCCGGCCGAGCCTGGCCGACGAGATCGTCAACCGCAAGGTCGCACTGGTCGTGAATACGCCGCATGGCCGCGAGTCATTCTTCGACGACAAGGCCGTGCGACGTGCGGCGATGATGGCGGGGGTGCCCTGCATCACCACCATCACCGGCGCGGCCGCGGCGCTGGAAGCCATTCGCGCGCTCAAGACCGAAGGCCTCGAGGTCCGCGCGCTGCAGGACTACTACGCCGCCGTCGCCAGCTCGTAGCCCAAGCCCCCAAGCCCCCAGGACCCCAGGCCCTTACCACCTGAGGTCTTGAGGTCCTGACGTCGCAGAAAACGCCACGTCTTCGGTAGCGAAGCGTGGCGGTTCTTGCGTACCCGTGAGCCTCCCTTCGCAGATTTCCGCCGTTTTTCGCACGCCCCGCCGTTTGCATTGGACGGGGCATGTCTCTCTCCCTGACTCTCGCCATTGCCGCCGCTGCGGGCACTGCCGCTGGCGTGTTCGCTGACCCATTCTGGATGTCGCCGGCCCGCTGGCTTCTGTCGGCGGCCGGTCTCGTCGCCTTCGCCTGCGCCTCTCGTCAGCGAATGACATGGGCGCTTCGTAGCAGTCTGGTGGGTCTCGCCGCCGCCTGCGCGTTACTGGCATCGGCCGCGCAGGATGCGGCGTTTCATCCACCACTCCGCAATCTGCTTGAACAACGCCTCGGTGGCTTCGCCATCGAAGACGTAGACGCGCCCCGTCACGACACGCCGATCGTCGTGGAGGGCAGGCTGGCGGCTGATGCGGCGATCGCAGACAGCGGCGCGCTCTTGCGTCTGCACGTGGAGCGCGTGTGGATCGGGCCGTGTCCCGAACCGGCGCCGGGCGGCGTGTCGCTGACCGTCACCGGGACGCTTGCGGCCGATGCCGTTGGCGAGTGGCGGGCCGGCCGGCGCATCAAGGCCCCCGCGTTGCTCCGGCGCCCCGCGCGCTATCTCAACACCGGCGTGCCCGATCAGGAGCGGCTACTGGCGAGGCGCGGGATGACCTTGGTGGGATCGATCAAGAGCGCGGCCCTCGTCGAGGTGGTCGGCCACGGCAACTGGTTCGACGAGTCCGCCGCGGCCATCCGCGTCGCGGTGCGCCAGGCGATGGCACGCCATGTCGCCATCCGCGATCCGCAATCGGCCGCGGTGGCGACGGCCATTCTCATCGGCGATCGCGGGTCGCTCGACGCCGATGTCGAGCGCCGGTTGCAGGAGGCCGGCACCTACCACGTGATTGCGATCTCCGGCGGCAACATCGCCATTCTCGCCGGACTCATCCTCGCTGCGCTGTGGTGGCTCGGCATTCGCGACGGCTGGGCCGCGGGTGCGGCCGTGGCGTTGCTGGTGTGGTACGCGTTCATCGCCGGCGGTGGACCATCGGTGACCCGCGCCACGGTGATGGCGGCCATCTATCTGTCGTTGCGCGTGATCGATCAGCGCACGGCTCCGGTGCATGCGATGGCCCTGACCGCCGCGTCGGTACTGGTCGTGACGCCGCTGGCGATCGCCGACGTCGGGTTCTGGCTCACCTTCGGCGCCACCGCCGCGATCGTGACCGGAGCCGCCCATGTCGGTGGAGGCAACCCCTTCTCTTGGTTGCCTGCGAACTGGCTCCGCGGCCCGATCCTGCTGATCCTCGCCTCGTTGTGCGCCGAGGCAGTGTTGATGCCAATCGGTGCGCTGGTGTTCCAGCGCGTGACGCTCGCGGGTCTGGCCTTGAACCTGGTAGCCGTGCCCAGCATGGCGGTGGTGCAGGTTGCCTCAATGGTCACCGCCGCGCTGGACGCGGCCGGTGCGAGCAGCGCCGCGAACATGGCGGGCTGGGTCACGCACTTGTCCGTTCGCGCGCTCGTGGACAGCGCGTCGTTGGTCGACTTCGCGCCCTGGCTCACCTGGCGCGTGCCGTCGCCGCCCGTCTTGGTGGTCGCGGGATACTACGCGTGTCTATTGCTGTGGTTATGGGCTTCGTGGGCTTCGCGTGCTTCGTGGTTGGCATTGGGACTGTTCGTCTGGATTGCGGTCGCCCCTGCGACGCTGGCGCGGACTTTCGGCGACGGCCGTCTGCATCTCACTGTGATGGATGTGGGGCAGGGGGATGCCATGCTCGTCACGCTGCCGAACGGCCGCACGCTGATGGTCGATGCCGGCGGCGTGTCGCTGCGCGGCGACTTCGACATCGGCGATCGCGTGCTTGGCCCCGCCCTGCGCGCGCGAGGTATCGTTCGCCTCGACTACCTCGCGATCACACATAGCGATTCCGACCACATCGGCGGTGCCGCATCGCTGGCGAAGGACTTCGCGCCCAAGGAGGTGTGGGCCGGCACTTTCGTCGCGAACCACGAGCCGACGCTCAAACTCCTGGCCGTCGCCGACCGCCGTCGTGCGACGTGGCGATGGCTACAGAAAGGCGATCGCCTGGAACTGGGAGGCGTCGAACTGCGCGTGCACCACCCGCCGCCGCCGGACTGGGAGCGGCAGAAGGTGAGGAATGACGACTCCCTGGTGATCGAACTGCGCTACGGGCAGGTGTCGATGCTGCTGACGGGCGACATCGGCCGGGAGGTGGAGCAGTCCCTGATCCCGGCGTTGGACCTGTTGCCAATCGTGGTGCTCAAGTCCCCGCACCACGGCAGCGGCACCTCGAGCTCACTGGAGTTCATCGAGATGGTGAAACCAGATGTCGTGGTGATCAGCAACGGCCGCGGCAACACCTACGGCCATCCCGTGCCGTACGTGCTGGAGCGTTACCGCACCACCGGCGCGCAGATCTTCAGAACCGATCAGGACGGGCAGATTGAGCTGGCAACAGACGGACAGAGCCTGACGATCCGGACCCACGTTGGGCGCACCTCGACAGTTCCCTGAAACGCAACCACGAAGGACACGAAGGAAATCACGAAGGACACGAAGGCAGAAAGGGTAGGTCAGTAACCGAAGCCTTGTATCACGACGCGATGGCTATTGATCTGGAGCTGGATGGACTTCGATTTGAACGCGAGGTGACCCTCAGGGTCATGTATCGCAACCGGCCGTTGCGGCCACAGAGACTGGATCTCGTTGTCGAGAACCAGGTTGTCGTCGAGCTGAAAGCAGTCGAGCGGCTTGACCGGATCCACCAGGCGCAGTTGTTGTCGTACTTGAAGGCGGGAGGCTTCAAAGTGGGCCTCCTGATGAACTTCCATTCGGAGTTCTTGAAGAGCTCGCTCAGGCGTTTCGTCCTATGAATTGGTCTTCTTCGTGTCCTTCGCGTCCTTCGTGGTTGCCTTGGCGTCCTGGGTGGCTACCTTGGCAATTTGCCAATACGCCTCAAGTTGCTCCAGCGTCAGGTCTCTCATTCTCTGGCTCTTGGCCGTGACCTGCCGCTCCACATCGTCAAACCGCTTCTGGAACTTGTCGTTCGCGACGCGCAGCGCGGCTTCGGGCTCGATGCCCAGCTTTCTCGCCAGGTTCGCCACTGCGAACAGCAGGTCGCCCAGCTCCTCTTCCGCTTCTGGCGACTTGGCGCCCAGCGTCTCGACGGCTTCGCGCAGTTCGCGCGCCTCTTCGTCGATCTTGTCGAGGACATCGCCGGGCTTCACCCAGTCAAATCCCACCGTGGCCGCTCGCGTGCTCAGCTCGTAGGCGCGCAGCAGTGACGGCATCGAGCGGGGAATGCCGCTGAGCAGCGCCTTCTCGCCCTCTCCGGCATCGCTGCGCTCCTGCTTCTTGATGTCTTCCCATCGCTCCTTCACTTCGCGCGGCGTGAGCGAGGCCCTGCCGTCTGCGTCGAACACATGCGGGTGCCGGCGGATCAACTTGTCGGAGATGGCCTGAATGGAATCGGCGATCGTGAACCGGCCCTCCTCCGCGCAGATTTGCGCGAGGAACACGGCCTCGAACAGGAAGTCGCCAAGTTCGCCCTTGAGCTCGTGGTAGTCCTCACGATCCAGTGCGTCGAGCAGCTCGTAGGTTTCGCCCAGCACGAACGGGCGCAACGACTGCACCGTCTGCTGTCGATCCCATGCGCAGCCGTTCTCCGAGCGCAACGTTCTCACGATCTCTACCAGTTGCTGAAAGCGCGCGCCGGCCTGTTCGCTCATGGGTCGTATGCTAACATTCCGTCTCTTAGATGAAGGCCACCGTCACCGTCCTTGGCAGCGGCACCTCGCATGGTGTGCCGATGATTGGCTGCACCTGCGCGGTGTGTCTGTCTACCGATCCGCGCGATCGACGATCGCGGCCGTCGATCCACATCAACGTCGAGGGCGGCCCCGCGATCCTGGTCGACACCTCCACTGATTTGCGGCAGCAGGCCCTCGCGTTCGGAATCACGCGCGTAGATGCGATCTTGTACACCCATTCTCACGCCGACCACATCATGGGGTTAGACGACGTCGCGAGGTTCAACGCTATTCAGAACAGCGTCATTCCGGCCTATGCAGATCGTCGGACTGTTCAAGAGATCGAGCGCTCATTTCCGTACGTGTTCTCCAGGCGCAGAGGTGAGGGTGGGATCATTCCCGCAGTTACACTGTCCGAAATATCGGATCGTTTCCGGATCGGTTCGGTCGCGGTGCAGCCGGTGCCTCTGTTTCATGGCGGGCGGCCGATACTGGGCTATCGTCTCGGCTCGTTCGCGTACCTGACCGACTGCAACCGTCTCCCGGATGAGGCGTGGCCGTTGCTTGAGGGTCTCGACGTGCTGGTGCTCGACGCGCTGCGTCATCGGCCGCATCCGACGCACTTCACGGTGGCGGAAGCGCTCGAGGTGGTGCAGCGCCTGAAGCCGCGTCAGACCTATCTCACGCACATCTGCCATGACTTGCCGCATGCTGCCACCAACGCCTCGCTGCCGGCCGGCGTGGAGCTGGCCTATGATGGCCTCGTGGTGACGATCGACGCCGGGGAGGCATCCTCCTCCGCTGAAGCTTCCACCTCCGCCAAGGCTTCGGCGGACAAGTCGGAGGACGGGTGGACGTAATCCATTTTCCGGACGACCCGCGTCCCGTCACGTGGCGGTCGCCGGTGCTCGCGCTCGGCAACTTCGACGGTCTGCACCGCGGCCACATGAAGATCGTCGAGCGCATTCAACGCGGTGCGCTGGAACGCGGCGGCACCAGCGTGGTGCTGACGTTCGACCCGCATCCGCCGCGGGTGCTTCGTCCCGACAAGGCGCCGGCGCTGCTGATGACCAAGGCGCAGAAACTGGATGCCCTGAGCCGCGCCGGTGTGCAGGGCGCCGCCGTGGTCCGCTTCACGGCGGAGATGTCGCAGTGGGAGCCGGAGGCGTTCGTGCGCACGGTGCTCGTGGAGTGGCTGCGCGTCGCCGAGGTGTGGGTGGGGGCCGACTTCCTGTTCGGCCGCAATCGCAGCGGCAACTTCACGCGGCTCAAGTCACTCGGCGCCCAGTATGGCTTTCGTGCCGAGAAGATCGATCCCATTCGCTACAAGGACTTCGTCGTCTCGAGCACCCGCATTCGCCGATTGGTGAGCGAGGGGCGCGTGGACGAAGCGGGGGCGCTGCTGGGGCATCACTACGTGCTCGACGGCGTGGTGGTGGAGGGCGCCAAGCGTGGCCGCGAGATTGGCTTTCCTACGGCCAACCTGGCGACCGAGAACGAGCTGATCCCGCCCCTCGGTGTGTATGCCACCGCGGTCACCGTGGACGGGGTGTTCTATCCCAGCGTGACCAACATCGGCCAGCGGCCCACCTTTGGCGATCGGTTGGCCACCACGGTCGAAGCCCACTTGATTGGCCGTTCGATGGACCTCTACGGCAAGACCGTCAGGCTGGCGTTTGTCCAGCGCTTGCGGGATGAGCGCAAGTTTCCGGATCGCGGGGCGCTCCAGGACCAGATTGCGGCGGATGTTCGCCGCGCGGCGCGATTGTTCGATAGACTATCGGTCTGATTCGCATGTCCCCCAAATCGTTCACGTTCAAGCTGACCGTTCCGTGCGATCCACAAGTGGCGGCCATTGTGGCTGACGTCGCCAAGCATGCGGTGGGGTATGCCGGGATGGATGCCGCGATCGGCACTGACTTCGTGACGCGCGTGAGCACGGCGGCCGCCACGGCGCTGGCGACGTCCAGCCAGCCGGCGCTGCTGATTGTCGTCACCAGCGATGCGACCGCGCTGATCTTCGCGCTGGATGGCGCGTCGGTGTCGGCGCCGCACTCCGCGTAACCAGCCATGCGCCTCTACAACACGCTGACCCGTCAGGTTGAACCGTTTGTCCCGGTGCGCGACAACACCGTGCGCATGTATACCTGCGGCCTCACCGTGTATTCGCGCGGCCACATCGGCAACTTCCGCACCTTTGTCGGCGTCGACGTGCTGCGGCGTGCGCTGAAGTATGTGGGTGGCTTCCAGATGCACCACGTCATGAACTTCACCGACGTGGATGACAAGACCATCACCGGCGCGGAGAAGGCGGGCCTGCCGCTGCGCGAATACACCGACACCTACATCGCGGCGTTCCGCGAAGACGCGCTGGCCCTGGGCATCGAGCCGGTGGAGGACACACCGCGCGCGACCGATCCGGAAAACCTGCAGGCCATGGCCGGCATGATCAACCAGCTGGGGGAGCGCGGCCACACTTACCAGACCGAGGGTTCGATCTATTTCAGAATCTCGACGCTGCCCACCTACGGCAAGCTGGCGCGGCTCGATCACGCCGGCATCCAGGCCGGCGCGCGCGTCGACTCCGACGAGTACGACAAGGAGAACGCCCGCGACTTCGTGCTGTGGAAGGCGACCAAATCAGGTGAGCCGTCGTGGGACGTTGGCTTTGGCCCCGGGCGTCCCGGCTGGCACATCGAGTGCTCGGCCATGGCGCTGCGGCTGCTCGGCGAGGCGCCCATCGACATCCACACCGGCGGCGTCGACCTGGTGTTCCCGCATCACGAGAACGAGATCGCGCAAAGCGAAGGCGCCACGGGCAAAGAGTTCTCGAAGTTCTGGTTCCACATCGAGCATTTGCTGGTCGACAACCAGAAGATGTCGAAGTCGGTCGGCAACGCCTACACCGTGCAGGACGTGCTCGATCGCGGCTTCCGCCTCTCGGCGCTGCGCTACATCCTGCTGTCGGTGTACTACCGCAAGCAGCTCAATTTCACGTGGATTGGTCTCGAGCAGGCGGAAGAGGCACTGCGGCGCATCACCGACTTTCTTGGCCGCGTCGGGGCGCTGTCCGGTGGTGGCACCCATCCCGAAGTGACCGCACGCGTCGCGGCCGCCGTGCAGGGCTTTGACAAGGCGTTGAGCGACGACCTGAATACGGCCGCCGGCCTTGGCGAGCTGTTCGATCTGATCCGCGCGCTCAACATCGCGATGGATGCCAGGCAGGTGGGGGAGGCCGACGCCCCCGGCATCAAGGCCGCGTTTAACCACTTCGATCAAGTGCTGGGCGTGCTCTCGCTGCGCCAGGCCGAAGAAGCCACGCCGCCTATTCCGCAGGCCGAGATCGACGCCGGCATCCAAGCTCGTCAGGACGCCCGTCGTCGTCGCGACTTCGTCGAAGCCGATCGCATTCGCCAGGAGTTGCTCGACAAGGGCGTGATCCTCGAAGACGGTCCCAAGGGCACGAGATGGAAGCGCCGCTAATCAAGACCGCGTTACCCGGCCCCAAGGCCAGGGCCATCATCGAGCGAGACGGCAAGGTGGTGTCGCCGTCTTACACCCGCGGTTATCCCTTCGTGATGGCGCGTGGAACCGGAGCCGTGGTCGAAGATGTGGACGGCAACATCTTCCTCGATTGCGCCGCCGGCATCGCCGTCAACTCTACTGGCCACTCCCACCCCGCCGTGGTCGCGGCCATCGTCGATCAGGCGCAGAAGTTCCTGCACATGTCGGGCACCGACTTTTACTACGAGCCGCAGGTGGCGCTGGCCGAAGCGTTCAACGAGATCGCGCCGTTCAGCGGGCCCAAGCGATCGTTCTTCTCAAACTCGGGCACCGAGGCGATCGAGGCGGCCATCAAGCTGGCGCGCTATTCGACGAAGCGCTACGGGATGATCGCGTTTCTCGGCAGCTTCCACGGCCGCACGCTCGGATCGCTGGCGCTGACGTCAAGCAAGGCGATCCAGCGCACGGGTTTCGGGCCCATGCAGGCGGGGACATTCCATACGCCGTATGCGACGTGTTACCGCTGCCCGGTCGGACTCAAGCCCGAGTCGTGCCACGCCGAGTGTCTGGACTTTCTGGAGCACCAGGTCCTGGTGCATCTGATCTCACCGGATGAAGTGGCAGGCGTGGTGGTGGAGCCGATCCAGGGCGAGGGCGGCTACCTTGTGCCCGCGCCGCAGTTCCACGAGCGCTTGCGCGCGCTCACGAAGAAACACGGCATCCTGCTGATCGCCGACGAAGTGCAGTCGGGCATGGGCCGTACCGGCAAGATGTTCGGCATGCAGCATTTTGGCGTCGAGCCCGACATGGTCGCGGTGGCCAAGGGAGTTGCGTCGGGCCTGCCCCTCGGCGTGACGACGGCGCGGGCAGAGGTGATGGACTGGCCGCCCGGTTCGCACGCCAGCACGTTCGGCGGCAACCCGGTATCGTGCGCGGCGGCCATGGCCACCATCATGCTGCTGAAGGACTCGCTGATGCAGAACGCGGCCGAGGTCGGCGCGTTCATGATGGATCGGCTGAGGGAAGTCCAACAGAAGCACGCCATTGTCGGTGACGTGCGTGGGCGCGGGTTGATGATTGGCATCGAACTGGTGAAGGACCGCGTCACCAAGGAGCGCGCGCCCGCCGAACGCGACAAAGTGGTGGAGGCGTGCTTCAGGCGCGGCCTGCTGGTACTCGGCGCCGGCCAGAACGTCATTCGCATCTCGCCGCCCCTGGTGCTGACCAAGGCCCAAGCCGCAACCGCCGTCGACATCATCGATCAGGCGTTGGCGACACTGTAGGCACGCACATTGCTTCGCGCTGGGCATGACTTACCAGCGCCAGCAGTTAGGCCTCCATGGCGAGGACATTGCCCGCGCCGAACTCGAACGCCTCGGGTATCAAATACTCGACCGGCGCTATCGTTCCCGCTTTGGCGAGATCGACCTCATCGCCCAGGACGGCAGCACGGTAGTATTTGTAGAAGTGAAGACCAAGACCGATAGCCAATTTGGCGATCCCGCCGAGATGGTGACCTCGCAGAAACAGCGGCGTCTCGTGTCCATGGCTGAGGAGTACGTCAGCGGCCACCAGCTCCACGCGACGCCGTGCCGGTTCGACGTGGTGGCGGTGGATGCGTCGATCGAGCCGGCGCGAATCACGGTTTACAAGGATGCCTTCCGGCCTGGATGGTAGCCACTGAGCTTCGCCGCGATCCGATCACGGGCCGCTCGGTCCTGATCGACCTCGCGCCGCCCCATCCCAACGATTTCCTGTTGGAGCCCGTGCGCCTGGAGGACGCGCCAGCTTGGCCTGAGCCCGGTCGAAGGCAGGCGTGTCCATTTTGCGAGGGCAGAGAGGCGGATGCCGGACCGGAGCTGCTGGCGTGGCGCGAGGGTGGGCCGGCGAACGCGCCCGGCTGGTCCGTCCGGGTCGTCGCGAACCGGCGCCCCATGCTGAAGATTGAGGGCGGGCAGGACCGCCGGGTGGACGGCGTGTTCGAGTCGCGCGACGGTCTGGGCGCGCACGAGGTGGTCATCGAGACACCGCTCCACGATCGGCCGCTGCATCACCTGTCTGCGGATCGGTTGTGGCGCGTGTTGTGGGCCTGGCGCACCCGGCTGCAGGACTTGAAGCGCGACGCCAGATTTGCCGCCGCGATCGTGTTCAAGAACCACGGACGGGCAGCCGGTGCCCGGATGGACCACTCCCATTCTCAGATTGCCGCGTATCCGATCGTTCCGGTTGCCCTCGACGAGAAGGTTCGCGGGTCAGGGGAGCACTACGGCCGCACCGGCCGCTGCATTTTCTGCGACGTGACCGTGCAGGAAATGCAGGACGCTCGACGGATCGTCTCCGACACCGCGGCAGTTATTGCGATCGCGCCGTTCGCCTCGCGCGTGCCGTTTGAAACCTGGCTGCTGCCGCGCGATCACGCCCCGCGGTTCGAAGAGGCGTCCGACGCGGTGCTCGAAGCCATGGCGATCGTGCTGAAGGACGTGCTGTTCCGGGTGGATTGGGCCTTGGAGAGGCCGGCCTACAACCTGGTGCTGCAGACCGCGCCCTTCAGTGGCGCCGCCGATGCGGGGTTCCACTGGCACCTGGAGATCATCCCGCGCGTCACCCGCTGGAGCGGGCTCGAATGGGGGACGGGGATCCCTCGCAACCCGGTGTCACCCGAGGAGGCCGCGCGCGTTCTGCGAGGGGCAAATGTGACCGCGGGAGCGCCGTAACCCTCATAGAGGCGGGTAGACCCGTTAAGCCATGCGTTTTGGCACTTTAGGCGCCAACGTCTTGCCTGTCGCGCTAGCCATCTGTTACAGTGGGTTGTTCTCGGCGAGCGGGAATAACTCAGTGGTAGAGTGCGACCTTGCCAAGGTCGAAGTCGCGGGTTCGAATCCCGTTTCCCGCTCCAACCTTCGCTCACGCTTGGCAACGTTTGCGTGAGCTACGGTTGGCAAGCCATGCGAAGGTTGCCCACCATAGCTCGCGAAGCGAGCGGCGGTGGGCTGGTGATACGAAGGCGTGAGCTACGGTTGGCAAGCCAACTCCAATATCCCCCAACGTCGAATGACCGCCCCCCAGTCGACCCCACGCACCAAACTCAACTAGCATTAGCTGTCCGAGCGGCGCCGTCGCCAAGTGGTAAGGCAGAGGTCTGCAAAACCTCCATCCCCGGTTCAAATCCGGGCGGCGCCTCCAAATTTCCTTAGCAAAAACGCAAGTAAGGAGTCCGGCCCCAGTCAAAATGGGCCGGACTATAGCTTATCTATAGCTTCTGGTTATGCACTTGACTCAGGTAGCCCCTACAGCTTGTGGTGACGGCGCCGCCCGCGGCGCGTGTGTTTCACGATCTGCTGATAGGGAACGGGCTCGACCGCCACGGCCTGCTGGACGAGCCGGTAGACCAGCTTCCCGCGGTGGCGTGACCGTCGGCGGTTGAATCGGAAGGTGAACTCGTCCAGGTAATAGTCCATAATGCGTCACGGCGCCCTGATGCGTGCCGAGCAACCAGTGCTTGAGCAACGAGATGACGCGGTGCACCCGCGGGAACTGGGCGACGGCCAGCTCGGCATCGCCCCGCAGCACGGTGACGTGATGGCGATAGCCGTTCGCCTTCATGCGGTCGTACCCATGCCAGCCGTCGGTATGCACCACACTGCCGGGCTCGATGGCCTCGTGGACGAAGGCCCCGAGGCTGGCGGCCGACCCGTCCGGGATGCGGCGCATCCGGACCCGCCCCGTACCACGCCCGACGACCTCGGCCGCCACCACGATCAGCGCCTTGGTCGCCATCGACCGCCCCTGGGCTCCCCCGAGACCGCCCACAAAGCTTTCGTCGACCTCGACCTCTCCCGCCAACCGGTCGCGGCCCGGGCGGACCATGGCGCGCCGGAGCTTGTGCAGCCACGCCCACGCGGTGCGATAACTCCCCAGGCCCAAGACCTGCTGTACGCCCAGCGCGCTGGTGCCCGTCTTCGAGCTGGTGACGGACCACATCGCCCGAAACCACGTCCTCAACGGCAGGTGCGTATCCTGAAACACCGTGCCCGCGGTCACCGAGGTCTGACGGCCACACCCCGTACATTGCCAGAGCACCGTGCGCACCGACCACGCGGTCGCGCCGCCGCAGGCCGGGCAGCGAAAGCCATCCGGCCAGCGCACCTGCACCAGGTAGGCCCGGCACGCCGCCTCGGTGGCGAAGCGCGCCTCGAACTCGGCCACGGTCCGCGGGTAATCTTCCACCGCCGGGGACACTACATGTAGGGGCTACCTGAGTCAAGTGCATAACCAGATCTATAGCTTATCGAAAATCTTTCGAGCAGAGCGCACGTGAGAAACCCGCTGCGATGCGTACGTCATCTGCGGTGAGTTCCTCGCGGTCGCGGAGTGCCCGCGCCACGCGGTCGATTTGTTGTTGAACCAAGCGTTTTCGCATGAAGCGCATCGCCTCAGCTACGCATCGGGCTCGTTTATCATCATTGAGGCGTTGGCCCAAGGCGTGGTCTGTGCCGTACATCTTGAAACTCTCAAGACCGCGACGGTGCTCCTTCCACTCTCTTTCGGCCAGCGGTCCGCACATTACCGCGACGGCATCCCCGAGATAGCGGTGGCGCATCCGCCGAATCTTCCCAAGGGAATCCCCCTGGCGTTTAATAGTCACGCTTTCGAACGGGCAGTCGTAGTGCAGCGCCGCGACCGCGTGCCCTGCCTCATGGCGCGCACTGACCCAGCGTTGATACGGCTGATCGTGGATGTCCGCAATCATGCCTGCTTTTCCCTCGAGAACGTGATGGAGCGGTCTAGCCTCCGCGCCGCGTCGTGCAAGTCCCCTTCAGACACGATGTCGTAGCGGTCAAACACGCTGCGCGTCTTGTGGCCGCTCAGCTTCATCGCGACGTGCTCGCTCAGGCCAGCGCGGACGAAGCCCCGAACGGCACTGCGCCGCAGGTCGTGGGGGATGCGGCCGGGGCACCCGGCTGCGACACACGCGGTCTTCCACGCCTTGTTGAACGAGATGATTGGCCTTGGTAGTTTCTGGCCGCCGCGTCCCTTCGCCACCATACGAACAAACACGTAGGGAATGAGGTGTCCCGCCTTTTTCAGCCGCTCGTGCTCGACGTGCTGCGTTTCAAGAATCGTCCGCAGGTCCGCCGTCATGGGGAATACGCGGCCGTCGCCGTTCTTGGTGGTGCCCGCGTTCAAACGAATTTCGCTCGCATCGAAATCGACCTGTCGCCACTCAAGCGGCAAAATCTCCGCCGCGATACGCCAGCCGGTGATCGCAGCGAATCGAATCACGGGCTGAATCTCTGCGGGCAGATGCGCCAGCACGCTCGTCAACTGCGCGGGTTCAAAAAACCCGGCACGTGCGGGCGCCTCTTTCAACATCGTGATCTTCGGCTTCGTGGCGATCTGCCCACTCTCGATCGCGAGACTGAAAATGCGTTTCAGGACTTGCAGCTCACGGTTGATCTCGGCATTCGACACCGACTTCGTGGCAGCGGGTACCTCCTGCGTGGTGCAGTCGTTGAGCGTGACCCTGTGCGCCTTGCGCGTCACAATGGTATCGGCCTGCCGTTTGGCGATGTAGGCGATCACGTCGGTGGTCGTAATGCCGATGAGCCGACGCCCGCCGAAGACGGGCCGCAGGTGCTTGATCACGCGTCGTTGCACCACCTTCAACGACCGCTTCTTGTTGGCGATGAAGTCATTGATGACGGCCTGCGCCGCATCGTTGAAAGTGAGCTGTTCGGCCCTCGCGATCACCGGGAGATTGTTCTCGCGGGCGCCGACGCGCTTTTGCAGGAGCCTCTCAGCCACGCCCTTCCGCGTGTCGCCCGTGCTTTCCGCCGTACGCGTGCCGTCTGGCGATCGATAGGCGATCCACCAAATCTTTCCTTGCTGATAGACCGTACTGTAGACCTTTACGTAAATAATATTCGCGGGGGACTTGACTTTTGTTTTTAGGTCACTCCTGTATGCGATTGACCTGAGACGGGTATAGCCGGTATACTTTAGGCGAGTTGAGAGTCCCTCGGGGGTTTGTAGTCCGGCGCTGTGATCAGCCCGAACTAGCCGCCTAGCGGGAGACGCAGGCAGCCTAGGCTGTTAGTCCTGCGACACGCCGAAGCCCGTAAGGCACCCGCCACACGAGAGCGCCGGTCAAGAGCGAACGAACGTTGTTCACTGTTGGCCCGGCGCTTTTTTTTGTACTGCGCCGGTCACCATCCGAGAAGGAGGGACCGTGCTCCGCCTGAAGTTCGAACGCCTGAAGCGCGACCTCTCGCAAGGCGAGATCGCGATCCTTGTGGGCATCACGCAGCCGATGGTCTCCTTGTGCGAACAAGGCAGATTGCGGCTGACACCAGATCAATTAGATCGGATCGCGCAAGTACTCGGCATTTCGCCTCCTGAGGTGCTCATGCGCGAAGTCTTGGTGTTGGACGGGGAAGCCGAGGCGCGATCGTGAATGCCGCGCCGCTCTGCGTCGATCTCAAAACCGCCGCGAAGTCGATCGGCGTGAGTACTTGGACGCTGCGCGCCTGGATCGATGCAGGCCTGATCAAAACGACGCGGTTTCCGTCGAGCAGACATGCGGGTGAAACGTCCCGGCGCAAGTTGATCGCGATGGAAGATTTGAAGGTTTTTGTCGATCGGCATCGCGAGGGGGTGGCATAAATGGGACGCGGCCGATCCGCCAAGAGCCTCATGCTGATCGACGCGGCGATCACCATCCTGTCCGAGATCCAACCGGCCAGCGTACGCGCCGTCTGCTATCGCCTGTTCACGCTCGGCCTGATCGCGAACATGTCGAAGGGGGAGACCAATAAGGTCAGTAAGCAGTTGACGTGGGCACGCGAACAGGGACGTATCCCGTGGGGCTGGATCGTTGATGAAACCCGTTCGGCTGAACGTGTCAACGCCTTTGAAAACCCCGCCGAATATATCGAAGCTGTGAAACGCAGCTACCGCCGCGACCGATGGACCGATCAACCTGTGTGGCTCGAAGTGTGGAGCGAAAAAGGCACCATCCGGGGCACGATCGCGCCCGTCCTACACAAGTTCGGCGTGACGTTCCGCGTGATGCACGGCTTCGCGTCGAGCACTGCGGTACATCAGATCGCGGCGGAAACGCAGGGCACGGAAAAGCGCCTCACGGTGTTGTATGCGGGCGACTGGGATCCCTCGGGACTACACATGTCGGATGAGGATCTCCCGTCGCGCCTTGAAGAGTACGGCGGCCGCGTTGATCTGCTGCGCCTCGCGCTCACGGAGGCCGACACCACCAGCGGACTGCCATCATTCCGCGCAGACACGAAGACAAACGACCCTCGCTATCGCTGGTTCGTGAACGGCTACGGACCGACCTGCTGGGAGCTGGATGCACTGTCCCCCGTGATCCTCCGTGAGCGGGTCGAGCAGGCGATTCTCGCTCGACTCGACGTGGCCGCCTGGCAACGGGCCGGAGTCTCCGAGGCCGCCGAGTGCGAGTCGCTCAGCACCATTCTGGACGCCTGGCCAGGTATTTCTAGGCAAGCCTCGGAATACGGAGGCGGGCGGTGAGCGCCGAAAGCCGCCGACGCCGTACAGCCCAACGTCTTACGAGAGGGCTGGCGGGTATTTACCACTACCCCAACGGGCAGCGTGAACGGTTCGACCCCGACGCGGTGCGTCGTCAACTCGCGGGTTGCTATTTGTGCGGGGCACCCATTGTGTTGGTTGGTATGTTTTGCCCGACCACCGCCTCGTTGCAAGCGGCGGTGTTGAAGTTGCGACAGCACCCCGTACTCGCGAGAAGTACTCCAGCGATGACTTATGGGCTGTGCAAGGCACACGCCCGCGATCCTGAAGCGGTGTTCGACAGGGTGGAGGCGGGCATCCTGAAAGCCGCCGAACGGGTGGTGACGCAATGAGTCCCGCACGCGACATCGTTGCTGGGTACTTTGCACAAGGGTTTCGGCCTGTGTTCTGGCCGGAAGCCAAGGACGCGAAAGGCCCGTGCGAAAAAAATTGGCAGCACAGGGACTACAGCCTTGATGACTACGTTGAAGGGTATCGCGTCGGACTCCACAACGGCACGGAGATAGCACAGGGCAAGCACGCCGCCGACGTGGATATTGACTGGGCACCCGGCGCAAGCATTGCGTTAGCCATGCTGCCGCCAACCGCCTTCGTCTACGGACGGGCGAGTAATCAAGTTAGTCATTGCTGGTTCACAACGCCAGAACCGCTGTTGTCGCTGGGCCTCGACGAATACAAGCGGCGGGTCACGGTGTACGCGACCTACGGCCCCATGCCCGACGGGAGGAGGTGGATGCCCCGCGACCGTGTCCGCGACGCCGTTGATCCAGCGCCCACGATCAGCGCCGACAAGGCTCCCGACCTGATCGCCAAGGATATCGGGCGGCGCTTCCTCCCGGACTATCGGAAGTATCTCGATCTGTATCGCGCTGATGTCGCGGACGCGACGGCGTTCCGGGCGGCCACGTCTGCGCTGTTTGATGACATCGTCGCGCTCGGCAACGGATGGATCAAGCCGAACACGCGCAACGATGAACGGAGTACCGAGCGGACGGCGAGCCTGTCCGACGCGCCGGGCATCAACTACGGTGATCTTCGTGTCAGCGGCGACTCCGTGCGGATCGAGGTGAGCACCACGCCGGAGTTTGCCAAACGGTTTGCAGCATTGCTGGCCCGGACGGAGCGTCAGTCGTGAAGGCCGCGATCTACGCCCGCGTCTCGACGTTTGACCAAGAACCCGAGAACCAGTTGCAGGAACTCCGGCGCTACGTCGCTGCACGCGGTTGGACCGCCGTCGAATACACGGACCGTGGCGTGTCAGGCAGCACGGACAAGCGCCCCGCTCTTGATGCGGTGCTCAAAGACGCCAAGCGAAGGCGATTCGATGTGCTGATCTGCTGGCGTCTCGACAGGCTCGGGCGCAGCTTGAAGCACTTGATCACGCTGCTGGAAGAACTTCAGGCGCTCGGCGTGGCGTTCGTCAGTCTGGCCGAAGGCATCGACGCCACCACGCCAGCGGGCAGGCTGCAAATGCACATTCTCGGCGCGATTGCGGAGTTCGAGCGCGGCCGGATTGTGGAACGCGTCCGCGCGGGGCTCGCGCGGGCTCGAAGTCAGGGCACGCGGCTCGGGCGACGGCCGCACGCACTCAGTGAGGCGCAGCTCGACGCGGTGTCCCATCTGTCGCTGCGTTCCGCAGCCAAGGTGCTTGGCGTCTCGCACACTGCGGTCCGCCGTCACCGGCTGTTACGAAAACCCTCCGCTCAGGGGTCGGCTTTCGCCTCGGAATCGCTGGCGGTTTCAGCATGACGCGCGCTGTTACGCAAACATCCGTTTTCGGGACACAGGGGAGGTGGCGACGATGGTGGTGATGGCAACGCAGTGGACGGGCAAGTGCAAGGTGTGCGGTCGGGTGATTCTGCCGGGCTCACAAAGGGATTGGACGAAGGACGGCGGCGCGACGCACGTGACAGCGGAAGACTGCGCGGCGGCTCACGCGCCGGTCGTTAGGAATGTCAGGAGTCTTCATGAATAGCCCAGCCGTCCGTCGTGTGACAAACGCCATCCGCGATTGCGCACTCATCATGTGTGAGAATGCTACCTACATCAAGCGTGAGCTTCCACACGTTGAGATGCGCAACGCATTAAAGTCACACACAGCAGACGTGTGTGAGTCCATGTTCGGCATACAACACGACGTGATTTCAGAGATATGTGAGATTGAGGAACTCCTCAAATCAACGCCCGACTGGGCAGTAGTCTCGTCTCGAATCGATCGCCTCATTACATGGTTATCGACAGACCTTTCAAGGATGCATCAGCTGGTCATGGCGTTGCGCGAAGACAGCCAGCACCATGCACTGGCGTTGGTGCTCGTCCAAGAGTCGGCCGTCAATATTCTCAATGCCTTCCAAAGTGCAACAGCGGCGGTTGATGCGCTGGCGAGTGAGAAGGAATGAAAAGGGTGCGAAGCAATTGGGCTTTCCGTCTGATTGGTAAGGCAGGCCACGATCTCGCGCCGGACGGGACAACCCCGAGAAGTAAGCGTCTCACTCATTGATTTTATCTAGGCCTCGGCGGAACCCGCTTCTCAAACGCCGCTTGCCACTCCCGCGCCAACTTCTGCGAGTCTGCGACTTGCTGCGGGGTCATGTCTTTCTCCAATGAGTCACGGGTGTCCGCCCATGCCTTCCGGTCCTCTGCGGGCGCGTGCGCTGCCGCGAGGTTGCACCATTTGTGCGCTTGCGGGCCTCAGGCTGCTTGGGTTGGTTGGTTTACGGCCAATAGGTCAGCTAGGAGTCATGATCCCGCTTGACCTGCTGTATCGACTATTGGTTAATGGCCATTCCACAAATCGTTCCGGTGGTGCGAAACGCGGCGGTATTCGTCTCAATGGATTGGAGGTTGACGCTGCAGAAACGTTGCTGGCTTTGTGCGCCACCAGGTGGACCATAGACAATCTGCCCGCTCTGGTTAATGTAGTTCTGAACTGTTCCGTTTGTATGCGCATACAACTCCCCTGTCAATGAGACCGTGGGGTTTCCCGAGATAATGTAGTTGCCGGCACAGCCCCAATCAAGAATGTTCTGCGAGCCCTGCAACGGCACCTTGAAGGCCGCCTCGTTTTGATTTACGACAAATTGCCCAGTCCCCGTGATAGAGGGACGAATGGTGCCGCCGCCAGCACAGGTTTGGCGGAAATCGCAGGAGACGTTTATCGGGAATGTGCCAAAACTGTTTGGACGGAAACTTGCTCTACTGAAACAGGCCGCCATCGCATTGGTTGTGGCGGTCACAAGCGACCTGGCGAACGTGTTTGCTTCGCCTTGTGTCATGGGGGGTGGGGGCGGAGGCGGGGGAGTGGGTCTGGTCGGCCCGCTGCACGCTGACAGGAACAACGCGGTCACCACGAGAAGTGTCTTTCGCATGAATGGTCATCTGTCCTTTCGGAGCGGCCTTATTGTCGCAGCTGTCTTCACCGGTTAACACTACTTTGTTAAGTCCAATTCGTCGTACCCAGCGTGTGTTCAAGGCTGAGCAAAGAACTCTCGGCCGACGATGGGCTCTGCCGCTTGGCCCTTCAGATACACGCATTGCCGAACACTGTCGAACGCAATCCAGTCACAGGGTAACGTGGGGCCGCCGCTAAGGTGCTCAACGACGCACACGTCCCGCCACGTCTGGCGACCATTTTGCGTTTCCATGGCGACAAGGCCGTGTCCCTCCCAATAGGCAACGACCTGCTTGGCATCCATCGCGTTCATCGCGCCATCGCGTAGCAAGTGGTCGTCATGCCACAGGCGGCCGCCGAAGAGGCCAGCGTTCTGTGTCTCGAAGGCTGAGAAGCCACCCGGAAATACGCGCTCGATGTTCGCGATCGGAATGACCACGTCGATAAATTCACAGCGGACAGCCATATGCCCCCCTGACAAGCAGCCTAACGACCGGCGCGTAAGCCGCACGGCGGCCGGGTGCTCGGATGATGCC
>JBCKZH010000064.1:0-19904 GCA_038919385.1 Vicinamibacterales bacterium | reverse complement strand
GCGACGGCGTCTCCTTCAACCAGGCCATTGCGGCGGCACGCCGCACCGCCCGCTCAATTGCTTCGCAGCTGCCACGCGCCTCATGACCATGCAACATCTCGTGCTGGTGACCTACGGCGAGCCGCCCTCGCCTTCGTTGGTCGAACAGTTGGTGTATTCGTGGCGGATTCTCCAGGGCCTGACACGATCGGTCGCCGATATTCCGCAGGTCGCCATCCCGTTCATTGCCTGGTCTCGCGGACACGGCCGCCGGCGCCTGTGGAAGGCGCATGGTTACGCCTCGCCGCTCGAGCCGATTACCCGCGCGCAAGCCCGGGCCGTCGGTGACGTCCTCGACGCACAGCAGGCCGGGCGATGGATGGTGCACGTGGCTTACGAATTCCGGCGACCCTTTCTGGCTCAGGTTCTGGGAGCAATTCCCGCGGACGAGCCAGTGTGGGTGGCGCCGATCTACGCGGCAGACTCCTCCTTCACGCACGAGCTGTCGCGGCAAGCCACCGCGGCGGCGCTGCGGCAGTTGGCCCGCCAGGCGCCGGTGCGGGTATTGCCCGCGCTCGACCTCGAACGACTCGCCGACATCTCCGCGGCGCATGTGCTCGCGGAGCTGGGGGAAACTGGAACGGGGCCGGAGATTGCGCTGGTGCTGGCCGCGCACGGCACCTTGCTCGAGCCGGCGCGCCCGATCGATACCGGGCGGTGTGCAGCGGAGCGGCTATACGGCGCTATTCGCACTCGCCTGTCGCCGCGCTTTGGGTTGATCCTGAACGGGTGGCTCAATCACACGCGTGGTGGTCGCTGGACCGAGCCGCCAATCGAAGAGACGTTGCAGAGGGTGGCGGCCACCGGCTTCACCAAGGTCGTCTACTACCCGTATGGTTTCCTGGCCGACAACGCTGAGAGCCAGCTGGAAGGGCAGCTGGCGGCGCGCGCCCGGCCGGAATTGACGGTGCGCTTCCTGCCGTGTCTGAACGATTCGCCGGCGCTGGCGACGGCGCTCGCCGGGCAGGTGATCGTCGCCGGCTTACTTTGCGAGCCCGGCTGACGTAACATCTCAAGCATGACCAGATGGCGCGTTCTTGTCCTCGGCGTAGGCCTTGTCTGGAGCACGGGCGGTTCTGCTCAGCAACCAACGTTTCGTTCGAGCGTCGACCTGGTCACCATTGACGTCGTCGCGACCACCGCCAACGGCGCGCCCGTGCACAACCTGAAGGCCGAGGATTTCGAGCTGCTCGAAGACGGTGTGCCGCAGCAGATTCAGACGTTTCAGTTTGTCGATCTCTCCAGCACTTCGGCCATCCGGCCCTTGCCGCCGGGGATGGCGTCCAACGAGGTCGAGCCAGGCGGGCTCTTCGTGGTCGTGCTCGATGAGTTGGGCCTGCAGGTAGACGATGTGTCGCAGGCGCGGCGCGTGGTCGATCGGTTCTTCAAGGAGACGCTGCTCCCGAACGACTACGTCGCGATCGTTCGATCGGGCTCGGATTCCGGATTCTTCCTCACCAGCGATCGGACCCTCGCGCTCAATACCATTCCGCGGACGACTGGCCGCCGGGAGCGCAACCTGGGCCTGGAGCAGCCGGGCGCAGCGGCCGTGGGCACCGCCTCGGCGGCGGCGAGCCTCGCCGAGCTCGACTCGGCGATTGAGACCTTTGGCGTGGGCGAGAACGGCCGCGAGAGTTTTCGCGTGCTCCTGAACGTGGTCGAGCAGTTGCGTCGCATTCCCGCTCGCCGCAAGGCCGTGTTGTGGTTCAGCCGCGGCGGCGGCCTGCCGCCGGGCTACTTCGACGCGGTCGAGATGGGGCGCATCACCGGACGAGACGACGAGGTGTTTTCGAAACTAATCGACACCGCGCGTGCCGCGAACGTGGCGATCTATACCGTTGATCCGCGCGGGCTGCAGACGCCCGCGGCTGAAGTCGGCCGTGACGCAGAGCCTTTCGACACCGGCGTGGTGCGCGACCTGGCCGCGGCCACGGGCGGTCGCGCGTTGCTCGGTAACGATGCGAGCGGCGCCCTGGCGCGGGTAGCGGCCGAGAACCGTGCCTTCTACCTGATTGGCTATGCCCCGGCTGCCACGTCGGGCAAGAACTGGGCGCGGAAGCTGACGGTGCGAACGCGAGCGCCCGGCGTGTCGCTGTTGCACCGGCGGGTCTACTTGCCATCGGCAGGGAATCAGACCACCGCGTTGAGCTTGATCGAATCCGCGCTGCCGGTGGCGGGCCTGCCCATCACGCTGTCGCCCTCGGCTGTCGCCGGCGAGGGCAATCGCCGCGGCATCATCGTACCATTCGAGATTGGCTCGGATCTCGCCGACGGCACGAGCGTCGAGTACGTCGTCGTGGCCCTCGATCCGGCAGGGAAGATGTCGGCGCGCGCGACCGGCACGGTCAAGGCGCAAGGTGGACACGCAATTGGTGAAGCGCGCCTCGCGGTGGACGCGAAGATCTACCAGGTGCGCGTCGCCGGCAAGGTGACCGGCGATGTGCCGAGGGAAGGCCTGGCGTTTGCCACGGTGTCGGTGCCGGCCGGAAAGTCGAAGACCGCGCAGTGTTCCGGTTTCGTGTTCGAACAACCAGGCGAGCGCGCGGGTCTGCGGCAGTTTCCGCGCGGTGCGCCGATGACCATCTCGACGATCATCTCGGCGGAGAAGCTCAACGAGCGCGCCATGGCCATCGGCCTCGGCTCCGCCGGCGGCCCGGTCGAGCGGAGCTGGCCTGTGCAGGTGGGGAAGCCGCTGGCGAGCGGATTGTGGCGCGTGGCGTTGAGCTTGAAGCCGCCCCTGCCCGGTGGGCACCTCGAGGTGCGCGTCACCGAAGACGGCTTCCTGCTCGATCGGAGTTGCCGGACGGAGTTCGTGCTGAAGTAGATGCCGGGCGGACGTTCAGACGATAGCATGCCGGTATGGGCTCACGAGGCTGCGGCTCTGCCGTTCGGCCATCCAGGGCAATGGTTGTCCTGATGGCAGTAACGCACTATTGTTGGCTGACAGCAATCGCTTTTTTGGGGAGGTTCTATGAAGAGACTGGTACTGGGTATGGCCGCTGCGGCGGCGGTGATGACGGCGTCGGCAGCGGTGATGGCACAGGACAAGCCCATGCCGAAAGAGCACACGATGACGGGGTGCCTGGCTAAGGGCACGGCCGCTGACACGTATATCGTGACCAGCACGGCCGAGAAGGGCCCGAAGACGATCGGCATTGTGTCGTCGAAGGCGGACCTCGCGCCTCATGTCGGCCACAAGATCGACATTACGGGTCTGAACGTGCCGGCCAAGGAAGCGGAGAGCGCGACGCCGAAGCCGCCTGCCGCCGATCACTACATGACGCTGTCGGCCATCGCCATGGTCGCTGCGAAGTGCCCCTAGGTCCGTCGTGATGAGTCTAGACGGGCTGGCGTTCGCCAGCCCGTCTAGACCTCGTCTAGGCCAGCACGTGAAACGTCTCGTGGGAGCCCAGGTCGCGGTCGAAGGTCGCCGTGTGTTCGGCGCCGAGGGTCCGGTTGATGCGGCCGATGAACGCGTCGGCGAAGCCTGCGGTGGTCGCCCGGCAATCAGCGACGGCCTGCCGGGCTTCGTCACCGTTTTCGATCACGAATTGCTCGGTGGTCAGAATCTGTTCGAGCGCGTCGGTGATCTCCTCGCGCGAGTAGCCATAGGCTGCGCGCAGGACCCACGCCACCTCGCACAACACAACGGTATTGATCACGAAGCCGTCACCGCGCGCCGTGGTCTTGTCGATCAGGGCCTTGGCCTTGGCGTATTGCGGGGCATCGTCGCGCGTGAGATACCGAACCAGCAGATTGGTGTCGAGCCCGATCATGTTCGTCGCCCGAAGGTGGTCTTGAAGTGCTCGGCAATGCCGTCGTCCATCGCCTTGACCGAGACTGGCCGCTGGCGCGGCCGATGGAGTACGCCGGCGAGTTCCCGAATATGACGGGTGAGGGCCTTGAGTACGACGGTGCCGTCGTCCTGGATGATAAAGCTGAGGCGCGCGCCGGTTTCGAGCTTGAGGTGGTCGCGCACCGGCTTGGGGATGGTGACCTGTCCCTTGGTGGTTAGCGTGGCGTCGGGCATCGGTGATCCTTACATATGAAGGATACCTTACTTCCGTGTAAGGAATGGCATTCGCGCGGTGCTATTTCTTGCGGCGGAGGTAGGTCACGTGCGTGACGCCGGTGATCTTGCCGTCCTTGTCCATCCGGACGTACTCGTTGCTGATGGTGTTGTTGTCTTCGGACAACGTGTTGATCACCACCTGGTTCACGACGCCGTCCCGCTTGTTGTAAATGCGGATGCTCTTCGGGTTGATGATCTCGACGGCGGTCTCGGAGCCCGGCTGACCGGTAACCGGACGGAACGCGCCGTCGAACAACGTCACGTAGCTCCAATCCTGGGCCGGGTTGCTGGGGTTGCTCACGGTGAGCTTACTGCCGCCCTTTTCGAATCCCTCGTAGGTCATGACGTTGTTGAGATTGGTCGAGTTGTCCCACACGCCGAATCGCGCCGTCCGCGGGTCGGTCTTGTCCACGGCTGCGGCGGGCTTGGCAGTGGCGGGGGCCTGGGCCGAAGCCGTGGTGGCGGTCACGATCGCGGCAGTGACAATGGCAGAGCAAACGAACAGATTCCGGAAACGCATCGGTTTAACTCCTTGGTCGGCCTTCGATCCTCGAAAACCCACGTCATCATAGTCATTGCCGTGACCGGCGGCAATGGTTGCGTCACCGCCCTGGGGGGCGCCCGCCTTGCGCTCGGCGGCGCGGTAGCCCCGCATCATGTTCTCCAACGAGTAGTTGGCCTCGTGACAGGCGAACTCATACATCTGCTCAATCGACCGCGTCATCGTCAGCTCGCCTTTCCAGGGCCGTGAGTACGCGGTCGGGTTGTCGATTTCAAACTGATAGAGCCGCGTGTCGGCATCGAGCAGGCTGAAGCGCTCGATCATGTGCAGGTTCTCGTCCCAGCCGAAGTTGCCTCCGGCGTCGCCGTAGAAGCCGCTGCCGGCCCTGAAGTTGGTGGTGTCCACCACCAGGGTGTTGCCGTCCCAGCGGCCTACCGAATCACCCATCCATTGCCTGACCCGCGGCGACACATGCCCACGCCCGTCCAGGTGAACGATCCGCGTGTCGTGGATCATCTCCGCGTGGATGAGGGCGGCATCCGCGGTCACGACGATCTGGTAGTTGCTGTTGTGGGAACGAGGATCGGGACCAGCAGCGCTCGCGTCATGAAGCTGGTCAACGTGGCGGCGAAGGAGGCGGGATCCGGAGGCACCGCGCCCTCCGCCAGCAGCGCCGAGCCGAGGAGCAGGTGCGCCGCGTCGGTCAGCGAGGCGTCGGCGGGTGACGCGGCGTGGAGCGCGCGCAGCTTGACGACGAGCGGGTGGGCCTCGTTGATCTCGAGAATCCGCCTGGTCGGGGTCTTGTCGTTCTTCCCGGAGGCCTGTCGCAGCAGGCGTTCAAGGGCGGGGCTGAGGTCGTGCTCGCCGGCCACCAGGCATGCCGGAGACGTGGTGAGACGCGATGACACGCGGGCCTCGCGAATCGTGCCGGCCAGCGTCTGCTCGAGGAACGTGAGAAACGGCCGAAGCTCGGTGTCGCGCGACTGGCGCGCGTCCTCAGCCGCCTGGCGCTCGGTCTCGGAACCGGGCTCGCTGCCCGCACGCGCCACCGACACCAGCGGCTTGCCTGCGACCTCGGGGACCGACTGGGCGAGGGCCTCGAGCTTCAGCTTGTCGAGCGCGTCGGCGGCGTTCGACAGCAGCTCGCGCAGGAAGATCTCCTTGTTCGAGTACAGCGAGTGAATGACGATGTCGAGGAGCTGGCGGGTTTCGGCCTGGAAGGGAAGTGTCTCGCTGGCAGCCATGCCATCATTCTGCTACCGCGCGCCTTTCCTGGTCACCAGTTTCTGCACGCGCCAGTTAGGGGCCGAGGTTGCGTCCCGGCTGTCCGTAGACGCCGAGCACCTTGCCTTCGAGCGAGACCTTATAGATGCGGCTGGGATAGAGGTCGCCAACGAACAGGACCGGGTTCGGGCCGGGCGTCATGCACAGCGCATCGGGAGCGCCGGGCGCCTGCGAACCGGTCTTCGCATTCGGCAGTTCCGCGCCGTAGACGATCTTGCCGCGCTTGGTGTCCACCGGTACGTCGATGGTGAACGGCAGTTCCGGGACGGTGGCAGGCGCCGATCTTGCCTAGGGCGGTTGTTACGCCTCACTCGCCGAGGACGTTGACTCCAGTGAGATGGAAGTAGCGCGCCGCCTGAAGCATGTGGCGATCATTCGTGTAAACCTCCCGGAAGCCGTGCTCTTCGGCGCAGGCCAGGTGCAGCGCATCACCAGATCGGATGAATGCCGAACTCGGTAGAGCCAAGACCGCCTGGCGGGCGCTCTCCAGCAGGCCCGACGTGATGCCGAACCAGTGCCACACGCCGTCGTGTTCGTCCTTCTCGAACTCCTTCATGATGGCCGTCATCTCCCGTCGTTTCACGTGGCCTTCTCTGACGTGGCGCATCAGGATCGAGGCAAACTCCAGGCGCGCGAGCTCACACGAAGCGAGACCGTCGGCGCCGTATGCCACCTCGCGGACGCGCTCGGCCCCTGGCTCATTGAGGTAGCACTTGGCGACGTAGGCGGCGTCGAAGTAGATCATCGATCCGCGCGCACGTCAGCCTGGTAAACGACGGAATCGACCGGAACTCGTGAGCGCTTGCGGATCGCCGTTTCGCGATTCGGAAGCGACCGTCCCACGGCCGCCGCGTCAAATGGCTGAAGCGCGGCAACCCGACGCCCACGGTCAGTGACAACCACCGGGCCTCGGCTCGCGGCATGTCGCACCCAGCGTCCGGTCTTGAGATGCAGTTCACGGATTGAGATCGTCTTCATGTGCACATTGTGACACATTGCGCCAACAACGGGCTAGAGACATCGCCTTTCGGCCTGCCTAGGCCCAACCTCAGCGTCGAAGCCGTTTGACTCGCCGGTTGTTTGACCGACATCTGCGAGGGCCCCTATTCGATGCTGGACGCGATAATCTCGAGTACTCGTCCCAGGTATGCGCTGATCTGTTTACCCTCGGTTTGAGATCGTAGATCCTCGGGAATCAGCCTGAACCAGTCGCTCTGATTCCGAGGACGGCGACTGAGAAACGCCTCGAACATGGTTGGCCTCAGAAGGCCAGCCTCTATAGGAGAGTCTGGAAACGAAGCAGCAATTTCCTCGTCTCTCAATTTGCTCAGTTGGGTTCGGAGAGACTCAACCGATTGCCGTCTCGCTATCTCGCTGACGTAGTCTGGATCGCAGCCCTAAGCGAGTCTGAGCGTGGGCGATTCTTGTAGCCGATTTCACCGGCTCCAATTCAGAAAGTCTACAAGCCCGTCCCGAGACGATACCAACGGAAGAGTTCGAAGACTTCAGTTCGAAGCTCGTTGTCAATTAGGCCCCGTCGCGTCTCGCGGGCCGCGATGCCGACGACATCGGAGTCGGGCTCGTTGAAGCGCGCGAGGACGGCCCGCACGGTGTTGCTCAGGGGGGCGTCTAGAAAGCGCTGTCCATCAAGGCCGAGCAAGTAAGCGCAGGTGTATTCGAAGGGCACGCCCTCGCCGCTGTGGTCAGAAGGAGTTCTGGAACCAGGGCACCCACGATGCCGAACGGAATTCCGAGTTCGCGCAGCCCGCGCTCTAGATCGGTCACGACGGGAACCAGGCTTGGCTCAATTCGCGGCATGATCCAGGACTCTGGGCAACAGCAACTCCGCGGCTGCTAGCGCCTGTTCGGTACCGCGATATCGCAGTTCCGCGTAAACCAGCAGATCCGGGGCAACAGGGAAATCAAGCTCGCAATCCCCCGGCATCGCAAGCGGACCGGGCGGTTCGATGATTAACAGATTGCCGCCACGTGCGGCAGGTTGGGCGACAAGAGCCTTCTGAGTGTCGCGGTCCTCGAGCGCACGAAGGGGGGCGTAGATCTCTGTCTCCTCCGCGCGAAAGAAGTGAGTCCGTCGCTCGGCGGCGTCAGCCCCAGTGAGCGCCCAAGGTTGCGCGCGTTCGGCCATCACCGTCTGCAGACGCCGCCAGATTTCCTGTTTGTCGTCAGCGCGAACCTGAAGGCGTCGCTCTCTCAGTTTGGGGCGAAGTCCTTCGACGTAGGCCTGCACCCACAGCGCAACGAGTGCCTGCCGGTCGCGGACTTTTCGACCGTCCTTGCCGTCGAGCAGAATCCCGCGAGTAGCGAGGTCGTTCATGCCACCGCCGACCGTACCAAGGGCGACATCGGCCTGCGCGGCGAGGACGCGGTATGGCGCGTTGACGAGTTCGGGACGTATGAGGAGGGCCATGATTGCTTTGATCCAACCCTTCTGGGGTCGACCTGGGGCAGGGGCCGGTTCCTTGGGTGGCTGACGGCCTTCCACGTGAACGAACAGCCCCGGAGCCTGCAGGTGAGCGTTGCCTGCCAGATCGAGGTAATCGATGCCGGCGCGTTCCAGGGCGGCAGCTTGTTGGCGACGAACGTGCGGGGCAAGAAGCAGGAGCCGGTCGTCAACGTGGTCCGGGGGCAGATCCGCCCGCCGACGGTTCAACTGATCAACGACGACGCCGACGTCTTGGTGGCGAAGATGGCGTTTCTCCTCGACGAGATAGCGAACGATTTGCCCGTTCACTTTCCAAGTGACCACGGCGTCGAAGCGGTCGAGTGGCCACGCGGCTGTACGGACCTCGGCCCCCGGCACCCAGTGCTGAAGAACTGGCTGGTACAGGTCGAAGGCGTTTGGACCTTCTGCATAGATCATGTTCTAATAAATACCACGTTCATTAATAATGAACAAACTTAATTAATGAACGTGCTTCCCTTGCCATCTCCTCTGAGAGATCCGGCATAAGCCGAGCCACCTGGACAGGAGTATCAAACCACTCGATAACGAAGATTCCTGGAGGGCGGACACGAAGTTCTCCTCACCTTCGATGACGGACCTCATCCTGTGTTGACTCCAAACGTCGTTTTCCCCACATGCGCGGATCGAAACTAAAGCGCTCCGATGGGCCGATAAGCAACCGCTGAAAATCAAGGTGTGCGGGATTCAGCAGATAGTTTCGTTCGTGTGAACGAACCGTTCCAGAGCTGCGAGCGACAGCGTGGCCGACGTGTAGACGACGGCGACTCCCTTCGGCGTCCAGCGACTGCCGTATCGCCGCGCTCCTTTGCCATCGAAGGCCGCATGGGCGGTAGTGGTGATGCGCCAGACGCGCACTCAGCTCACGACTCCGTGCTCAATCCTGCCGAGAACATCCTCGATCTGCCGAGCGCCAAGGTCAGTATCGAGGAGCGCGAGGGGCACCTCGCCGTTCAGGGCACGATTCGACCGCCGAAGCCACGTGGCCGCCTTTTCGTCCGTTCCAAGTACGCCGACGGCCTGTGCTGCGATGCGCGCCAAGCAGACGCCCCGGTCTTCGATATTGTAGAATGCCCGCAGGCTTGCCCGTCGGCGGCCAGACACCTATGCTGTCCCGTTTCTTCTCCCGTCGCGAACTGACCTTGTCCATCACGGTGGTGGTCGAACCGGACGGCCCCGGCTTTCATGCCTACGCGCCCGGCCTGAGGGGGGTGCATGCCGCGGGCGACACCGCGCACGACGCCCTGCACCATGCCGTCGCGGCGATCCGGCTCTACGTGGCGTCGGTGGCCCAACACGGCGACCCGCTGGCCATCGGCCCGGATTGTGTGGTTGGTGGTCCCGCGCCCGAGCGCTTCGAGGTACCGGTCGGTGCCTTCCTCCGGCACGTGACGCTCCAATGGCCTTCCCTGCACACATCTGGGATCAGCTAAGAAGCCTCACCGCAGATGACCTTTGCCGGGCCTTGGACCGCGACGGCTGGGCGCTCGACACCAAGGGCGGCTCGATGCGGATCTATCGGAAGTCACCCACGGCGCGCGTGAGCATTCACTACCACTCGCACAAGACCTACGGCGCAAAGCTCCTGCAAGGGCTGCTGGCTGACATCGGATGGACGGAGGCGGATCTTCGTCGTCTGAAACTGATCAAGTAGCGATCTGGATTCATGGGCGATGCAGGCTGGCCTAACCGACCACGTATGGGAGATCGCGGAGATTGTCGCCCTGCTCGACGCCGACGCGGAAACATCACAAGCCGCGTAGAATAGCCCCGGCATGAATCGGCTGTACTACGGTGACAACCTCGACGTGATGCGCCTGCACGTCGAGAGCGAATCAGTGGATCTGGTCTACCTCGATCCGCCGTTCAATTCAAACGCCAGTTACAACGTCCTGTTTGCCGAGAAGGACGGCACGCAAGCCGCGTCACAGATCAAGGCGTTCGAGGATACCTGGAAGTGGGACGACAGCGCGGCCCGAGCATTTGAAGAAGTCGTCGAATCTGGCGGGCGCGTCTCACAGGTGATGCAAGCGTTTCGGACCTTTCTGAACGAGAGCGACATGCTCGCGTACTTGGCGATGATGGCACCGCGCCTCGTTGAACTGCGACGGGTGCTAAAGCCGACAGGGTCGCTCTACCTGCATTGCGATCCGACTGCGAGCCATTATCTTAAACTGCTGCTCGATGCGGTGTTTCTCCCAGACACCTTCAGGGCGGAGATTATTTGGCAGCGCAGTTCAGCGCACAACGACACCGCACAGGGACTCAAACAACCGGGTCGCATTCACGATTCGATCTTGTTCTACACAAAACGAAACACATGGATCTGGAACCCTCAGTTCACCCCGTACAGTGCGGACTATGTCGCTGAGAGGTTCACGAACGTCGATGCGCGTGGAAAATACAAAGACGCGGATTTGAGCGCGCGAAAGCCGGGCGGGGACACTTCGTACGAATGGCGAATTAAACGTGTACGCGGCGGAGCATGGGCTAGTGACCTTGGCGACGATTGGCGAAAGCCGAACGACAAATGGGAGTACGAAGCCGTTCGCCCTCCCGAAGGCCGCTATTGGGCGTACAGCCGCGAGAACATGCGCAAGTTCGCGTCCGAAGATCGATTGCACTACTTCTCGACTGGCACGCCTCGCCTGAAGCAGTACGCAAGCGACATGCGAGGGATCGGCCTGCAAGACATCTGGACCGACATCCCCCCGATAAACGCAAAGGCCGCTGAACGACTGGGATACCCCACCCAAAAACCGGAAGCCCTACTAGAACGTCTGATCGCCGCAAGCTCGAACGAGGGGGACACTGTGCTCGATCCGTTCTGCGGCTGCGGCACTACGATTGCCGCCGCACAGAAACTGAATCGCCGGTGGATCGGCATCGACATCACGCACCTGGCGATCACCCTCATCCGCAGTCGCCTGACGGACACGTTCGGCGGCACCGTCCCGTACGAAGTCGTCGGCGAACCTGTTTCGATACCAGATGCGGCGAAGCTCGCCGCCGATGATCCGTATCAGTTCCAGTGGTGGGCGCTCGGCCTGGTTGGTGCTCGCCCCGTCGAACAGAAGAAGGGCGCGGACAAAGGGATCGACGGGCGGATCTATTTCCACGAAGGGCCGGGCAAGACGAAGCAGATCATCCTGTCGGTCAAGGCCGGGAAGCTCCATGCGCCGTATGTCCGCGATCTGCGTGGCGTGCTGGAACGCGAGAAGGCCGAGATTGGCGTCTTGATCAGCCTGGAGGAACCGACTGGCCCGATGCGGAAGGAAGCAGCCTCAGCGGGCTTCTATACGTCGCCGTGGGGCAAGCATCCGCGCATCCAACTCGTCACGGTCGAAGACCTACTGACCGGCAAGACCATCGACCGGCCGCCCGCCCAAGCTAGCGTGACGTTCAAGCGGGCACCAAAGGCCGCGTCAAAGACTGGCGAGCAGCGAACCATGTTCGGGCAAGAACCGCCCGAGCCGGACGATGCATAACGGCGTTCTCACTGCATAACTATTGAAGCGCAGGATGCCCTGCTTGAGCTGTCCGAATGACGCCTCGGCGATGGCGTCCTCGTACTGTTTGGTCTCGAAGTTACGACCCGAGAGCAACGCGACGAGGTCCGACAGCTTGCCGCGCCCGAACTCCGAGGTGAACGCCACGCGCAGCATGTCGGTGTAGGTCGGATCGTAGATGTCGTCGTTGACATCCTTCAGCCAGAGCATTTGCGGCAGGAACTCGGAGGCGGCGAAGGCCTTGTCGCCCTTCTCGATGCGCCCCAGGAAGTCGGGCGCCACAGCGATGTGGCAGAAGTAGTCGATCGCCTTGCGCAGCATGTTGCCACCGTAGGTCTCGTTGGCGGCGATCTTCGACATGGCGAAGTCGGCCTGGGAGAGCTCGGCGCCGGCGGAGTTCACGCGGATGAAGATCTCGGTGACCGTCTCGATGTCGAGGTCCTCGGCCAGCTCGATCAGGCCGACGTGGTTGGTGGTGATCTTGCCGAGCTTTTGCAAGACCTTCCCGACCAGCCGGCGATCCGCCGCGGGGTTCTTTGCGGCGTAACTTTCCGTCAACTCGATCATATCGGCATCGGGAGCGAAGACGTCGGCCACGTCCTCAATCCACGCCACGTCCCTGCGGATGGCGGGGTTGGCAACCTCGAACTTCTCCGTCTGCGGGTGAAAGGCGATGCGGATGCGGACGGTCTCGTAGTCTTTGGTCAGGACTTCACGCCCGAGCAGCCCGGCCATCAGCGCAGCGACTCGCTGCTGGCCGTCGATCAGAATGCGCTTGCCCGCCGAGGGCGTGCCGTCCTTGAGCTTCACCGTCGGGTTGCGCCAGGCGATGAGGTAGCCGATCGGGTAGCCCTGGTAGAGCGAGTCGAGCAGGTTTCGAACCTTGGTCGGCTCCCACACGAACGGCCGCTGGATCTCGGGGATGGCGATCTCGCCCCGACTTGACCCAAGTCATGGTCGGTTCTCCGGCTTCAATGAGGCCCCGCGATGGTGCCGGAGATCCGTCCGGCGCGGGGCTCCATCGGTGGGCTGGCAGAGCGATGCGGGGAGCATACGCGATCGCCCCCTGGCCCGCGATCGTGGATCGGGGGAGCGCGCCAGCCAATACACCCCCGGTACACCCCTGCCAGGTACACCCCTAAATCACCCCGGAGACCACGACGCCCGGCAACCGGGCCTGGCGTTTTATCTGTAATTTCTTGTTGTTATTGGTCTTATGTGGTGCGCGCTGGAGGATTCGAACCTCCGACCCCCGCCGTGTGAAGGCGGTGCTCTACCGCTGAGCCAAGCGCGCTGACCAGACCAAAGATCATAGCATAAGGCCTGGCTCGTCTAGATCGTGCCGAACAGGCGATCGCCGAAATCGCCAAGGCCTGGCACGATGAACTTGTGCGCGTTTAGCTCGCGATCGACGACCGGCGTAAAGATGGGCACGCTCGGATACGCTTTCTCGACGGCCGCCACGCCTTCAGGCGCCGCCACGATGCAGACCAGGCGCAAGTGACGCGCGCCCGCCTTGGTCAGCACATCGAGGGCGGCCACGGCGCTGCCGCCGGTGGCCAGCATCGGATCGATCAGCAGCACGTAACTGTCTTCAATGTTCGGCGGCAGCTTGGCGTAGTACTGCGACGCGACCGCCGTCCGCTCATCACGCTGCAGCCCGAGATGCCCGACCCGGGCGTTCGGCACCAGTTCCAGCATCCCGGGCAGCATGCCGAGGCCGGCGCGCAGCACGGGCGCCATCACCACGTCGGCCGCCAGACGGCGGCACGGCGATGGCCCGAGCGGGGTATCCACCGTGCCGTCAGCCATCGGGACGTCGCGCAGCGCTTCGGCGCCAAGCAAGACGCTGATGCGATTGGCCAACGCGCGAAAGCGTTCTGGCGGGGTTCGCGCATCGCGCAGTTCGGCGAGGCAGTCGTGAACCAGTGGGTGAGTGACCAGGTGCAGCACGGCGCAGAGAGCTTACACCGCAATTCCGGATTCACGTACAATTCAGCCGGTATGCGCTTCTGCAATCTGGCCACCGTGCTGGCGCTGGTTCTGGCCGCGCCGCTGTCTCGTCCAGCCCTCTCGGCCCGGCAGGCCACCGATGTCTCGCTGATCATCGCCAACGGCATCGTGATCACGGTCGATGGCAACCGCCGCATCCTCAATCCGGGCTCCGTGGCCATCACCGGCACGCAGATCGTCGCCATCGATACACCCGCCGCGATTTCGGCGCGCTATCGCAGCGCTGACACTATCGACGCCACCGGCAAGGTGGTGATGCCCGGCCTGATCAATACCCACACCCATGCCGCCATGGTCATGTTTCGCGGACTCGGCAACGACCTCGCCCTCATGGACTGGCTGCGGAAGTACATCTTCCCGGCCGAGGCGAAGACCGTCACGCCGGAGTTCGTCCGCATCGGCACGCGACTGGCCGTGCTGGAGATGATCCAGTCCGGCACCACGACCTACGCCGACATGTATTACTTCGAGGAAGAGGTCGCGCGGGTCACGAAGGCGGCCGGCGTGCGCGGCGTGCTCGGGCAGACCGTCATCGAGTTTCCGGCGCCGGATGCCAAGACCCCGGCCGATGCCCTGAAGCGCACGGAGGCCTTTGCCAGGGAGTTCGCGGGGGACGACCTCATCACTCCGTCGATCGCGCCGCACTCGGTCTATACCCTGGACGCGCCCACGTTGACGGCCGTCAGCAACCTGGCGAAGAAGTTCAACCTACCCATCCAGATTCATCTCGCCGAAACGTTGGCCGAGATCGGCATGTCGCAGGATCGCCACCGGCAACGACCAGTCGCGCTGCTCGACAGCCTCAAGTTCTGGGCCCCCATTACGATCGGCGCGCACGGCGTCTGGATCGATCCGGACGAGATCGCGCTGCTCAAGCAGCGCAACGTCGGCATCTCCAACAACCCCGAGAGCAACATGAAGCTCGCGAGCGGCACCGCGCCGGTCGTGGCCTATCGCCAGGCGGGCGTCAATGTCGGTCTCGGTACCGACGGCGCGGCGAGCAACAACGATCTGGATATGTTCGAGGCCATGCGGCAGGCCGCGTTTCAACAAAAGCTCGTGACCATGGACCCGCGCGTGATCAGTGCGCCTGAGGCGCTGGAGTTGGCGACGATTGGCGGCGCCCGGGTCCTGGGTCAGCAGGCGCGCATCGGATCGCTCGAAGCCGGCAAGCGCGCCGACATCATCGTCGTCGGGATGTCTCGCGCGCGCCAAACGCCGTTGTTCGATCCCGTCTCGCAAGTGGTCTATGTGTCGCGCGGAGACGATGTCGAGACGACGGTGGTCAACGGGAAAGTGCTGATGCGGGATCGGAAGGTGCTCACGATGGACGAGGCCGAGGTGCTGCGCGAGGCCCGCGCCGCCGCCGATCTCGTGCGAAAGGCCGTGCAGCAGTAGGCGCTACTCGAGCACACCGATATACGGCAGGTTGCGGTACTGCTCGGCGTAGTCGAGGCCGTAACCGACGACGAAGCGGTCTTCGATGGTGAAGCCGATGTAGTCGACCTTCACGTCGATCTTGCGGCGCGAGGGTTTGCTGAGCAGGCAGGCGGTGCGTAGCGAGCGCGGGCCGCGCGCCTGGAGGATGTCCTGCAGGTAGTGCAGGGTGAGACCGGTGTCGACGATGTCTTCCACGATGATGACGTCGCGGCCTTCGAGGCCGGAATCGAGGTCCTTGGAGAGACGGACCTCGCCGGTCGACGTCGTGCCGGTACCGTAGCTGGAGCAGGCCATGAAGTCGATGGTGACATGGCCCTCCATGGCGCGAATCAGGTCGCCCAGGAACAGGAAGGCGCCCTTGAGGACGCAGACCAAGTGCAGTGGCCCGGTCGGGAAGTCCTGGCGGATCTCGCGGGCCAGGTCGGCAATGCGCGCGGACAGTTCTTCCCGATCGATCAAGACGGCGGGTTTGGCACTCGACATGGCGGAAAAGACTAACACGAACAGGAATCCATGAAGGCGTTCGACATCATTACCGAGGCCGATGCCCGCGTGTTGGAGATCGGCTCCAGCGTCACCCTGAAGACCGGCGGGCACGTGACGCCGCTGGCCGCCGACACGCTGAAGGCCCGGCGCATCACCGTGCATTGCGGCGTGGCCGAGGCGAGCCTCGACGGTCTGGCGCCGGTGGCACCAGTGCGCACGCTCGCGATTGGCAGTGACCATTCTGGCGTGGCCCTCAAAGCCGTGTTGCGCGACTACCTGCGCCAGAAGGGGCTGAGCGTACTCGACGTCGGCACCGACGGCCCTGATGCCGTGGACTATCCCGACATCGCCGCCCAGGCCGCCCGTCTGGTCGCCCGCAAGGAAGTGGACGCGGCCATCGTCATTGACGGCGCCGGCCTCGGCTCGGCGATCGCGGCCAACAAGATTGATGGCGCCCGCGCGGCGATGTGCAACGACAAGACGCTGGCCCGCTATGCCCGCGAGCACAACGGCGCCAACGTGCTGGCCCTCGGCGCCACGCTGATATCCACGGACGAGGCCAAGGCGATTGTTGACACCTGGCTGGGCACGCCCACGACCGAGGCGCGCTACCTTCGCCGTCTCGCCAAGATTCGCGCGCTGGAGCAGACGCAGTGAGCGACTATCGGCGGGTCATCGAACTGATTCTCGAGGAGTTGGCCCGGGCTGGCGCCGTGGCGCCCACCCGGTGCGCCTGTCATGGCTTCACCTTCGACTGCTGTCCCGACCGTGTTCGCCATGTGCTGGACGCGGGAGCGACGCGACTGGGCCTGCATGCGGCCGACGGCGGCGCACAGGGACTGCCGGGGCTGATCGATCACACGTTGCTGAAGCCGGATGCCACCGCGAAGGAAATCGAGCAACTGTGCAAGGAAGCGGCGGAGTGGAAGTTCGCCACCGTGTGCGTGAACCCGACCTGGGTCGCGCTGTCGGCGCAACTGCTGCGCGGATCGGGCGTGGCCGTTTGCTCCGTGGCCGGTTTCCCGCTGGGCGCGACCACGCCCGACGTGAAGCAATTCGAGGCCCGGCGCGCGATCTTCGATGGCGCCTCCGAGATCGACATGGTGATCAATGTCGGCGCCCTCAAGTCGGGCGACGTCCGCCTGGTCTCCGAAGACATTCGTGGTGTGGTGTCGGCGTGCCACGCCGCCGGCGCCGGCAGCAAGGTGATCATCGAAACGGCGCTGCTGACCGATGACGAGAAGGTCACGGCCTGCACGCTGGCCAAGGCCGCGGGCGCCGACTTCGTGAAGACCTCCACCGGCTTCGGTCCCGGCGGCGCCACCGCGGCGGACGTCGCGTTGATGCGGCGCATTGTCGGCGACGAGATGGGTGTCAAAGCCTCGGGGGGCGTGCGCGATCTGGAGCAGATGAAGGCCATGGTCGCGGCGGGCGCGACGCGCATTGGCGCCAGCGCCGGCGTACGGATCGTCAAAGAGTCGCGGGGCGAAACGGCGGCGACGGGGAAGGCGAGCGGCTATTGATGCGGTTCGTGATGATGGTTCTGTTGGCGCTAGCCTTGGCCGCGCCGGCGCCGGCGCAGACGTCTCCGCGATTGCCGTGGTTCTCTGTCGATCTACATGGTTCGTGGGTGGGTCTGCCCACGGCTGAAGGCTGGGTGCCGGCGGTATCGGCAACCACGCCGCTGCCGGGCCGCGGTTGGGGTGTCACCGGTGGGGCGACGGTGTATCCCGTCAAGCTGGGCGTCGCGACGCTGGGGCTCGGCGTATCGCTCGCGACCGGCCAGGGCACCAGCCATGCGTTGACCTCCACGACCGGCTCGGGTGCCACGGAGAAGACCGTTCCCAGCACGACGACGGTCACCACGCGGATCACCAGCCTGCTGCCGCAACTATCGGTCAACTTTGGCCACCGGCTCGGGTGGAGCTACTTGAGCCTCGGCTACGGCCGCTCCATGGTTGCCAGCAGCTCAGAGCCCTTCGGTACTGCGCTGGCGCTGACCATGCCCGACGCCTGGAACCCCGCGATCAATTTCGGCGGGGGTGCGAAGTGGTTCATGAAGCCGCACCTCGGCGCCGGCTTCGACGTTCGGTTCACCAAGCTCAGCTCCCGCGCCGCGACCGACGCCCAGCCGGTGTTCGGCAAACGTACGCAGATGATTACGCTGAGTGTGGGGATTTCGATTCAGTAGCTTGGCTTGCCAACCGAAGCGCGGATGACTTCGTACCGCCCACCTTCGCTCACGGGTTAACTGGTGAGCTTCGGTGGGCAACCTTCGCTGGAACCAGTGCGAAGGTTGGAGCGGGAGACGGGGATCGAACCCGCGACATCGAGCTTGGGAAGCTCGCGTTCTACCGCTGAACTACTCCCGCTCAGCCCAGTCATTCTAGCAGACCGGTCGGCGGGTCTGAAGACCCTCCTCTACGGCACGCGTCGGGTAGCGCCGGCCGTCCGACGAGCGCCGCAGGCGCGAGCCCACGAGTGGCTCAGAGCCCACGAGCCCACGCCCGAGCGTAGCGAGGCGCCCCACTAGCGCGGCGAACGCCGCGCTAGCCTCTGATCATCCCAAGAACCTCGTCGCGGCGTTTCTCCATGATCTCTGGGGTCAGCCCTTCGAGGTTCAAGCGGAGCAGCGGCTCGGTGTTCGACTGCCGCACGTTGAAGTGCCAGTCGTCGAATTCCGCCGACACGCCGTCCAGCATGTAGACGTGGCCCTTGGCGTAGATCGTCGCCAGTTCCTGGATCTTCTGGTCCGCGATCCCCATGTTGGCGACCGCGGTGTTGATCTCGCCGGAGATGAAGTACTTCTCGCGCAGCGGCTTCAGCAGGTCGCGCAGCGACATGCCTTTCTTCGACATCAGGTCCAGGATCATCAGGGCAGGGATGAAGCCGTTGTCGGCGTAGAAGTTGTCGCGGAAGTAATAGTGACCGGTGACCTCGCCGCCGAACACCGCGTTTTCTTCGCGCATGCGGCGCTTGATGAAGGCGTGGCCGACGCGGTTCATCAGCGCCTTGCCCTGGTACTTGGCAACGATGTCCTTCACGGCATAACTGGCACGCACGTCGTAGATCACCGTCTGGCCGGGCGCCTCGATCAGGAATGCTTCGGCCAGCAGCGCCGTAATGAAATCGCCGGCGATGAACTCGCCGCTACCATCGATGAAGAAGCAGCGATCGGCGTCGCCGTCCCAGGCAATGCCGATGTCCGCCTGCTCGGCGATCACCTGCTCGGTGATGTCGCGCCGGTTCTCTTCAATCAGCGGGTTGGCTTCGTGATTCGGAAACGTGCCATCCACCTCAAAGCACAGCCGCGTCGTCTTGCAGGGGAGGCGATCGAACAGGCGCGGCGCGACCAAGCCGGCGACTCCGCTGCCGGCGTCGAGCACGACGTTGAACGGCTCGATCGACGCCTCGTCCACGAACGACAGGACGTGCTCGATGTAGCGGTCCATGATCTCGCGCGTCTCGACGGTGCCGCGCGTGGCCGGTGGCGCCGGGATGGCGCCGGCCACGATCATCGCTTTCATTTCCTTGATGCCGGCCTCGCCGCTGAGCGGGAAGGCCTCGGCGCGCACCATCTTGCAGCCGTTGTACTCGCCCGGGTTGTGCGAGGCGGTAATCTGCGCGCCCCCGTCCAACCGATCCGCCGCGACCGCGAAGTACATCTGATCGGTGCCCAGCAGGCCGTAGTCGATGATGGTGCCGCCCTGCAGCGTGGCGCCGTCGATGAAGGCCGCGGTGAGCGACGGTGACGAGACGCGCATGTCGCGCGTCACGGCGTACTTACCGGGACCGAGATAGGCGACAAACGCCCGCCCGAGCTGGTGAAACAGCTGTTCGGTGATCTCGGACGGGTAGCGGCCGCGGACGTCGTAGGCCTTGAAGACGGATGGGTCGATCATAGCGTCGTGTAATCGGTCAGTTGCGTCTTGTCGCCGATCACCGACGCCGACTTCATCACGGCGTTGCGGCCAATGTGGCAATTGCGGCCGATGATGGGACCGTGAACCACCGCACTTTGGCCAATGCGCGTGTTCGGCCAGACGATGGTGTTCTCGATGTCGGCCGACTCTTCCA
>JBCKZH010000063.1:0-20183 GCA_038919385.1 Vicinamibacterales bacterium | reverse complement strand
ACCCTGGTGGCCGCATCCTGGTCGGAGGCAACTTCGAAACCGTGAACGGAGCGGCCGCGAGGGGCCTCGTCCGGCTGAACAGCGACGGCAGGGTCGATGACACGTTCGACGTTGTCTTGGCGTTCTTATATCCATACAGATATACTTGGGCTCAATGAAGCCGATCGCGTGGGTGGGCAGTGCCAAGCGCGACCTCGTGACGTGCTCTCCCGACGTGTGCCGCGTCGCTGGCCGCGAGCTCGAACGCGTGCATGTCGACGGTGAGCCGCGGGTGTTCTACGTGGCGACGTTTCCCGAGGCCGTCTACGTGCTTCACGTCTTCGAGACAAAAAGCCGCAAAACCTCGCCCCGCGATCTCGTCCTTGGAAAACAACGGTATCAAGCGATGCTGCAAGAAAGGCGGACACCATGACGAAACGCCGACGCGTTGAGATCGACACGACTGGCAGCGTGTTCTTTGACCTGTTCGAGCGCGGCGAGGCCGAGCGCCTGTCGATTCAATCCGGTCTGGCACTGGCGCTCGAGCGTGAGATCAAGGCGCGGAAATGGACACAGGGCGACGCGGCGCGGCACCTCGGCATTGCGCAGCCCCGCGTGAACGACCTGCTCCGTGGGCGCCTCGAGCGATTCAGCATCGACGCGCTGGTCGTGTATCTGAGTCGGCTCGGCGTACAGGTGCGGATCGAAACCTCTGCGCCCAAGCGGCCGCGCCGCGCGGCCTAGGAGCGTGTCCGAGTAATCGTTTGTGCACAGAAAGCCCTGGTGCAGTCACAATGCGCCACCCTGCTCGGCGACCGCTATCACAAGGGGGACCGGGAACCACTGGCCTTGATGCCGGGGGCCCCGCCCTACAGCCCCATAGGCGTTAAAATAAGAATTGCGCTTCAGTAGGTGTTTTGGTTAAGCTGATGGTATGCCAGCTTTGTCCCTGCATGATGACCAGTGGGAGTACGTTCGGACCTTGCTACCTGCCGATTTAGAAGCAACCGCGCGTAGTACCAAGGCCTTGCAACGTTGTCGTAATGTTCCGGATGCAGCAGCGCTGATGCGCATGGCGCTGGCTTACGCAATGTCAGATCTGTCCCTGAAGGATGTTGCGGCGTGGGCCAGCGCGATGGAGTTGGCGGAGATCACCGGCCCTGGCTTATTTTATCGGCTGCGAGAGGCTGGCGCGTGGTTAGAGCACGTACTGGCGCAGGTGCTTTCCGAGCAACTCCCGCAAGCGGTAGGCGGATGGCCAGTGCGAGTCGTTGATGCGACCGTCATCAACGGCCCCGGTCAGAAGTCAGTGCAGTGGCGCGCTCACGTCGTCGTGAATCCATCGACCGGAGGATTTCGCTCGGTGGAGTTGACCGATGATTCCGGCGGCGAGAAACTGGCACGCCACCGAGTGAGAAAAGGAGAAGTGGTGTTAGGAGACCGAGCCTATGGAACGGCACGCGGTGTATACGCGGTCAGGCAGGCTGAAGCGCATGTCGTAGTGCGGTTCAATCCGGTTAATTTGCGCACGTGCGACGAGAAGCGTGGCCGCATTTTCCTGCAGGAAAGAGAGGCCGAAGTGCCTGCCACAGGGGCAGTCGAATTCAACATACTTTTACCAGTGCCCCCCAACCGTACCAAAAGCCGCAAAACTTGGAATTCGGCCAACGCCATCGCGTGGGTTCCCGTCCGCGCCATTGCCGCGCGCACCCGTCACGCGGAAGTCATTTGGATACTCACCACCCTCAGCCCCGCGGAGTTGCCCGCCCTCGCAGTCATGGGATTGTACCGGCTGCGCTGGCAAATCGAGTTGTTTTTCAAAAGACTGAAGTCCTTATTGCATATGGACACCTTGCCTTCGCGCGAAGGCCCCACAGCCAAAAGCTGGATGCTGGCCCGACTGATTGCCGCAGCCCTGGCACAGCGACTGGTGCAGCCATCCGGTCCACTTTCCCCCTGGGGATACCAATTGCGAACCGAATCCGCCCAGACATAGCGCCTGGTCCCGCTTCCGAATGACGCTATGGGCTCTCCGCGTGGCTGTTCTTGGTGACGGCCCATGGCTGATGATCCGGAGCGAGAAGAACCTCGACCGTCTACGCAATACCTCTCGTAAACGTACGTTGACCAGCGACGCCTTAAGCCGAGGCGTCCATGAGTTTTCGCAGCTCCCCTTATTTTAACGCCTATGCCCCAAGACCCCAGGTCCCCAGGTCCTCAGGTCCTCTGTGCCCCCCGCATCGCGTTGAACAGCTCGATGTGCGCTTCGACGATGCGCTGACGCTCGACCTCGTTCACCGTCAGCGTCCAGTCGTCGCGGATCGATGTACCGCCGAGGACGATGCCGTCCGACCGCGGCATCATGTGGATGAATCCGGCGTCCGGTGTCACGGGCGCGCGCGCGCCGCCGCTGGTTGAATAGGTGATCTCCGACTGCGGTACCAGCACCGTCAACTGGCCCTTCAACGGCATCAGCTCGGGATCGTTGAACAGCGCCTTGGAACCCAGGCCCGTGCAGTTGACGATCAGGTTCTCGCCAAGCGTCGTGACATCGCGCGGGGTCTCGAACTTCCGGATCACGACCTTGCCGCCCCAGAGCAGGAAGTCGTTCATCAGCGCGTCGAGATAGATCGACGGCTCGATGCGCATCTCGGGACGCTCGATCGCATACTTGGTCGGAAACGGATGCTCGCCCGGCTGCAGCAGTACGCGCGGGTTGGTGATGTCGTCGGGCATCAGCACGTTGCTGCCGCGCGCCGCCTCCGCGTTGTCGGTCGGCGCGTAGTTCATGATCCAACTGATGCCGTACTTGGGACCGGTCAGTAACTGCAGCCGGCGATACGCAATGCGGACCGCCTCGCGAAACTGCCCGTCCCACTCGGACGTCCGCCTCTTGAAGTCCACCAGGCCTGAGGTCGGCGTCCAGCCTGCCAATGACATGTTCGACGTCGTGTCAGGCGGCACCGTGGCGGCATAGATGGTGACGTCGAAGCCGTGACGTTGCAGTTCGCGCGCGGAGGTGAGGCCGGCCACGCCTGAACCCATGACGGCCGCGCGGCGTTCGCCGTGCGGCTGCGCGAGGTCACTCGCCATTGACGCCGTGCCCCACGACAGCGACATGCCGGCACCGCCGTGGCCGAAGTTGTGGATGATGGTCTTGTTATCGAGCTTGCCGGCCTTGAGCACGAAGCCCGATGGGCGGTGCGGACGCAAGCCGACAGTCGTGCGAATGACGCGATCCCATGCCGCGTTCACCAGCGGCAGCCGCACCGGCGGCCGCTTCGGCGCGGTGACTTGCGGCTTGGCCGCGCCCCGCGGCGCACAGGCCTGGGCGGCGAAACCAACCGCGGCCATGCTGCCAACCTTGAGAAGTGCTCTGCGGTTCATGGCGGTGGATTATATCGGACTCGCGCCTTCGGCGCTCGTGGGACTGGTCGCTATCGCGACTTGTGGGACTCACTTCGTTCGTGGGGAAATGCATTTTCCCACGAGGGCGCGCAGCGCCCGAGTCCCACGAAGCGAGCGCAGCGAGCAAGTCCGACGAGCGCCGTGAGGCGCGAGTCCCACGTACCCGTTATAGAGTGTGGGCTTGAGTCGTCTTCTCCTGGCGGTGCTGGTGGTGCTTGGTGTCTGGCCGACACAAACAGCGCGCGTCCCCGATGCCAACACACCGGTCCCAGGTTTCTTTGACCTGTCGGTCACTGGTGGCACGGCCACCTACGAGGCGCTTGGCCTGACACCCGACGAGCGCGGCGTCGCGCTCGCGGTGCTGGCGCGCCGGTTGCACGGGCAGGGCATCGACCGCGGTGAAGTGGCGCGGCTGCTGGCCTCAGTGCTTGGCGCGCCAGGCGCGCCCCCGCCCGAGCCTTTGCCCGGTTCGCAGCCCCTCACCATCGCCGCGCCGCTCACCGCCGACCACTGGCGCGAGGTCCTCGACCTGCGCGGCCGGGCCGAGCTGTTCCCGGCACTGGTCACCAACCGGCCGGCGCTGCTCGTCTGCGCGGCCACGCTGGCCGCGGATGCGTCGGTGCGGCGCTTGCTCGATCGCGATCGCGCGCTGCTGCGCTGGCTGGTGCGCACCGCGCCCGGCGCGTTTCTCGTCGTGTCGCGCGGCCTGCGGATCGAAGACGATCGGATCGTGGTCCCGGGCGGCGTGGCGGCCGTGCCAATCTGGGAGGCGATGGTCGCCGAAAGGGTGACGCGGCCCGCCGACTTCATTCGCGCCCTGGTGTCGCGCGACGCGGGCCGCCTGGCCTGGTTCTTTGGCTCCCTCGCCGCGATGAGCCCCGACCGCGTGGCAGCGGTGTTGGGCCCCGCTCCAGCCGACGCGCAGGTCGAACAAACCCGAGCCATGCTCGACGCGTTTCGCAGCGGCGACCAGAACTGGCGAATCGAAGAGCACCCCTTCCTCCGCGGCGTCGCCGACGCCTGGATGGTCACCTCGCAAACCTCGCTCACCGGCAGCACCGTGGCGGCGCCGAACTGGCAGTGGCTGTGGGAAGCCGTGTTCGATCGATCGGATCTGTCGCGTCGCGAAGCGGCGGCCCTGCGTCGAACACCCAGCTCACCTGTCACGCTGACCTGGCTCGCCGCCAAGATCGCGTCCACACCGCCGCGCCAGCGACGCGAGCGCTTCGAAACCGTGCGGTTCGCCCAGATCGTGTTCGGCACGACCACCGAGGCCGACGCCACGGATGTCGCAGTTGCGCTCGCCGGTCATCGCCGCTATCACGCGCTACTCGCCACTCTCGACCGGCTCGACATCCGCGCGCCGCGCACCTACGCCCGCGCGGTCGAGGCCGCCCGCCGGCTCGACGACCGGCCCGGCCGCGAGCACAAGCACGGCCTGATTGCCTTCCAGGGCGCGCTCGCCATTGTGGAGCGCGCGCGGGTGTCGCGCGCGATTACCGCGGCCGCCGCGGAGCAGTTGGTCGTGTCGCTCGCCGACGCGGTGGATCACGACGCGCCGTTTGTACCGGCGGTCGCGCAGTGGCTCACCACGACGCTCGCCGACGCCCTGCCGCCACTCGTCAGGCCGGATCGATGGACCGCGAAGACTGCGTACGAATCCAAGATCTTGCAGGCCATGGCAGGGCCGGCGGACGAGCCCAACGCGCCGACGGTGAAATGGGAGGACCTGACGTATCGGCTCGACCTCGGCGCGGCGGAGCATCAGCGCATCCTGGAGATCCGCGCGCAACTGGAGTCGCCGGGCCTCGATGCCGCGCTCGCCTCGCGGCAGCCACAGCAAATCACCGATGCCCTGCTGGCCATCGTTTACGCACCGGCCCTCGGTGATCCCACCGGGCCGGCGCTGCTGGGCGCCGACATCATCACGCGGCACGACTTCGGCCTCGACGCGCCGGCGCAGGCGCGGCGAATCGGGATGGCGTGGGCGCCGCCGCGCGATCGCGTGGGCGATGGCATCCCGTGGCGCGTGGAAGGCGCGCTGCTCGGCCTCGACCTTGGCCTGGCGCGGTTGTCGTTGCGGCGGCTTTCGGACAACGAGATGCCGGTCGAGCCGACGATCAACCTCAACGACCAGCTCACGATTACGCGATCGATCCAGGCCATGAACGCGCGCGATCTCACCGATGCCCATCGCAACCGCATTGTCGAGGCGATCGCACGGGGACGCCGGCGCGTCGCCGGAGCTGGCAGCAACGTGCCCGCCCTGCTCACCCTGGCGGCTGAGGCGCACCTGTCGATGCCGGTGCGGGAGACGCTGCCGTGGCTGGTCTCGCGGTCGCCCGAATCCATTCCCGCGTTGTTCGCGCTACGCGACCTGTTGTGGATGGGCAAGCCCGAGCTGAGCCAGGTCGAACTGGATCGATGGGGCGTGTACGTCGAGGGGCTCAACGGCCGGCTGACCACGGCGATGCCGCCTTCGGCGCCGTGGGAAGATTTCGGCGGGCGCCCCGACGGCGGGATCATGGGCACACAGACGCCCGACTTGATCCTGCGCTTGATCGAGGAAACCGCACATCTCGGCATTCCCGGCGCGCTGGTGCCCTCCTTGCTTGGCTTCGCGGCCCAGGATTACTGGCACGATGTCTCGGCCCGCTTCCCGGACGACTGGCCGGCCATGACGCGACAAGCACTGGCGCTTTCCTCGTCGCGGGTAGAAGATTACGTGGCGGCGCTGGCCGGCAACGGCCCGCTGCGCCCGCAATAAAGGGACCTGGGAGGGGCTTACCCCGATGTTTCGACTGATTGCCTTACTCACGGTGTTCTCCTTCGTCGCGGCGGCACAGGAACCGCCGGCACCGCCACCAGGACTCGAGCTTCGGATCGTGTCGCCGGAGTCCGACTTCTATGTGAGCGGCACGACGCTGCTCAAGGCCGAGATCCTGCCGAAGGTGCTGGCCACGCGCGTGGCGCAGTTGCTGTTCTTCGCGGACGGGCGGCAGGTCTGCAACGTGCTCGATCCGATCGCGGCGGAGTGCACATGGGATGCCGGCGCCGACGTCCGCCCCCACGTCTTTCGCGTCGTCGCCAACCTGATCGGCGGCGGCCGCCTGGTGGCGAGCTCACGCACCAAGGGACTCGAACAGGTCGAGAAGGTGAACGTCGAGGTGGTGCAGGTCACCGCCGTGGTGAGCGACAACAACCGCTTCGTGTCGGGCTTGCCGCCCACCGCGTTCCGCCTCCTGGAGGACGGCAAGCCGCAGGTGATCGGCCATTTCTCGGCCGAAGGGTCGCCGCTCGAGATCGTGGTCGCCATCGATGTCAGCGAAAGCATGACGCTGGCCATGCCGCAGTTGAAGAACGCCGTGAAGAAGTTTCTGGGCGCGCTCGGGCCCAAGGATCAGGTCACGCTCGTCGCCTTCAACGACAACATGTTCACGCTGACACGCCGGGAAACCAGCGTCGCGCAGCGCACGCGCGCGGTCGATCGGCTGACGCCGTGGGGCGGCACCGCCCTCTACGATGTGATGGTGCGTGGTGTGCAGCAGTTGTCCCGCGCGGCGGGCCGTCGCGTACTCGTGGTATTCAGCGACGGCGACGACCGGTCGAGCCACGCCACGATCAACGCCGTCGAGAAGGCGGTGCGCGCCAACGACGCCACGTTGTTCATGGTGGCGCTGGGCCGCGGCGTGAAAGAGGCCCAGCTCAAGTCAGGCATCGAGCGGCTCGTCAACCTGAGTGGCGGCCGCGCCCTGTTCGTCGAGCGCAGCGATCAACTCGATCGGCCGTTCGCGGAGATTCTCAAGGAGCTCTCCAACCAGTACATGCTGGGCTACGAGTCGAACAACCCCAAGCGGGATGGCTCGTGGCGCGAGGTGAGAATCGAGATTCCAGGAACCGACTACGAGGTTCGCGCGCGCCAGGGCTACCGCGCACCGGGCTCTTCATGACCCAGACCCGCACGATCCTGAGCGTGGTCCTGGCGTTGGCCGGCGGCGTGCTCACGCTGGGCGCCCAACAGCCACAGCAGACGCCACCGCGGCCGAGTTTCGAGACCAAGGCGGAACTCGTCCTCGTCGACGTGAACGTCGTCGATCGCGACGCCAAGCCCGTACCGACACTGACCGCCGCCGACTTCGAATTGCAGGTCAACGGCGAGCCGCGGCCGATTGCCTCGGTGCAGTTCATCTCGACCGTCCCCACCAACACGACGCCGGCGACACCGCGTGAGACTGCATACTCGGCGAACGACACCGCCACCACGGGCCGGCTCCTGCTGTTCGTGGTTGACGAGGGCAATCTGCGTGTCGGCTCGTCGCGATCGGTCTTGCGCACGGCGCAAACGCTGTTCGATCGGCTGGCCCCGGGCGATTTGGTGGGCCTCGCGCGGATGCCCACCGGCGTCGGCAACGTCGAGTTCACGACCGACCGCAAGCGCGTGACCGACGGGCTGCTCAAGATCACCGGCAGCGTCTCCAATCGCGCCGGCATGACCAAGGTCAACATCAGCGAGGCATGGGCGCTCGAGAACAACGACACGTCGACCTGGCAGCAGGCCATCGATCGGGAGTGCGCCGGGGAAACCGGCCCCGGTCTCGCTGCCTGCGGCAGCGCCGTGGAGGCCGACGGCCGCAGCATGCTGATGGACGCCAGCTCGCGCACGCGCATGACGATCGGCGCGCTCGAGGGCCTGCTGAGCGGCCTGGCGCAGCTCAAGACACCGATCAACATCGTGATGATTTCGGAGGGCATGTTCGTGGCCCGCGATCGGCAGAACATGCGCGAAATTGGCCGCCGGGCCGCGGAGGCGCGCGCCACCATCCACATCATCCGACCCGGGCAGTCGTACTTCGACGTCGACGACAACGCCGCGCCCGGCGTGTCGCGCTTCTTCGACGATGGGCTGCTCAGCGAGGGACTGGAGCAGCTCGCGGAACAGACGCGCGGCACGCTGGCGACGGTCAACGCCTCTGCGAACTCCGCGTTCGATCGCCTCGGCCGTGAGTTGTCGGGCTATTACCTGCTGGGCTTCGAGCCGACCGAAGCCGATCGCGTTGGCAAGGAGCACCGCATCCGGGTCCAGGTCAAGCCGCGCGGCCTCACGGTGCGGGCGCGGCCGGCGTTCGTCTTGCGCGAGGCCGAAACCGCCGCGGCCATGACACCGATGGAACAGCTCGCCGACGTACTGCGACAGCCGCTGCCCAATCGCGCGTTGCCCATGCGCGTGGCCAGCTTCACCAACATCGACAGCAACAGCGCGAAGGTGCGCGTCGTGATCAGCGCGGAGCTTGGTGATCCCGCGACCACGCAGATGGAGCTGCCGATCGGCATAATCGTCCTCGACAAGAACGACAAGACCGTCTACAACCGGGCCGGCCTGAGCACGCTCGCGCCGGCCAGCGTGCGCGGCGAATCACCGCGCCTGATCCTCACCTCGCTGCTGCTCGATCCGGGTGACTACACCCTGCGCGTGGGGGCCGTGGACGAGCAGGGGCGCGCTGGCAGCGTGCATCACACCATCAACGCACGTCTCACCCGTACCGGCGGCGGCCTGAGTGTGTCGGACCTGATGCTGGTGCCGCAGGCCCCGAACGGCGGCGACCTGCCGCGGCCGCGGCCCGCGGGCATCATCGATTCTGAAACGTTAACCGCCACGATCGAGATCGGCGGCAACGACGCCAACCTCCTGACCCGCTCGCGGGTGACGGTCGAGATCGCCGATGCCGAAAACGGCAACGCGCTGGTCAGCGTCGAAGCGCGACAGGCCATGCGATCCAACAACCTGCGCGCTTTCGCCGCGACGCTGCGATTGGGCGTGCTGCCGCCGGGCGAGTACATCGCGCGCGCCATCGTGAAGGCGCCGGGCCAGCCCGAGTTGCGGCTGGTGCGCCCGTTCCTGATGGCGCCCGTTGTCACTGACACCGCGGCGGTGTCAATCGACCCGCGCGTGCCGCTCGATCCCGATGCTCCGCCGGCACCGTTGGCCGAGGTCAAGATCTTCGCGCCCGTGCCGCGCTTCGTCCGCGAGACGGTACTCATGCCGGCCGTGGTCACGCCGTTCCTTGACGGGCTCGCGTCCCTGCACCCACCCTCGCCCGCGGTGGAAGAGTTCATCGAGAAAGCGCGGGGCGGCCAGTTCACGCCGCCTGCCGAAGCCGGCAGCACCCCGGACGATGAGGTGAATCTGGCGTTCTTGCGCGGCCTTGAAGCATTGAGCAAGGGCGAGGTGCCACAGGCGGCCGGGTGGTTTCAGCAGACTCTCAAGGGCGCGTCAGATTTTCTAGGCGCCGCGTTCTACCTGGGCGCCACGCACGCCGCGCTCGGCCGCGACAAGGAAGCCGTGGGCGCCTGGCAGATGGCGCTGCTCAGCGAGAACCCAGGCGCGGTGTATCCGGCGTTAGTGGACGCCCTGCTGCGCCTGGGCGATGGCCGCCAGGCCGTGGACCTGATCGAAGAAGCGCCGTCGGCGTGGGCCAGCGACAGCGAACGCCTTCGCCGCGAGGCCACGGCGCTGGCCATGCTTGGCGACTACAGCGGGTCGCTCCCCAAGCTGATCGATCTGCTGGACAACACCAAGAACGACGACCAGCCGTTGCTGTTCATCGCCATCCAGGTGCTGTACCGCATGCATGTGCAGGACAAGGGCCTCAGTCCCGACAACCTCGCCCGCTTCCGCGGCTACGTCGAGCGCCACCAGAAACTGGGCGGCCCCGACCGCGCCATTGTCGAAACGTGGCGGCGTTTCGTGCTGCGATAACATAAACCGCTGATAACACAAGCCTTATTGCCGCTGACATAACTATTACAGTGCGCTCTCTCGCCTCCTGCTACTGTTTCCCTCGCCATGATTCCTCTGACGCAAATCTTCGGCCGCAAGGCCTCCAACGGCGAGATCAATTGGATCACCGCCATTGCCATGACCGTGTTTCACATTCTCGCGGTCGCGGCGTTCTTCTACATCGACTTCGGCGCCATCATGGCCGCGGTCGTTCTCTGGTGGGTGGCCGGCTCGCTCGGCATCGGCATGGCGTATCACCGCCTGCTCACCCACCGCGGCTACAAGACGCCGAAGTGGATGGAGTACTTCCTCACCATCTGCGGCACGCTCGCGCTCGAAGGCGGGCCCATCTTCTGGGTGGCCACCCACCGCATTCATCACCAGTATTCGGATCACGACGGCGATCCGCACACCCCGCGTGAAGGCACGTTCTGGGCGCACATGGGCTGGATCATGTTCGGCAGGGGGTTGCACTGCAACACCGAGATCCTCGCTCGCTACGCACCCGATCTCAGCAAGGACCGTTTCCACGTGTGGCTGACCACCTGGCACTGGATTCCGCAAGTGGTGGTCGGCCTCGCGCTGCTGGCCTACGGCGGCATCCCGTATGTGCTGTGGGGCACGTTCTTCCGCACCACCTACGGTCTGCACGCGACCTGGCTCGTGAACTCGGCGACGCACATCTGGGGCTCGCGCCGCTTCCAGACCAAGGACGATTCGCGCAACAGTTGGTGGGTGGCGATGCTGACCTTCGGCGAAGGCTGGCACAACAACCACCACGCGCACCCGGTGTCGGCGCGCCACGGCCTGGCCTGGTATGAGTTGGACATGAACTGGATTGGCATCAGCACCCTCAAGGCGCTTGGCCTGGCGTGGGACGTGAAGGTCGCCAAGGTCCGCCAGGAGATGGAAGAAGAAGCGGCATAAAATGGCCGTGTGACCAGGCGCCGGACGGCTTCGATCGTCTTCGTCGTTCTCTGCGTCGTGCTCGTCGCCGCGGCGGTCACTCTCAACATCGGCTGGATTCTCGTCAACGGGCGGCGCATCGCGCCGCTCGTGCTCGGCGTCATCACCTTCGCGCTGATCATCGCTGGCCTCATCGTCTACACGGTGTTCCTGGTCCGCGAGATGGGCATTACCGAACAACAAGACAGCTTCCTCAACTCGGTCACGCACGAGCTGAAGACCCCGATCGCGTCGATCCGTTTGTACCTGGAGACGCTGCAGTCGCGCGAGGTCGGCGATGCGCAGCGCAAGGAGTTCTACCGGATCATGCTGCAGGACGCCGATCGCCTGCAGCACACGGTGGAGCAGGTGCTCAAGGCTGGCCATGCCCGCCACCATCGCAAGCTCGATCACCGGGCGCCGGTTGACCTGCTGTGGCTGGCGCAGGACTGCATCGATACCGCGCGCATGCGTCACAACCTGCCGGCCGGCGCCGTGACGCTGGCCGAGCACGATCCCAAGACACTGCTGGTCGTCGAGGGCGACGTGGATCAGTTACGCACGGCAATCCTGAACCTGCTCGATAACGCCGTGAAGTATTCGAGCGAGGCGCCGCACGTGGCGGTGCAAGCCGTAGGCGCCACGCCCGACACCGCGTGGGTGCGCGTGAAAGACAGCGGCGTGGGCATTCCGAAGGCGCAGCTCGGGCGCATCTTCAGCCGCTTCTATCGCTTTCAACCGCACGGCTTCACCGTCAAAGGCACCGGCCTCGGCCTCTACATCGTCCGCTCGATCGCCAAGGCGCACGGCGGCCGTGTGTTCGCCGAGAGCACGGGCGAGGGCAAGGGCGCGACCTTCACGCTCGAACTGCCGCGGATGAAGCAAGCCGCGGCCCCCTCCGGATCCCGGATCCCGGACCCCGGATCCCGGCACGCATCATGAGCAGGATCCTGATCGTCGAAGACGAGGCGCACCTGGCCGATGGGTTGCGGTTCAACCTCGAGGCCGAGGGGCACACGGTCGAGATCGATGGTGATGGTCAGGCGGCACTCGATCGGTTGCTGGCCAATCGCACCGCCTACGACGCGGTGGTGCTCGACGTGATGTTGCCGGGCCGCAACGGCTTCGAGGTGGTCAAGCAACTCCGCACGGCCGGGCACTACGTCCCGGTGTTGATGCTGACAGCGCGCAGCCGGCCCGCCGACGTGCTGCAAGGCTTCGAGGCCGGCGCGGACGACTACCTGCCGAAACCGTTCGAGTTGCAGATCCTGCTGGCACGGTTACGCGGACTGCTGCGCCGCCGGCAGTGGATGCAGCAGGACCAGCACGAACACGAGCAGCTCACGTTCGCCGGCCGCGCACTCGATCTCGAAGCGCTCGAACTGCGCGTGGGCGACAAGGCGTATCAGCTCACGCAGATGGAATGCAACCTACTGCAGTATTTGGTCCGCAACGCGGGTCGCCCGGTGTCGCGCAAGGCGATACTCGAAGAAGTGTGGGACCTGCACGAAGACACCGACACGCGCGCCATCGACAACTTCATCGTGCGTCTGCGGCGCTACCTGGAAGTGGACCCGACCAAGCCGAAGCACCTGCTCACGGTGAGAGGCGTCGGCTACAAGTTTGTGGAGTAGGCTTGGGACCTGGGGCTTGGGCTCTGCCGCAGGCCGCAAGCCGCTACCGCATCCCAAACAGCAAGAACGCGGTCTTCTGCGTCTGACGGAAGTTATCGTCCGACATCACCAGCAACGTCCGCATGCCGCCGACGACCGGGCCAAACGCGAGCCCTTCGAAGTTCTCCAGATGCGCCAGGGCTGGCGACAGCATCGGTGCAAGCGTCGACAAATCCAACAGCAACGTCTTGCGAGCCGTGTCTCCAGACAACGTCACCGCGAACAACTGGATGGCGTTCGCTGGCGCGGTGCCAGCGGCGTTCAGCCAGCAGGCGCGTTCCATCGCGATCAACGTCGTCTCGGTGATCGCCAGCAACTCGACCAGGCCGTTCTCGCCGTCGCTGCAGAGCGTCGGGAAACCTTCCACCGCCGGCGTGGGTGCCATCGTGTAGCGCCACTGCCGTCCCGGCTTCCACGTACCGCCGCTCGGCTCAAACTCGATCAGGCGACCCTCGCCGCCACGCGTCGTGGTCGTGATGGGCTGGTCGACCGGGGCCTGCTCGAGCCCCGCAATCACCCGGCCGCGCGGCGTCAGCGTCAGGCTCTCGAACCCCTGGTTGTCGCGGACGCCAGTCTTGCCGTCCGCACCGATCTGAAACTCTTTCGGGTACTGGATCACGCCGGTCACGAGGCCGTCGCGCGTGACCTGCAAGATGGCCGGCTGCCACACTCCGTCCTTGGTCGTGTGGCCTTCCTCCGCCATCAGGAATGTGCCATCCGGCAACGCCACGATCGCTTCGAGGTCGGCCTGCGTGGCGATGCGCTCCGCTACACCGGGTCCGGCGCGCAATTCCTGCAGGCGCGTCGGCGACACCGTCAACCGGCCGGCGGCGACCGAGATGTCGAGCCAAGCCACACGCGTGCGGTTGCGGTCGTCGATCACGCTCAGCCACTGGCCGCTCGCCGGGTCGCGGACCAGCCCCGAGAGGCTACCGAACCGCTTGCTGTCAGGAATGTGCGGATAGATTGTGCCAAAGGGCCGTGTGAACTCGCCGATCCAGGTCAGCAGCGGAAGGCCGGCCATGGGCGCGACCCCCGGGGGGCCCGACCGCGCCGGCGCGCAGGCCAATCCGACCGTCGTCACTACGCTCGTCACGAAGACGGCCAACAGGCGTGCGGTCCGTGGCAAAATCATCCGGTTCGGGATCACCCGTTCCCCAAGGAGCCACAATCATGACACGCCAACTCACGGCCCTCGCCCTCGCGGCCCTCGTTCTCTCGCCGGCCGCGGCCTTCGCGCAGACCAGCGCCAATCCGTTCACCGACGCCATGAAGGGGCAGCTCGCCCAGATCAAGACCTCGGTTGTCCGCACCGCCGAAAAGGTGCCGGAAGACCTGTATGCCTTCAAACCGACGCCGGACGTCCGGAGCCTCGGCCAGTTGCTCGGCCACATCTCCGACGGCAACTACGGTATTTGCGGTGTCGCCAGCGGCACGAAGCCAACCGCCAGCGGCGTCGAAAAGAGCACCACGACGAAAGCCGCTTTGCAACAGGCGCTGGCCGACTCGTTTACGTTCTGTGAGCAGGCACTGGCCGCCATGGATGACAAGAAGGGCGCCGAGTTGGTGAAGGCATTCGGCAGCATGCAGCCCCGCTTGATGGCCTTTGCCTTCAACAACTCGCACTTGAACGAGCACTACGGCAACCTCGTGACCTACATGCGCCTGAAGGGTATCGTCCCGCCCTCGTCTGAGCCCAAGTAACAAATCGCGAATTGCGAAGCACGAACCGCGGGCGAGAGTCATGATAAGCTTTCGCCCGCGTGCGCCCTTTTCCACCTTTTGCAATTTTGTTATTTGCAATTGGTCATTTGTTATTTCCCTCCCTCGCCCAAGCCCAGACCGCCGCGGCGCCGACAGCGCAAGCGCTGAAGGTCACCGCGCCACCGAAACTGGATGGCCGTCTCGACGATCCGATCTGGCAGAAGGCCGCCGAGATTTCCGGCTTCAAGCAGCGCGAACCGGACGAGGGCCAGGACGCCAGCGAGCGCACCGTCGTTCGGGTGGCCTACGACCAGGCCAACCTCTACATCGGCGCCGTGATGACCGACAGCGTGCCCGCCGACATCCGCGCGTCGGAGTTGCGGCGCGACAACACGCTCGACAGCGATGACACCTTCTCGGTGCTGCTCGACACCTACCACGATCGTCGCAACGCGTTCGTCTTTCGCGTCAACCCGCGCGGCACGCGCTTCGATGCCCTGGTGCGCAACGAGTCGCGCTTCTACTACGCCGACTGGGATGAACAATGGACCGCCGCGGCCGTCCTCACTGACACCGGTTGGTCGGTGGAGATCGCCATCCCGTTCAAGATCCTCCGCTTCACTGGCGCCGCGTCGCAAACCTGGGGGCTCAACTTCGAGCGCGTGATCAAGCGGCGCAACGAGATGGCGTACTGGGCCGGCTGGAGCCGCAACTACTCGTTCCAGAACGTCTCGCAGGCCGGCCAGTTGGGCGGGCTCGCCGACATCAAGCAAGCGGAGCGCGTGCGCCTGCGGCCATACTTTCTCGGCGGCGCCGAGTCACTGGACGCGGTGACCGCACCCGGGCCAACCCGCCGCATTACTGAAGTCGGCATCGACGATCTGAAATGGCAGGCGACCTCGACGCTGACCGCCGACCTGGCCGTGAACCCCGACTTCGCGCAGACCGAAGTCGATGCGCAGCAGGTGAACCTCACCCGCTTCAGCCTGTTCTTTCCCGAGAAACGCCAGTTCTTCATCGAAGGCGCCGACTCGCTGCGCATGGGCGTCGGCCTGCTCCATTTCGGGCCGCCGCCGTTGGAGCTGTTTTACAGCCGCAACATCGGCTTGTCGAACCAGGGCACGCCGATCACCATTCCCGTCGGTGGCAAGCTCACCGGCAAGGTCGCCGGCTTTGACGTCGGCGTCCTGACCTCGCAAACGTCGGATACCGCTCGTCAGGCCGGGGAGAACCTCACCGTCGGCCGCGTGCGCAAGGAAGTCCTCGGCCGCTCCTACATCGGCGCCATCGTCACCAACCGCCAGGGCGGCGGATTGCGCAACACGGTGCTCGGTGTCGACGGGCGCTTTACCTTCTTCAACAACTTCAACGTGATGGCGCTGGCGGCGCGATCCGAAGATCGCGACAAGCCGGCCCAGTGGGCGAAGCAGGTCGGCGCCGAGTGGCGCGACGATTTCTTTCAGGCCGGGGCGAACTACATCGACGTCGATCCCGGATTCAACCCGGGCATCGGCTTCGTCCGCACCCGCGAACGTCTGATCGGCGTGAATGGATCGATCAAGCCGCGGCCCAAGCGGTGGCGCATCCGGCAGTTCGAGCTGACACCCAGCACCGTGTGGTACCACGACAACCAGCGGGTGCTGCGCAGCCGCGAGAGCAATTTCACGTTCGCGACCGCGTTCGAGAGCGGCGATCGCATCGAGATTGTGCCCTTCGACAGCTACGAGCGCGTGGTACGGCCGTTCGCCATCGGACCGGGCGTGGTGCTGCCGGTCGGCACCTACGATTGGAGCGGGCTCACCGTCAACCTCCGCTCGTACAACGGCCGGAAAGTCAGCGGCAACGTGACGGTGAGCGCCGGCGACTTCTACGACGGCACCAAGAGGACGCTCACCCTGGCGGGCGACGTCCGGCCCAACAAGACCCTGTCGCTCAACCCGAGCTACCAGATCAACGACGTCGACCTGACGCCCGGGTCGTTCGTCACCCACCTGTTCGGCGTGCGCGCCAACGTGTCGTTCTCCACCAACTTGCTGACGTCGGCCTTCGCGCAATACAATAGCGCCGGCCAGTTGGCCGCGACGCAGGTGCGGATGAACTACATCTTCCGGACCATCGACAACGTGTTCCTGGTCTACAACGAGACCCGTTTCACCGATGGGGTCTTCGACGGCCGGGCCAACAAGTCACTGGTCCTGAAGGTCACTTACTCGGTTCACCGGTGAGTGCGGCTTGCGGCTTGCGTCCACCACGCGTTCTGGTAATAGCGACTTGATATTTTGAATTACCGAACTTTCGCCAGGAGCCAGCCGTAATCTCCTGTAACAGCCTCCGATTGAACACGGATTAGTTCACTGACAACACGCCGGCCACCGTGCAAGCGACCGACGCGAGCCCGAATCTACGCAAGGGGGTGTGAAATGGCGCGACAGGGTCGTCTCTTCCTTAGATGATGCCCCACCCGCAAGCCCTTCAAGTATTATCTGCCCATGCGATTCGAGTTCGTGGTTCGGTCCGGCAACGAAGTGGGGCGGACCGTGGCGCTCACCACCGGGCAGACCATCGCGCTCGGCCGCCACAAGGGCTGCGATCTGGTCGTGGACGACGAAAAGGCATCGCGGCGGCACTGCACGATCACCGCGCGCGAAAACCTGTGCGTGCTGGCCGACCTGCAGTCCGCCAACGGCACCTTCGTCAACGAGCGCCGGCTTACGACGACCGAACTGACCAAGGGCGACAAAATCCGCATCGGCTCGACGGTGATCGAGCTGCTCGACGTCAACGTCCCCGGCTCCACCGTGCGCGGGCCTCACCGCACCACCTCCCTCCGCATCGTCGAAACGCGTAGCCACACGCTGGTGCAGCGCGCCGTCGATCCCACCAAGCTCGAGTTCCTGTCGCAGGTCTACCAGCGTAAGAACGATGCGGATCTGCTGGCGTCGGCGCAGAAGTATTTGACGACACTGTACAAGGTGTCGGACATCCTGTCGCGAGCGAGTAGCGTGGAAGCGCTGTTTGACTCCATCCTGTCGGCGATTCTCGAAGTGAGTGGCGGCGATCGCGCGGCCATCCTGATGCGGCCGGCCGACGGCTCGGGCACCGGCCACGACGTCGACATGGTGGCGATGCGGACCAAGGCCGGCGGCGCCATCGGCGCCGTGACGCTGTCGCGCACGGTCGTGAACGACGTGTTGGAGAAGGGCATTTCGGCCTACACCGCCGACGCGCTGGCCGACCAACGCTACAGTGGCAGCGAGAGCATCGTGCAGCAACGCATTCGCTCGGTGATGTGCGCGCCGATGCGGACGACCGACGCAATCCTGGGTGTGCTCTACGTCGACAGCCAGGTCGCGCGTGAGTTCAGCGAGGCCGAGCTCGAATTGCTCGCCGCCGTGGGCAACCAGGCCGGCATTGCGCTGCACCGCGCGCGGCTGATGGCGGAAGTGGAACGCCTGTTCCTGGACGTCATAAAGGCGATCGCCTCGATCATCGACGCCAAGGACGGCTACACGCACAAGCACTCGGAGCGCGTGGCCGCGTTCGGCGTGCGCCTGGCGCATCATCTGGGCTTCGATGCCGACCGCCGTGCGGTCGTCGAGCTGTCGGGCTTGCTGCACGATGTCGGAAAAATCGGCGTGCCCGATGCCATTCTCAACAAGCCCGGCAAGCTTACCGATTCGGAGCTCAAGGAGATGCGCATGCATCCGCTGCACGGTGCGCGCATTCTCTCGAACATCCAGAGTCAGAAGGTCGTGAGCCTGCTGCCAGGCGTGAAGTATCACCACGAACGCTGGGACGGCAAGGGCTACCCGGAAGGCCTGGCCGGCGAGGACATCCCGTTTCTCGGCCGTCTGCTCGGGGTCGCGGATGTTCTCGATGCGCTGACGTCGGATCGGTCCTATCGCAAGGGCCTGACGCTCGAAGAGGCGCTGCGGATGGTGAAGGACCTGGAGGGGAAGGCGTTCGATCCGGTGGTGGTGAAGGCCGCGGTCGAACTGCACGAGAAGGGCGAGCTGGCCTTGCCCCGCACGCCCAATCCCGATGTGACGAAGGTCGAGTCCTAGCTTCGCCTGGCCACGAACAGGCTGCGCGCGGTCAAGGCATCGGGCCGCAGGCTCGATGCCTTGGCCAGGCGCTTGACGATGGGCGGCAGGTCGATCCGGATCTTCCACTCATCCGCGCGCCCGCCCAGTTGCCGGAAGGCCGCGGCCCATTCTTCCCACCACGGCGAGATGCGCAGCGAGATCGGTTCGACAATCAGCACGGCGGTCCCGCGGGCGATCGCGGCTCTCAGTTCACGCAGCACGTCATCGCGCTCACCCTGCTTCAGTTCGTTGACGACGAAGGCGCCGACCACCAACGTGGCGTGCTCGGGAATACGCGTGCGGCCAGCGAAGCCGCGGCGGACCTCGGCGTTGAGGCCGAGCGCTCGATACGTGAAGCGTGCCTCCGCCAGCGTCCACGGATGCGTGTCGATGCCGATGACGCGGGAGGCCGGCGTGGTCAGTGTCGCGAGGGCGGCGCCGGCGACGCCCGTGCCACAACCCAGATCCACCACCAGGCCCGTCAACGCACGGCCTTGTGGGGGCAACCCTTCAGGGTTGCCTGTCAGCCGCTCCGCGATCGCGCGGATCAGCTCGAAGTGGATGGGGCCGTAGTAGAGCGCGAACGCCGCGCGTTTGCCGGCGCCATCGAGCGCGCGACGATCGGCCAGCGCGCTCTCGCGGCGCTCAACGTAGGCCGACGACAGCGCGCGCAGGGCACGGGTCACCTCGCTGAAGCGAAGGTTGGCGAAATGGCGCGCCTCGAGGGCCGCATAAAAAGCGTCAAGGTTCAAGGTTGGGCAGGCAACAAGAATGGGGTGAGTGACGGGATTCGAACCCGCGACGGCCGGATCCACAATCCGGGGCTCTACCCCTGAGCTACACTCACCATGGGGTCGGAGTTACTGATTGTAGCAAAGTTGGAAGTGAGACGTGAGAAGTGACTGCGCATGATCCCGTTTCTCGGCCCCGCGGACCCGTTTCCGCCCGTTGACCAGGCCCTCGGCGAGCCCGACGGCTTGCTGGCCGCCGGCGCCGATCTCACGCCGGGACGTCTGGTCGATGCCTATCGGCACGGCATCTTTCCGTGGTTCAACGACGGCGACCCGATTTTGTGGTGGTCGCCGGACCCGCGGATCGTGCTGGCGCCCCGCGCCTTTCATGCGTCGCATTCCCTGAGGAAGCGGCTCACGCAGCGTCGCTTCACGGTCACGATCGACGTGGCCTTTGCCACCGTCCTCGACCAATGCGCGGTGCCGCGGCCCGATGACGGCGGGACCTGGCTGACGCCGCGGATGAAGGCGGCCTACCTCGCATTGCATGCGCAGCGACTGGCCCATTCGCTCGAAGTCTGGATGGACGGCGCGCTGGCCGGTGGCATCTACGGCGTCGCGCTGGGCCGGATGTTCTTTGGCGAATCGATGTTCTCGCGCCGCACCGATGCCTCGAAGATCGCCTTGGCCTATCTCGCCGCGCAGCTCGACCGCTGGGGCTTCCCCTGGATCGACTGCCAGTTGGAGACCGGCCACCTGCTGTCGCTCGGTGCCATCGCCATGCCCCGGGGCGAGTTCGTCGCCGGGGTGGATCGCCTGGTGGACGAGCCGGCGCCGAGCTGGCAGCTCGATGCGGACTTGGGGGCTTGAGGTCCTGAGG
>JBCKZH010000062.1:0-20336 GCA_038919385.1 Vicinamibacterales bacterium | reverse complement strand
GAGAACACCCGCTATCCGCAGGTTTTCGCAAGAGGCTGCTCTTCAAGGAGTTCGGAATGAGATGGCCGAACCGCGGTCGCGACACGACCGATTTCAGAGCTTGATCGAAGAGCCGCTTCGGATCTCATCGCTGCCTCGTTTGACGACGATGTCTCCGGGTTTCAGTGCGCCGATCACTTCCACTTGATCGCCAACGGCAGCGCCCTTCTTCACGGTCACCCAATCCGCCTTGCCGTTGACGACGCGGATCACGAAGGTCCGCTCCGTCGTCGCCACCACGGCCGTCGCCGGCACGAGCATCGCGGGGCTCTCGCGCACGATGGACCACGACACCTCGGGGAACATTCCTGGCGAGAGCGCCGCCGCGGAATTGTCCACGTCCGCCTCGATGGTCATGGTTCGCGTTCGCGTATCCAGTGAGCCCGCGCTGCGTGCCAGCTTCGCCGCGAACGTGCGGCCAGGATGGGCGGGGACGCGAAACTCCAGGGGCCGTCCCATTGTGACGCTGCCGAGGCTGTGCTCGGGAATGGGCACGACCAACCTGAGCTTCGAGGTTTGCTCGATCCGCAGAAGCGGGCCCACCGTGGGCCCAACCAGCGCGCCAGGATGCACGAGCCGCTCCGTGATACGGCCAGAGAAAGGGGCGACGATGGTGCGGTAGGCCTCGAGCGCCCGCACGGCCCTGAGCGCCGCCTTGGCGCCTTCGACGGCCTGCACATGCGTCTGAAGAGCCGCGCGCGCTGAGGTGACATCTTCTTCGGCGCGTATGATGTCCAGTCCGGCCACGGTGCCGGGTGTGGCGGCGGCACGCTTCAACCGCTCGAGCGTCGATGTCACGGTGGTGAGCCGCGACTCGGCCTCGGCCTTACGCGACTCGGCAAGCAACACGTGCGACTGCGCCTCTGCGGATTGGGCGGCGAGCTCAGGGACCGACAGCGTTGCAAGCACCTGTCCCTGCCGCACGATCGATCCCCGATCAACGTTGACCGTTTCCACAAAGCCGCTTACACGCGCGGAAAGCGCCGACGCCTGGTAAGGCAGCAGCTCACCGGGTAGCTGGACGACGCGCGCCGACGATTGCGCTGTGACCTTCGCCGTCTCCACCGATTGGCCGCCGGCGTGGATCGGCAGGATCAGCGGGACTACAGCGATGCTGGCGAAGACGAGCTTACGAGGCAACATGCTCATGATCTGCGACATCCAGTGGGTTGAGAGACGGTGAAGCGGCTGAGGCCCGCGCTTGCAGCAATGCGTAACACGCGGGCAGCACGAGCAGGGTGGCGGCGGTGGCGAAGATCAGGCCACCGATAACCGCGCGTCCCAGCGGCGCGGCCTGAGCGCCGCCGTCACCGAGCCCCAACGCCATCGGCACCATACCGATGGTCATTGCACAGGCGGTCATCAGGACCGCCCGCAAGCGGCCGACGCTACCCGTCGCCGCGGCTTCGACGCTCGTCTGCCCCTGGCGGCGGCCGATCTCGGCGAATGACACCAGCAGGATCGCGTTCGCCACGCCAATGCCAGCCGCCATGGTGGCACCGACAAACGACTGCACGTTCATGGACGTGCCGGTGATCCACAACATCACGATGACGCCAGACAAGGCGGCTGGAACCGCGGCGACAACCGCCAACGCCAGCCGAAGCGACTGAAAATAGGCCGTCAGCAAGAAGACGATCGCCACGATCGACAGCGCGAGTCCACGCTGGAGCGCATTGACCGTCTGCTCGAGCACGGGGACCTGGCCCCGGAGCGCCACGGTGACGCCGCGCGGAGGCTCGCCCACCCCGGCGATTGCCGCACGGATCTGCGGCAGCGCTTCGCCGAGGGTCGTCCCGAAGAGGTTGGCCGTCAAGCTGACCACGCGCTGGCCGTTGTAGCGCTCGATCATGCCGGGCATCACCCCCGGAGAGATCGTGGCCACATCACCCAGCGTGGTCGATTGGGTCGCTCCGGACATCACGGGCACCGCCTCGAGATCCTGAGTGGAGGCCATCCGACTCTGTGGAATCTCCACCTGAATCTGAAATCCGTTGCCACTCACCGGATCGCGCCAGTAGTTCGGCTCGACATATCGGCTCGACGCCGTCGCCGTGAGTAACGACCTGGCGACGTTGCTCATGGTGAGGCCGTACTGGCCCGCGCGCTCCCTGTCCACGTTGATGTTGAGCGTGGGGTAATCGAGGGGCTGCGCGATCTGCAAGTCGCGCAGGAAAGACACTGATTGGAGCGCGTTCCGAATCTTTTCCGCATGCTCGCGAACCTGTTGCAGGTTCAGTCCCTGGACGGCCACTTCAACCGGCGTCGGTGAGCCAAAGCTCATCACCTGCGACACGATATCTCCTGCTTCGAACGACACCGTCATTTCAGGAACCGCAGCCTTCAACCGTGCCCGCAGGCGCTCGCGCAAGGCGGCGCCGTCCCGGGCGACTGCGGGCGCCAGGGACACGAGCAGCACGGCCTCGTGGGGTCCCGATGTCCAGAGATAAATCGTGTTGATCGGATAGTTGGGGGGCTGCACGCCGATGAACGCCGTGCTGATATTGACGTGCGCGGCGCCGACCTCTTGCGAAATTTCGTCCAGCACTTTCAGGGTCAACGGTTCCGTCCGCTCGATGCGGGTCCCCGTGGGTGCTCGCAGGCGCATCTGCAGCTGATCGCTTCCCGTAATCGGAAACAGCTCCACGCCGAGCGCGGGCAATCCCAAGACGCCAATGCCGGCGCACGCCAGGAAATACACGAGGACCACGGCCCCACGTCGCTTGATCAACCCGCGGAGAACGCCGTTGTAACGCTCCTGCAACAGGGCGAACGCCGAAGGCACCGCGGCCTCCTGCTGTCCGCGCAGCCACCATGCGGCAAGGACCGGGACCAGCGTGCTGGACAGCACGTATGAGGACGCCATCGCCAGCGTCACCGCGAGCGCGAGAGGGACGAAGAGTTGTCGCGGGACGCCGACCAGAAAAAACGCAGGCAGAAACACCGCGAGCACCGTGAGCATGGCGAGCAGCCGCGGTACCGCGGTCGCGCGGCTCGCATCGACGACGGCGACGGACGTTGGGACGCCACGCGCGAGTTGCGTATGGATGTTCTCGATCGCGACGGTCGCCTCGTCCACGAGCACGCCGACGGCGAGCGCCAGCCCGCCCAGGGTCATCAGGTTCAGGGTCTGTCCGCCGGCCCACAACCCCACTACCGCCGCCATCAAGGCGCCGGGAATGGTGGCGACGACGATCAGGGCACTTTTCCAATCCCGAAGGAACAGCAACACCATCAGCCCGGTCAACAGTGCGCCCAGGGCGCCTTCAGTGACCAGGTTCAGGATGGCGCTGGTGACGTACCGCGACTGGTCGAACTCCAGCCGGATCTCGACGTCCTCGGGCGCCAGGGCCTGCATCGCCGGCAGGTGGCTTCGCACAGCCTCGATCACCGACAGCGTGCTCGCATCCGATCGCTTCGTGACCGGGATGTAGACCGTGCGCTTTCCGTTCACGTGCGCGTAGCCGGAGACGATGTCCGCGCCGTTCTCGACCACGCCGATATCGCGAAGGTACACCGTGGAACCAGAGCCGACGCGCACGGGCGCTTCGAGCAGCTCCGCGAGGTTCCCGCCCAGGGTGGCGTTGGTCGAGGCAATCCGGTTCAGGTCGCCGGTACGGACGTTCCCCGAAGGCGTCACCACCGTCGCTCGATTCACGGCGGCGATCGCCTCCTCGGGCGACACACGATAGGCCTGCAATCGATCGGGATCGAGCCGGACCACGATGGTGCGCTGGGAGCCGCCAAACGGCGGCGGGGCGGACACGCCGGGCAGGGTAGCGAACAGCGGGCGGACGCGATTGAGCGCGATGTCCTGCAACTCGGCGGGCAGGCGCGTCGGACTACTGAAGACCAACTGCCCGATGGGCACGCTGCCGGCATCAAAGCGGGTGATGAACGGCGGCACCGCGCCCGGCGGCATGAACGCGCGCGCGCGATTCGCGTACCCGATCACCTGCGCCATGGCCTGGTTCATGTCGGTGCCCGGGTGGAACACCAGCTTCAGCAACGCCACACCCTGGATGCTCTTGGATTCGATGTGTTCGATGCCGGTGATGTAGAGGAAGTGGTACTCGTAGTAGTACGTCAGGAACCCGTCCATCTGCGCCGGGTCCATTCCTCCGTAGGGTTGCGCGACATAAATCGCCGGGTCGCCCACCGTGGGGAAGATGTCCACGGGCATCCGACGCACCGCGAGCGCGGACGCGGCCGCAAGCGCCAGCATCGCGACGACGACGGTAATAGGACGGGAGAGAGCGGCGAGAGTCAGTCGCATGATTAGGGCTTCACCCGCAATCCGGTAGGCTTGGCAGCCTCCGCAAGAAATGCCGACAGGTCGCCTTCCGCCGCGGCCTCGGCGAGCCGCGCGCGCCACAGCGCCAGAGTGGCCAGCGCTTCTTCGGTTTCCGCCTGCGCCAGCAGCCGCTGCGCGTCGGCCACTTCGGTAATGCCGGTCAGCCCCGCTTCGTAGCGAGCGCGAGCTTGGGTGTCTGCCTGACGCGCGGCCGCGAGCTGCGCGGGGATGTTCGCGGCCATGCGCGTCGCCGCGTCGATCATCACGCGCGCCTGTAACACCTCGGTCCGTGACCGCTGGGCGACGCCCGTGAGTCGTGCCCGGGCCGCACTGGCGTGCGCGGATTCGGCCCGCGTGCGTGCCCTGTCAGCCGACATCTCCAGAAACGGAAACGTGACGGTCATGCCTGCCGCCCAGTTTGGGACGTCCGGCCACAGCCCACGACGATGATCGAAGGTCGCATCAACGTTCGCCCCGCTTGCGCGGGTGGCGAGCGCGGCGTTGAAGAAGACCTTGGGCCTGAATACACGCTCGGCCGCTTCGAGCCTCGCATCCGCAGCCTCGGCCCCCTGTTCCGCGGCGCGCACTGAAGGGTGCTGCGACGGATTCAACGAGGTCGCTCCGCCCCCAGGTTGTTGCTCGAGCAGGCCTCCGGCCTCCAGCGTTGGCACACTGTCCGGCAGGCCGATGGCTGCCGCGAGCCGCAAGACCGCAAGGTTCGATGCCTGTTCGGCGGCAATCAGACGGTTCCGGGCGGCGGCCAGTTCCGCATCCACGCGGGACTGATCCGCGCCAGGCTTCAACTCGGCGTCCACCTGTGCCTTGACTGTGCGCTGTAGCGTCTCCAGCCGCTCGACATTGGCGCGAGCGGCGGTGGTGACCTGCTGTGCACCCAGCGCCGTCAAGTAGGCATCCGCCGCAACGACACCCGCATCAAGACGCGCGGCTACAGCCTGAGCATCCGCTGAAGCGGCTTCGGCGCGCGCAGCCGCCAGCGTCGCCGATCGACGGCCGAAGTCGAACACTTCAACCGAGAACAACAGACCCGCCGCGCTTCCCCAGGTACTTTCGAAGCTGCCTGTGCCCAGCACCGGACCTGAAATTGGCGGAACGATGCTTTGAGGAAGGAGAAGCCCGAACACGTTATTGCGGCTGGCCCGATTGAGCTGCCAAAGGGCATCCAATTTCGGCACGTACGCGGCCCTCGCTTCGCCAACGGCTTCTGCTGCGGCGGTGGCCTGTGCGCGTGCCTCGATTGCCAATGGATATTCCCGTGCGGCTGTTTCCACCGCGGAACCCAGCGTCAGTGCTGGGCCGCTTTGCGCGTCAGCGCTCGCTGACATGAGCGTACATGCGGCAAATGCCGACACAACCGCCGATCGCATCGTGAGTCTCATCTCAAGCGGGTTATTGACACTGCAACGTATCGCATGCGCCACGCGTACTGCAGCTTGATCAGCAGCTGGTTGGAATCGAGACGCCATCGATCCAGAAGCGAACTCACGTTGTGGTTGTAGACGACGAAGAACTCCGCGACAGGCAGGAATGTCCAGCGGAGTCGCGTGTTGACGCCGACCGAATCGCTGTCCGTGTCGTACTGCACGTAGCTGGCGACGGATAAGTTCGGCGAGACGTTCACGCGAAGGCGGCTCCCGACAAGGGTCTGCGTGAATCGGCCCGTGACCAGGCGCCCCATGTTCTCCGCTCACCAGAAACCTCCACCGTGATGAGCGGCGTCGGATTCCAGGTCCGGCTCCACACGACCTGGTCCAGTGTGCCGTTGTAGAAATCGCCGAACCACCACGTGAACTGTGAATAGAGGCGACGCTTCTGTGCCGTACCGACTTCCGCCCGGTATCGCATCCAGTGATAGGCGCCGTCTGGAATCACGACACCCCGTGCGACCTCAAACGGCTCGGTCAAGCGTTCGCCGGTCGGGTTGGCATTGAGTTCGATTCGATCGCCACTCCGAAACCGCCAATTTACCGGCGCCGCGAAAACGCGATAGCTCTCCCACTTGCCTGAAAGATCGGTCGCGAGAGAAGGCTCGAACTCGTGAAAGAGCTGCTGGAGCGGTCCTTTCGCGATGCGGGTCCTGTTATTCACTTGTGCGTTGTACTAAATAGACCGCTCGCCTGGGCACGAAGCCGATCGACGGGTCGAAGTCGCGTCCAATCCGTTTCGCCGTGACCTGCATATCCCATAGGTCGTTAGGGTAGTCGACCTTGAACCCGTATGCGCTCGCATCGTCTCCGAGAGCATCGCGACCCGCGGCCAATCCCCGCAGGCCAACAAGAAAGTTTTTGTCCCCCTGAAACGGGAGGTCGAATACGTGAAATCTGCGCCCGCCAGCCAGCTGCCCTGGCGTCCGAGCGGATCGCCTGTGGTGACCAACGCACCAACCCACGATTCTCGAAAGATGTTCTGCTTGACGCGAGCGACGGTCATGAGCGTTTCGTCGGCGACCACGCCCGGCGCATCGTTGGTGCCGACGACAAGTCCGCCGAAGTTGGTATTCCCGGCGCGGCCGTTGATCTTGGTGCCCGCGAGGATCGGCACCTCTTGCCCGCCCACCAAGCCGACACGGCGGCTGAAATACGGCAGCACGTCTTCCTACTTCTTATTGCATCCGAATCGTCAGCGCCGCGCGGCGGTTCAGCCGGCGCGTTTCTTCGCGCGTGTTGTCGTGCTTCGGACGCTCTTCGCCGTAGCTCACGCTCAGCAGGCGGCTCGTGGCGACACCGCGGCTGGCCAGGTATTCACGCACCGCGTTGGAGCGGCGCTCGCCCAGGGCCAGGTTGTACTCGGTCGTGCCGATGTTGCAGGTGTGGCCTTCGACCGTGATGCGCAGGTTCGCGTCTTCGCTCATCGCCTTGATGGCTTCATCCAGCACGCGCGTGGCCTCGGCGCGCAGCGTGTAGCGGTCGAAGTCAAAGTGCACGTCTTCGAACACGAACTGCTTCTTCGCCGCGGGCGCGATCACCTGCACCGTGATGGTGTCGGTCGCCGTCATCCCCTTGCCATCGTCCACCGTCACCGTGAGCGGCACGGCGCCCACCTGGCCGGGGGCGGTCCACGGCGTCTGGCGGTCGGCGGCATTGCCGAACGACCCGGTCGGGCTCGACCAGCGGTAGCGCAGCGTGTCGCCGTCCGGGTCCTGCCCGTCGGCGGATGCCGTGAGCTGACGGCCCACTTCAACCGTGCACGGCTCGCAGCGCGCCTTGACCGTGGGCGGGCGGTTGGCTGGGATCGGCGGTGCCACCGGCGCCGTGGGCTGCACGGTCACCGCGGGCGCGTAGTTTCGAACGCCGGACGGGCGGTAGCCCAGGCGAACCTGCAGGCCGAGGCGGTCGAAGTCGCTGTCTTCAGACACCGTAAAGTCGCGACGGTGAAGATAGTACGACACCGCGTAGCCAAGGCCGGTGCCGAAGTAGAAGCCGTTGGTCGCGTGGTACTGGAAGCCGCCGAACAGGTCGCGCGTCGCGTCCGGGTCCCATTGCGAAGGCATCCTAATGGCGGCCAGCGCCGGCCCGGTGTACTTCTGGTCCTGATCGACCAGCGCCTCGCCGTGCATTTCGGCGATTACCTGGAACTTCGATCGGCTCGGGAAGCCGGCGCCGATGCCCCACTTGAAGCCCTGCGTGAGGTTGTAGCCGTCGGGCTGGCCGCGCACCCTGAAGCCGGCCAAGGCGGTGAGGTCCACTCGCTTATTGAACTCGCGCGACCCAATCAGGTCGAACTGAAAGTCGGGCTTGCCAGTGCCCAGGCCATCGTCGGCACTGGCGGTGGGCACCTTGACCGAGACGCGCAGCGCGGCGGCGTAACCGTTGTTGGTCGCCTGGGACATCAGGTTAAACTTGGCGCCCACCGTGAGGTCACCGACACCGGTGCTCCAACCCTTGTTGATCGGGTAATCCTGCGGCTGACCGTTGCGGGCCACCGGGACGAGGTCCGCGTCGAGACGGCGCGCGCCCATCGTGCCGAACAGTTCAATGCGGTCGGTCACGCCGAAGCCGAACATGCCACCGATGTCGGTGATGTCGCTGAAGCCTTCACTGCGGTCGAAGTTGACCAGGCTGAGACTGCCGCTCCATTGCCCCTTGGCCAGTGTTTCGCCCATGGGTACGAACCACAATCCCGTGTCGCCGAAAATGGTGTTACTGCCGGGTCGTGTGTCCTGCGCCCAGGCACTGGTCGTGGCCATGACACACACAGTTAGGCCAAACGCCAGATGGCGAATGCTTTTCATACGCATAAGTCTAGAGCCGAAAACACCGGAAGTCAAACGTGCCTTAGGTTTTAGGGTCTATTCTGGTTCCTGATCTGGTTTTTTGGATTTCCCGAAAAGCCACGCGGCTGCAATCCCGACCAGATACAGCAGAACCATTGGCCCGCCTACCAGGAGCTGGGTAACGGGGTTACCGTCGGGCGTAATGACGGCGGCGACGATGAAAATGATCAGGATCGCGTACTTGAAGTTCTTCAGTAGAAAGCCGGCGGTGACGAACCCGAGCCTGGCCAGCACGAATATCAGGACCGGCAATTGGAACACCAGGCCTATGCCCAGGCACAGCTTCACGTAGAGGCCGAACACCGGATCGATACGCGGCGTGAACTCCATGTACGAGTTCGAGAAGCCGGCGAAGAACTTCCACGCGGCTGGGAACACGAAGTAGTGAGAGAACGCGGCGCCGCCGATGAACAGGCTCGAAGACACGATCACGAACGGGATCGCGAGGCGCTTTTCTTTCGAGTAGAGCCCGGGGGCGATAAAGAGCCACACCTGCCACATGATGTACGGCAAGGCGATCAGCACGCCCGTGAGCGCCGCCATCTTCATCCAGAGGAAGAAGCCTTCGCCAGGATCGGTGAAGATCAGCTTGCCGCCCGGGATGTCGGCGGTCAGGCGCTGATAGATGAAGGCCTGCACGCGATCGATGAACGCGAACGCGATGATGAAGCCGACCAGCAGCGCTCCGACGGCATGGGTAATCCGCTTGCGCAGTTCGTCGAGGTGCTCGAGAAAGCTCATCCGGCCTTCGGCCGGCTCCTCGGGCTCCTGGAACGGCGACGTGCTCGAGGCCGGCGCGGGCAGGTCTCGAGGGTCGTCGTCTTGACGTTGACTGGGGAAGGGAACGAGCGCCACAACTTAGCTGCGCGCAACCGTCTCGCGAGGGGCCGCACTGGCCTGATCGTCCGCGACGACTTCGGCGACCGGCGCGGGCGCCTTGGCGGCCACCTCTTTTTGCTCCTCGATCTTGATTTCCTGCTCCAAGGTGTTCTGGAGGTCGGTCGAGGCCTTCTTGAACTCGTTCAGGCTGCGGCCGAGCGACTTGCCCAGTTCCGGGAGCTTCCTGGGACCAAAAATGATCAGCGCAATCACCATGATGATGATGAGCTCGGGCATTCCGATAGAACCAAACATAAGAGAGCTCCCTTGCCAGGACGGGAACGGCCCTGTCCGGGGCCCCAGCGTCCAGTAAGGCAGTATACCCCCCTTCGCCAAGGGCTACGGGGGGCAAGCCCCGCGGCCACTACGGCCACGGGGGACAGATCCCGGGGCCTGCCCGCCGTAGCCTTGGCGCAGGCGGGAATCCTTGCGGACACGCGGGTAGTCAGCTAGCATCGCCCTATGCGTTACCGCTCCCTCGTCGCCGCTGTCATCGCCATCGTGGTTTCCGCAGTCATTGGCGGGGTCTACGGCACAGGTGCGCAGGCCACCACCACCTCGGTGCCCGAGCACTACCGCACCTTCACGGCGGCGTTGAGCGCCATCCAGACCCAGTATGCGCAGCCGGTGGAGTCGAATCGCATGGTCTACGGCGCGATCAACGGGATGCTACAGACGCTGGATCCGCATTCGAGCTTCATGGACCCCCGCAGCTACGCGCAGATGCGCGAGCGGCAGGAGGGGCGGTACTACGGTCTCGGCCTGACCATCCAGTCGGTGGATGGCGACATCACGGCGGGGCGCGTGTTCGAAGGGTCACCGGCGTTCAGTAACGGCATTCGCCGCGGCGACGTGATCGCCGACGTCGAAGGCACCAACACGAAGGGCTGGACCACCGAGGCAACGGTCAACAAACTCAAGGGGCCGAAGGGCACGTTCGTCAAGATTGGCGTGCGCCGCAAGGGCTTCGACCGCCTGCTCGAAATGAACGTGATGCGCGATCAGGTCAGCATCCCGAGCCTCTCGGCCTCGTTCATGATCGACGCGACCACCGGCTATGTGGGCATCACCGATTTCGCGGAGCACACCGACGAAGACCTCGGCCTCGCGCTCGAGTCGCTCACCAAACGCGGGATGAAGAAGCTGGTGCTCGACCTGCGCAGCAACCCGGGCGGCCAGCTCGATCAGGCCATTCGCATCACCAATCGCTTCGTGCCCAAGGGCTCGATGGTGGTCTACACGCGCGGCCGCGTCGCCAATTCCGATTCCGACTATCGCGCCACCGAGACGCCGGGCTACACGACCATTCCGATGATCACGCTGGTGAATCGCAACAGCGCCAGCGCGTCGGAGATCGTGTCGGGTGCACTACAGGATTACGACCGCTCGCTGGTGGTCGGCGAGACGACGTTCGGCAAGGCCCTGGTGCAGTCGGTCTACAAGATCAGCGGCGGCGCCGGTCTCGCGCTCACCACCGCGCGCTACTACACGCCCAGCGGGCGCCTCATTCAGCGCCCGTGGGACGGCACCTTCGACGAGTACCTCACTTACACGCTGAAGGATCAGAGCGAGCGCGCCAAGACGCCGGATCAGCTCAAGTACACCAGCGGCGGTCGCAAGGTATTCTCGGGCGGCGGCATCGAGCCGGACCTCCGCTTCGACGGTCCGGTGGAAGGCTTCTCGCCGACACGCTTCGGTCGCGCCTTACAGGGGCGCGGCCTGTTCGCCGGCTACGCCGAGCAGTTCAGCGCCGAAGGCGACACGCGCATTGGCCACTCCGGTCCCTCGCGCAAAATCGTCCGCAAGGGTTTTGCGGTAGACGAAGCGATGGTGGCGGAGTTCAAGGCCTACGTGACCGGCCGCAACGTGAAGATTGAAGAAGCCGACTGGACGAAGGACATCGACTTCATTCGCGCCATGATCCGCTACAACATCGACGAGTCGGTGTTCGACATCGCCACGGCGCGCCAGCGCCTCGTGACGGTGGACCCCCAGGCGCGGTTCGCCCTTTCCAAGTTCCCCGAAGCCGAGAAGCTCCAGGAACTGCCCAAGAACCGGACCGCCAAGCCCTAAATATTGGGTGTATGTTCAGCCTTGCCACAACAGGCAGGGCTTGTTAGACTTGCGCTCGTTTCCTCCAAGACATCCTGCAATGCATCTCGAACGCCTAGAAATCTCAGGTTTTAAGTCCTTCTCGGACCGATCCGAGCTGGCATTCGACCGTGGCGTCACCGCCATTGTCGGACCCAACGGCTGCGGTAAGTCCAACGTAGCCGACGCGCTGACGTGGGTGCTCGGCGAGCAAAGCGCCAAGAGCCTGCGCGGCGACAAGATGGAAGACGTCATCTTCAACGGCTCCGATGCGCGAAAGCCCACCGGCGCCGCCGAGGTTCGTCTCCGTTTCGGTAACGTCATCGTCCCGCCATCCCTGTTGAAGGAGATGGGCGAGGCAGTCCCGGCGCACGAGGCCAACGGCAACGGCCATGGTCACCACGAAGGCGTGGCCGCGTTGCTGGAGGCCACGACACGCGAAGTCGAGGTAACCCGCCGCCTGTATCGATCGGGCGAAAGCGAATACCTGATCGACGGCCAGACGTGCCGGCTGAAGGACATCCACGAACTGCTGATGGACACGGGCCTGGGCCAGAAGGCCTACGCCATCATCGAGCAGGGCAAGATCGGGATGATCCTGAGCTCGCGCCCGACCGATCGGCGTCAGCTGATCGAAGAGGCCGCCGGGATCACCAAGTACAAGTCGCGCCGCCGCTCGGCCGAATTGAAACTTGAGGCCGCTCAGCAAAACCTCACGCGCCTCGACGACATTGTCTACGAAATCGACAAGCAGCGCGGCTCACTGAAGCGCCAGGCGGCGAAGGCCCGCCGCTACACCCGTTTGCGCGACGAGATGCGCCGGTGGGAGAAGGTGCTGCTCGCGCGGCGCTACCGCACGCTGTCGGACGCGATTGACACGGCACGTACGCGCCTGCGGGACGCGCGCACCAACGAAGCTGCCGCGGCCGCGCGGTTGGCCGAAGTGGAAAGCGATTTGTCGCGCATCCGCATCGAGCTGGCCTCGGCGGATGGGGCAGCGACCACTGCCCGCGGGACGGTGCACGCGCACGAGCTCGAGATCAATCGACGCCAGCAGCAGATCGCGCTCGATACCCAGCAGTCCGAAATGCTGCGGGCGCGGGCCGATGAGTTCGAGGCCGAACGGCAGCAGCTCGAAGCTCGCCGCGAGCCGGAACAGTGGGCTCTTGAGGGCCGCCGCCTGGCTGCCAGCGAAGCGGCCGCCGCACGCGATCAAGCGTCGGCCCTGGCCCTGGCCGCCGGCGACGAGTACGCCCGGGCACAACAGGCCATTGAAGCGCTCGAGCAGGACGTGGAGCACGCGCGCGCCGGCGTCTACGCGGTGCTCAACACCATCACCGCGCTGAACGCGGCGCACGACAATGCCGCCGCCCAGCGCGAGCGGGCCATGGCGACCTCGGGTCGCCTGGAACTGGAAGCGAACGAACTGGCGGCCGAACTCGAGCAGGCGCGTGCCCAACGGCAGATGACCGCCGACTCGCTACGTCGCGCCCAGGATGGACTCGATGCCGCCAACATCGCACGGGCCGCGCGCGAGTCGGAATTGGCGAGCGCCCGCATTGAACACGAATGGCGCGCTCGCGATGTGCGTTCACGCGAGCACGACGTCGCGGCGATGTCAGCGCGCCTGCACTCGCTGGAAGAGATCGACACGCATCGCTCCGGCTTCGCCGACGCGGCGCGCATGGTGTTGGTCAATGCCAACGGCAAGGTCGGCCAGATGGGCGCCCTCGCCGACTTCCTTGAAGTCGAGCCGAAGTACGAGCGGGCGGTCGAGGCCTGCCTCGGCGACCTGCTGCAACACGTGGTGGTCGAACGTCTCGATCATGTGTCCGCCGGCTTGAAGCTGATCCGCCAGGAGAATGCCGGCCGCTGCGGCTTCATCGTCGGTCGTCCTGACGATGCCTCCACGGTGGCTTCGTTCGGCGGATCGTTTGATGGAGCCCAGGTCTCGTCCTCGGTCCCGTCCGGTGCGGTCGCGCTCACGTCCGTGGTTCGCATTGGTGGCCCCTTCCCGCAGGCGGTGCAAGCCGTGATGGGCGGGGCGATGATCGCCGAATCGTTCGCGGCCGCCGCGCGCATTGCGCCGACCGTTCCGTATCCGGTGGCCACGCTCGAAGGCGACGTGTTCCGCGGCCGCTACGTGGTGACCGGCGGCGACAAGGCCGAGTCGCGCGGCATTCTGGCGACCAAGCGCGAGATCAAGGAACTGCGCGAGAAGCTCGCGGCCGCCAAGACCGCCCTCGAACAGCTGGTGGCCGAGACCGCCGGTTTCGAGCAGACCATCGCCTACGCGACGGCGGCGATCGCCGGACTGTCGGCGGAATTTCACCGCCAGGAAAAAGCCATCGTCGGGGTCGAGGGCCAGAGCCAGCGCGCGGCCGAAGACCAGTTCCGCCTGCAGCAGCGCACCGAGCTGGTGCGGACCGAAGTCAGCCGTGTTCGCGAAGAGGTCGCGGGTCTCGACGCGCGGCAGGCCGAAGCCCGCGAGTCGATTGCCAGGCTGAACGAACAACGCGGCGAGGCCGACCTGGCGCTGTCGGACTCGCAGCGCAAGTTGTCCGAGGCGCGCGAGACGGCCGAGGGCCTGAGCCTGAAGGCGGCCGAAGCACGTGCCGCCCAAGCGGGCCTGGTGGAACGCAGCGCCGCCGCCCTGGCCGAAGTGTCGCGGATGGAAGACGCGGCGGCCGAGCTCGAACGCCGCGTCCAGGCGTGCACGCGCGACGTCGCGCTCATGCGCGATCAGCGCGAGCGCCTGATCGACGCGATCGCCGACGGCCAACGGCTGATGGACCAAGACGTGGGCAAGCTCGAAGGCTTGCGTGCGGCGATGATCCAGGCCGACGAACTCGCACTCGAAATCAAGCAGTCGGCCGAGCGCCAGGAAGATGTGATTCGCGACGCCCGCCGCGCCGTGGATGCCCTGCGCGCCCTCGCCGCCGAAGTGGACGTGCAGCGCGCCACCGCCGAATCGGACCTGACGCACCTGGCGCAGCAGTCCATGGACACCGTCAACGCCACGCTCGATGAGATTCGCGAGCAGGTCGCCGAGATGGCGGCCGCCGGACAGATTGAACCGGACGTGCGCGCGATTCGCGCGGCGGAAGCGGCCGAACCGGACGAAGAAGATGAAGCCGCGGCCGTGCTTGCTGCGGTTATCCCGGCGTCCGAGATCGAATCGGAGCCGGTTGAAGAAGAGGCCGCCCCGGCCCGGATGACGGCCGAAGAGGCGATCGCGGAACTGCGCGAGAAGATCGACCGCATGGGTCCCGTCAACATGATGGCGATCGAGCAATCGAAAGAGCTCGAAGAGCGGCACCTGTTCCTCTCAACGCAGCGCCAGGACTTGATCGACTCGATCGCGCAGACCAACGAAGCCATCAGCAAGATCGACGAGACCACGCACGCGCGCTTCCGCGAGGCGTTCACCGCCATCAACGAGAACTTCCAGAGCACCTTTGCCACCCTGTTCGGGGGCGGCAAGGCTGGCATCACGCTGCTCGATGACAATGATTCGCTCGAAAGCGGCATCGACATCATCGCCTCGCCTCCGGGCAAGCGTCTGCAGAGCGTGATGCTGCTATCGGGCGGTGAGAAGGCCCTGACCGCGATCGCGCTGATGTTCGCGATCTTCCGCTACAAGCCGAGCCCGTTCTGCCTGCTCGACGAAATCGACGCGTCGCTGGACGATGCCAACATCGGGCGGTTCGTCGATATGCTGAAGTCGATGATGGACAAGACCCAGTTCATCATCATCACGCACAGCCGCAAGACCATGGAGATTGCCGACCGGCTCTACGGCGTGACCATGGAAGAGCCGGGCGTGTCGAAGCTGATTTCGATTCAGCTCAACTAAAACGGGTGCTGAGGTGCTCGGGTGCTGAAGTGCACCCACGCACCCACGCACCCACGCTCGTCAAGGCGCCTTCAAGCGCCAAGGCTATACTCGTGGTCGCGTGACGAACGTCTACTTCGAGCTGACGGAGGCCTTCAACGCTTCGGCGCCCACGGTGGCCTTGGCGTCTGGCCAAGCGGTGGTGTTCTACCGCGTCGCCATCATGAGCAAGGACGGTGACTGGGTCATCCGGGAATCGCCGGAGGCGTGCGAGCGTGTGCTGGCCGTGCTCGAATCGCGCGGTGCCCGGTATCGGCCTTCCTCACCTCTCGACGTGCGCTGGCTCTCGGGGGGATGGTCGAGCCACTTCGAGTTCTTCGACGACCGGCGGCGCCGCATCCGCTGCGACTTCGTGAGCCGTCCGCCGCGCGTGTCGACCGTGTCGGTCGAGGCGTTGTTCGTGGGGCACAGGCAGTCGAGGCTGGTGACCGTTGGCGTCGAGTCGTTGATTCACATGAAACACACCCAGCGCGCGAAGGACTACGCCGTCATCGGCCCGTTAGCGGCCCTGCTGCCTCCCGAGCGCGAGATCGCGCTCTCGACCGACCCCGACCGTGTGTTGGCGCTGGCACCTCGTTTCGGGACGGACGTCACGCGCCCGGCCGTTCGTGCGGGGCTCTCGGGCGACCGGCGCGCGGTCGTCCTGGCGCTGGCCGTTGAGGCCGACGACCTCCAACAGCGCGATCGCCGTCGCGTCGAGCGCTATGAAGCGGCGGCCGTCCCATATTTGGAGGCGTGCCGCGCCCTGCGCGTCGGCGACCTGCCCCTGCGTGCCGCGCACACGTGCATGTGCGAGGCCGCCGAACGCCACCTGCCACCGCGCGTCGCTGGAGGTGCCGATGCAGATGCTGAGTGAGGACGACCTCAACCTGCGCGACATGACGCGCGAGGAACTCGATGCCGCGTGGGATCTGTGGTTCGACCTGGCCCAGTCGACCAACGATGCCGACCCGCTCTACGAGCACGGCGTGTTCGTCGGCTCAGTGCTTCTTCACACAACGCGCGTCGGTGGCGGGGGCTTCCGTCGTCTTGCCGAACCGCTTGAGCCGGCGCCCGCCAGGGACGACGTCGGCGACTGACGGCCCGCTCTGCCAACGTTCGGTCTATCGTCGGCAGTAAGGGCAACTTCGGCTACCCTTGGAACCTGTGGAACCCTTGAAACGTCTGAAGTCTTGTATGCGCAAACCCTTCCTGCTTGGGCTCGTACTGGCCGCCGGACTCAGCGTCGCTGCCTGTGACATCAAGACCGACGCCAGCGGCGACTTTTCCTTCGATATTTCCGGCGGCAAGGCCCAGGACACCTGGACGCGCACCTACACCCTGTCCGAGAAGGGGCGCATCGAGCTCATCAACGTCAACGGCCGCGTCACGGCCGAGCCAGCCACCGACGGTAAGGTCACCATCGAAGGCCGCCGCACGGCCAAGGGGTCGACCGATGAGGCCGCCAAGGAGTTGCTGGCGAAGCTCGAAATCCGCGAAGAGGTCAGCGGCGACCGTGTTCGCGTCGAGTCGCGGCCACCACGCATGAGCGGTTTCAACGGCCACGAGATTGAGTGGACCGTGAAGGTCCCCAAAGGCGTGATCGTGGACGTCCGCACGGTCAACGGCGGCGTTCGCCTCAACGGCCTCGAGGGCGAGGTGCACGCCAGGACGACCAATGGCGGCGTGAAGGGCAGCAACATCACCGCGACCATTCTCGATGCCTCCTCCGTCAACGGCGGCATCGACATCGAGTTGGGCAGCCCGCTTGACGCCAGTGCCACCATCGACATCGAAACGGTGAACGGCGGCGTCTCACTCGGGTTGCCGGCCGAGAGCAAGGCCACCATCACCGCCCGCGCCGTCAACGGCGGCGTGCGCGTGAGCGACCTTGACGTGCGGAAACAGGAGCAGTCCAACTCCTTCGAATCCAAGCGACGGCTCGAAGGCACCCTCAACGGCGGCGGCGCCAAGGTCAACATCCGCACCACCAACGGCGGCGTCCGCATCGGGCGGTCGGCAAAGCCGACGACTTAGGCTCGGCCTGCGACTTGCGACCTGCGACCTGCTGTCAAGCCGCAAGCCGCAAGCCGCAATCAGCAGCGCCAGAGTTACACTGGCTGCTGATCCGTGAACGAAGACAAGTCCACTCGCTATCACCGTTTGCGCCGGCGCGCCGACCTCCTGGGGACGGCGGTCGCTGGCGTCGTGCTGTTGGGACTCGTGCTCACCGGCGCCAGCCATCGCCTGCGGGAACTGGCCGCGGCCATTTCACAGTGGGTTCCGGAAGGGCTCAACGACCTGGTGATGGTCATGCTGGTCGTCGTCTTGGTGATGCTGATCCTCCAGCTCGTCGAGCTGCCGTTTGCCTTCTACCAGGGGCATCTCCTCGAGCATCGCTACCAGCTGTCCACGCAGACCACGGCGCACTGGCTGGCCGACCAGGGAAAAGGCGTCCTGCTCGGTCTGGCGTTGGCCGTGATGGGCGCGTCGGTCGTGTTCGTGACGTTGCGCAACTGGCCGGACCAGTGGTGGTGGCTGTCGGCCACCGCCTTCGCCGCCGCGACGATGGTGATGGCGCGGCTGGCGCCCGTGGTGCTGCTGCCACTGTTCTACACCTTCAAGCCGCTGGAGCGTCCGGCGCTGGTGAACCGGTTGCTCGCGCTGGCCGGGAAAGCCAGCACCGACGTCGTCGGCGTCTTCGAGTGGGTGCTGAGCGGCCACACCAAGAAGGCCAACGCGGCGCTCGCGGGCATGGGGCGGACGCGGCGGATCCTGGTGTCGGACACGCTGCTGGCTGACTACTCCGAGGACGAGATCGAAGTCATCCTCGCCCACGAACTGGCCCATCACGTGCATCACGACCTGTGGCGCGGCATTGCCATTCAGACGCTGCTGCTGTTCGGCGGCTTCTTTCTGGCCGACCTCGTGTTGCGGCGGGTGGCCGACGCCGCGGGGTTTCGCGGCCTCTCGGATCCAGCGGCCTTGCCCTTGCTGCTGCTGGTGGCCGGTGCTTGGTCCTTCCTGATGTTGCCCCTCGTTAACGCTCAGTCGCGCGCGCAGGAGCGCGCGGCCGACCGCTACGCTCTCGACACGACACGCAATGTTGACGCGTTCGTCACGGCAATGAAGCGGCTGTCACAGCAGAATCTGGCGGAGGAGTATCCGTCCACCATGGTGCGATGGATCTTCTATTCGCACCCACCCATCCGCGAGCGCATCGAGGCGGCGCGGGCCTTTTCACGAGGGGACCATCATGAAGCGTAGACTAACGGCTTGCGGCGTGGGGCTTGCGGCTTGGGCCTTGGTGCTTTCCATGTCAATCACCGGATCGGCACAATATTCGAAGAAGACGCTGGTAGCGCACCGGGGCGCGTCGGCCTATGCGCCCGAGCACACCCTGGCGGCCTATCGCCTGGCCATCGAGCAGGGTGCGGATTTCGTCGAGCAGGACCTCGCCGTCACCAGGGACGGCGTGTTGATTTGCCTGCACGACGCCAGCCTCGAGCGGACGACGAATGTTGAGGAGCTGTTCCCCGGCCGGGTCAGCACGCAAACCATTGAGGGCAAGACACGTCAGGCGTGGCTCGCCAACGACTTCACCCTGGCCGAAATCAAGACGCTCGACGCGGGTTCGTGGTTCGACAAGAAATTCGCGGGCGAGAAGGTGCCGACGTTCGACGAGGCCATTGCCGCCATTCGCGGCAAGGCCGGAATCTTTCCGGAGCTGAAGACCCCGGAGATCTATGCCGGCCGCGGTGTGAAGTTCGAGGAGATGGTGGCGGCCGCACTCGACAAGAACGGCCTGCGCGGGCCCAAGGCGGATCCGAAGACGCCGGTCATCCTGCAGACCTTCGGCCAGCCGAGCGCCCGCAAGCTGGCGCAGATCAAGATCGGTGTACCCGTGGTGCTGCTGCTCGGCAATGCCGACGGCTTCGGCACGGCCGAGGAGGTGAAGTCCTGGAAGGGCATCGTCCAGGGTTTCGGCCCGGCGAAGCAGATCGTGCTGAAGAACCCGGACTTCGTGAAGTGGGCGCACGCCGAAGGCATGACGGTGACGCCCTACACGTTCCGGTCAGCCGACACCGGTACCTTCAAGGACGTCACGGCCGAGATGTCGCACTACCTCTACACGCTCGGCGTCGACGCGCTCTTCACGGACAACCCGGACAAGTTCCCCAGGAAATAGCTACTTCGCTTTCACCACCAACGTTCCCTTCATGTCCTTGCAGCCCTGATCTTTAGTCAGGTTGCAGTAGAAGGTGAAGGTGCCGGACTGGTCGGCCCGGAACTCGAACGTCGTCGAATGCCCGCCGCCGGCGCGCTTGACGATGCGGTAGGCGTCGATGGCGAAGCTGGTGGGTCGGTCCTCGCTCCTCAGCGTGATCTTCACCAGGTCGTCCTGTGACACGTCCAGCTTGTTGGGCGTGAAGGTGTGGTCTTTCGCGATGATGGTGAACTCGCGCCGATTGGGAGCCTGTTCCTGGGCGCCCGCGAACGTCACGCCGAGCCCGAACGCCCCCAAGGCGAGTAAGAGCCTCTTGCCCATTGCCTTGATCTTACCGCGGCTCACGATCGGGCGGGCGGCTGCCGGGAGGTAACCTCTTGTCGGGTGGGCACATCTTGTCGGCAAAAATTCCACACCTGCCCGTTGACGCCCCAACACGGCGGCTCCGCTCAAAAGGGTATTCCAGGGGCGCCGCCGTCGCACCTGGGACATCGGCTGGTTTCGCAATCAAATAGGTTAACGGGCTGGCCACCTTTCGTTTGTGACCAGGACCCCTCCAGCTCCCATGAAACGATTTCCCGCCGCGCTGATCCTACAATCAGCGGGAACGTCGTTGCTGTGCGCCGCCGGCTGCCTGCCG
>JBCKZH010000061.1:0-20625 GCA_038919385.1 Vicinamibacterales bacterium | reverse complement strand
CCGAACGTCGCGAGCAGCCCGGTGATAGGCGCGGCCACGATCAACGCGACGCTGACCAACTCGCCAACCACGGCGAGGTAGTTGGGGTGCGGCACATAGCGATACGGCCCCGACGTCACCAGCGGCACACCGGGAAGAATCAACACGCGGTAACTCCAGCGCGGCCCAAGGGAAGCAATCGCCCAGATCTTGAGCGCCTTCGCGAGGCCAAACAGCACCAGACCGCCCAGCAAGGTCGCACTCGAAGATGGTCCGACCATCGCGCCTTCCACTGCCATGGCCACAAACGACACGGGGTACGCCCAGCGCATGATCGCGATGACGTCATCGGGCGGCTCAATGGCTCCTTTGGCCCGCAACTGCTGCTCGTTGAAGAGGGACAGTACGAGCTCGCCACCCATCATGAGCAACGCCGCCACGACGGTGAGGACGGCAATGGCAAGGGCTTGATTGGTCATGACGGCGCGCAGTCCCCCGCGTAACGGATGATCGATTCGAAGATCGCAGGCACGGCACGTGCGACCAGCGCGGCGCCCGTGACGCCTTGCGGTGAGGTGACCAGCGACCGCAGGGTTCGGTTGAAGCGCCACTTCTGCGCAAACGCCGCGCGACGACGACCCGCGAGGACGACGTGAGCCTCGTCGGCCGCAAGCGTGCCGGCTAATACCTCCAGCGTGACCGCGGCCGCCAATTCCGCGCCGGCCAGCGCCAGGCGCAACCCATCGCCGGTCATCGGGTCGATGAAGCCCGCGGCATCACCGGCCAGCAGTAACCCGGGTTCACCGGCAGCGTCGGCATCCACCGCCATGGGTCCCAGCATGACCGGGTCGCCTTCGGCGCGGGCGCTGGCAAATCGTTCGCGCAACGCGGGATCGGCATCAAGGCGCGATCGAATCAGCGCGCCAGGCGCGCCAAACGGCCGGTCGCCGGTGGCGTGAGGAATCACGACGCACACGTTGGTGAGGCCGCCGGGGACCGGCGCGACGCCAATGTAGTGGCCCTGGCGCACGTGCATTTCGCCGAGTGTGCCGCAATCGGCAACGCCGGTGAAGTAGCCGCCAATGGCCCAGCGCCTGGGCCGCGCCGGCTGTCGCGCGAGCCGGCGCGAGAATGCGAGCGTCGAGCGCCGGCCGTCGGCCGCGATCACCACGCGGCCCTGGTGCACCACCGCGCCACCGTCGTGTCCGGTCACCATCACGCCGCAGACGCGGCCATCAGAGATGAGCGCAGCCTTTACGGCGACGTCCTCCTCGACCTGCGCACCGGCCGCGCTGGCCTGACGCAGGAGCCATTCATCAAACACGCTGCGCGTCACCGCGCGCCCGGCAACGCCCGCTCCGTACTCCGCACGCACCGCCGCGCCACACGGACCGGTGATGAGCATGCCGTGAATCGGGTCGCTGCGCGCGATCAACGGCGCGAGATCAAGATGGCGCGCCAATACCGAAAGCGCGCCGGGATTCAGCGTGTCGCCGCACAGCTTGTGGCGGGGAAAGCGCGCGCGCTCAAACACCCTGACCCTGGCGCCGGCCCGCGCCAGGATGAGTGCCGCCAACGCGCCCGCCGGCCCGCCGCCGGCAATGACGACATCATCCATGTGAGCGCCCGAGGACCAGCGCGCTGTTCTTCGAGCCGAAGCCCAGGCAGTTGCAGAGCGCCGCCTCCGGCTGGGCCACGCGGCCCTCGTTGGGGATGAAATCCAGATCGCAGTTGGGATCCGGATCGGTCAGGTTGATCGTGGGCGGCAGAAATCCCCGCGACAGCGCAAGGGCGGTGGCGACGACGCCGGCCGCGCCGCTCGCGCCTTGCGGATGCCCGATCATCGATTTGGTGGACGAACCGGGGATGCGATCCGCCAGCGCTCCGAACGCCAGGCGCGTGCAGCGCGCCTCGATCGCGTCGTTCAGTTGCGTCGACGTGCCGTGATAGTTGATGTAGCCAATCTCCTCGGCTGAACGTCCTGCCCGCGCGATGGCGGTGTGCATGCACCGCACAATCTGCTCGCCGTCCGGATTCATCTGGACGCGGTGATAGGCGTCGCAGGTCGAGGCATAGCCATCGATAGTGGCGTAGATGGCGGCGCCGCGCGCGCGGGCCCGGTCTTCGAGCTCCAGGGTCAGCATCCACGCGCCTTCGCCCAGCACGAACCCGTCGCGTCCGCGATCGAACGGGCGCGACGCCTCGGCGCCGCGATCGTTGTAGTGGGTCGATACCGCGCGCATGCGCGAGAAGCCGAAGATCATGCCTGGCAGCACGCACCCGTCCGTGCCCCCCGACAGCAGCACGTCGCACTCGCCTTCGCGCAGCAGCATGCAGGCGTAGCCGAGGGCATCGGTGGAACTGGTGCAGCCGGTGGACAGCACGTGGCTGATGCCGCGCACGCCCAGCGCGATCGAAATCTCGCTCGACACCATGCCGCAGATCCCGAGGGCAATCGCGTACGGCGTCACATGCTGGCCACCGGTCGTGAAAAAATCACGATACTGCTGCTCGCCGATGTCGATGCCGCCCCCGCCGCTGCCGATGATCACGCCGGCGTTGGGCTGCGCGAAGCCGAGGCCCGCGTCATTCCACGCTTCGCGAGCGGCGATCACGCCAAACAGCGCGGCCCGGGAATAGCGCCGGGGATCGGCGCGCGAGTCGCGCGGGGCGGCCTCGCCGGCCAGCGGCATGGCCGCGGTCATGTCGATGGGCGGCACCGGCGCCGCCACCTGGCAGGGATAGGTGGACACGTCGAACTCGGTGATCGCGCGCGTGCCGCTCTGTCCCCGGCGAATGGCATCCCAATAAACCTCGCGCCCGGCGCCGAAGGCCGAGACGACGCCCATGCCGGTAATTGCGATCCGGGATGCCTTCAACTCACCCCTATAATACCGTTCGTGCGAAAGGCATTCGTCTGGTTCGGCGCGCTGGTCTTCGCGGTGTCACTCGTCTCGTTCGTCATCGTCTACGGCTACCAGCTCCGCATTCCGGCGCCGGCTGCAGCCGAGCCGGTGTGGCCCGCGGTGATCATCAACGTGGCGCTGTTCACGGTCTTCGCCCTTCATCACAGCATCATGGCGCGCACGGGCGCCAAGGCCTGGATCACCCGCACCGTGCCGGCGGAGCTGGAACGCAGTCTCTACGTGTGGGTCGCCAGCCTGATGTTCCTGGCCGCCTGCTGGCTCTGGCAGCCGCTCCCGGGCGTGGCGTGGACGATCCCCATGCCATTCAAGTGGGCCATGTTCGTCGTGCAGTTGGCGGGCATCCTGCTGACCGAACAGGCAGCCCGTTTCATTGGCGTGTGGGAACTGGCGGGAGTGCGCCAGGCACGACACGATCAGCCGGTCGAGTTCAAGGTCACCGGCCCGTTCGGGCTGGTGCGCCACCCGATCTATCTGGGTTGGGTGCTGATCGTCTTCGGTGCGCCGGAGATGACGTACAGCCGGCTGCTGTTCGCGGTGATCAGTACTGCCTACGTGGTGGCGGCTATTCCGTGGGAAGAAGCATCGCTGGTCGAGGCGTTCGGCGACAAGTATCGCGCCTACCAGCGGCAGGTGAAGTCCCGGTTGTTGCCGGGCGTGTGGTAGTTACCCGCGCCACCCTTTGGTGGGTCGTGTAAATCGAGCCGGCAGCGCCGCGCGCGCTGCAGCGTCGATCGGTTTCCCTGGCGCTTCCGTGGCCTCGCTCTCGTCCACATCGACGTCCTTCGGCAGGCCTTCGATCTGATCGAGGAACATCATCGAGTGCAGCGACGGGATTTCGAACTTCTTGCCGCACGTCTTGCACGTCACCTCATCGTCCAGGCGCAGCAAGTGATCGCGCAGCTTGTCGAACTTCACGCGGTCTTCGGCGCCCTGCGGCGCGCGGTCCTTCTTGGTCCGCCGCGTCCACCGGATGGTGTACTCGTTGGTCCGCTTGCAGCGGGGGCACGGGTACTTAGCCGGCCGGCTTTCCGGCTTCTCGCTGAAGAAGGCGCGTTCGTCGAAGCTCACGTCCCTATTGTAGCTTGACGGGAGGCACTCCTTGTCGGGAGGGCACTCCTTGTCGGGAACAGCCACAACGACATGCGCCAGTCGAAGCCGCGCTCGAAGAGGTCGAACGTCGGCGGCACGGGCCCTGACCCTCGCAAGGCGCGATCTAGGAGCAGGCCGTACTCCAGGCTCCCGTCGCAAGGCCTCGCAAATTCGCAGTCTTTACTTCTTGATAGGCTTCACACACAATTCGGTTTGTATGCCGACGGCCATTGTGTCATCCAAAGGTCAGATTACCCTACCGGCCGGCATTCGTCGGAAGGCCGGGATCGCGCCGCACGATCGGGTAATGATCGAAGCCACCAGTGACGGGCTCCTCGTCAAGCGCGCGCCCGATTTTTTCGGCTTGAAGGGTTACCTGGGCCGCGCCCGGTCGGGCCGGCTCGATGAGCGGGCGCGCCTGAAGGCCGTGGTGGTGTCGCCGACCATGAAGATAACGTATAAATCTCGACGGGTGGTCGACGCCGGCCGGCCGTCAATAGCGTGCGGAAGGAGATTCTTGACGAGGTGCCGGACGCCAAGGAATCGGAGATAACCATACTGCGTTGACGCGAGTCGTGGGCCAACGGTGCCACGGCGTCGCGCGATTCACGGCGCATCCGCCAGACTAGGGCAGCGAGGTCGGTAGTCCCCGTTGAAAACTGCTTGCCGGGCCTACGCAGGCACGGAGGGTGTCGTCGGTTTCAGTCGAGTCCGGTCAGTTCGATTAACTGGTAGCCCGCTGGGCTCTCACCGCTGCCTGCCATGATGCAAACGAAGTTTGTGCGTAAGTTCGCGCCGAAGGAATTCTGCGCGTCAACGTGGGAACGCAGTCGATAGCGGTTGTTTCCCAGCACTTCGACGTTCCTGGCGTTTCCGAACGGGAAGTCAGCCGTTGCGGGCGCTTTGAGACGCTGCTTGACGGCCGCTTCGCATAAGACCGTCACGACGACGCTTGCATCGTCGTTTGCTGTCTCCCGCTTGGCAGTCGGGGAGTTGTCGGGCTTGCCAATCCACCAACAACCTCCGAGCATCACAAACAAAACGATGGCACATCCTAGACCGACCTGCTGTCCTTGCTTGGCCGTGAACTCTTGCTGCTGCTGTTGCTGCGGTGGCGGCAGATCATGGAGTGCCCGCTTGCAATGCCTGCAGACAATTGCGGCGTCCTGAATCTCTTCGGCGCAGAACGGGCACTTCTTCACGGTACGCACCCACTCATCTGTACCAACACCCCCCCGATGGCGACGAGGACGAGGGCAATAGCCAGAGGGACCGACCTATCCGGCTGTTTCGGCACCGACGTTGATTTCGCCGGCATCGATGCCTCCACTGGAATGTCGAGCCCGCAGTGCTTGCAAACGACAGCAGCGTCCTGAATGTCCTCCGCGCAGAACGGGCACTTCTTCATTCACGCTCTCCTCGTAGTCGCGCCTGACCCATTCAGATTGGCTCGTGGTTCTGGGTCGTCGTTCGCTACCTGCCCGTGATTCCCGCGACGCGGTTCAACTTCAAAGGTCCCGTGATTCCAAACGACGAGAACACAACCGAGCCGCCTTTCGATTCGTCGTCGGGCGCTAGCGTGTAGTGCCACGCATCGTCAAATCCGTCGGTGAACGTCACCCGGCGAAACCCGATCTTCTGTAGGCTGCCAAGAAATGATCCCTCGCCCGTCTTGCCGCCATCAGTAAGTTTGTGCGCGGCAGCCCTGCTCATGAGCGCCCACTCTATGGTCGCATTCACCTTGTTCGGACCACTCAAGGCAATCGTTGCGTTCATCCCTTGGTCCAGAAACGCGGTGTCTGCCGTCCCTGCCCATGCTTCTCTTTGCGCGACCATGATGCCCCGCATACCGGATGACAGCTCGCGTTCTGCTTGTTGACGACAACTCTCTAGTCTCGCAACCGCTTTAAGAGCACGACTCCACTGGGCGTCAGTTGATTTCACACCCTTCATCTTGTTCCAAGCGTCGGAGATGGGCTTTGGCGCCTTGCACCGCGCGGGGTCCGCGGCGACTCGCTCGGCTTCCGAAACCCCCTCGTCCAGGTCGAGCGTCCGAACGTGCTCGGTAATGACCTTCTCCGCCTCCGCTCGTCCGGGGTAGCCAGGGTTTGCAGTCTTGATCTCGGCGTCCAACTTCGCCGCATCGCGCCAGCGTCCCGATGAAACCCTCTGCTGCATGTCAGCGAATAGCCGGCGCACCCGTTCCTCTTCTTGCGCTCTTCGACCAGCCGATTGGGCTGTTTGGTCAGCCGCTCGCTGCGCTTGAAGTTTCGCCTGCTGTGCCTGCCTGATGCTCTGACCGGGGAGTTGCAGCAGAAAGGCACCAACCATCGCGATCACGAATGCCGTGAATGCCCCGAAGCCGCTGCTGAGTTTCGGCTTGACAAAAAAGAAAAGAGAACCACAGAGTAGCAGGTTCCCGAACACCCATGTTTCGGGAAGCATGGTCATCAAGAAGGCGATAGGCATGACCGGCAGCCAGATTTTGTTGAAACGCTTCGGCTGGGCAACAGCGGGTCCAACCTGTGATGGCAGCACCTCCGGCTCGTGTGTCGAGCACCGATCCCGACGCGCGGGTGATGAAGATGGGCGACCATGGATTTCGGCCCGCCTTCAACGTGCCGTTCGCCACGACCACCGATCGGGCCCGCGTCATCGTGGGCGTCGACGCCACCAACCTCGGCAGCGACATGGGGGAATCGACGCCGATGCTCGAGCACATCGAGCAACGCACGGGCGTGCGGCCGAAGGAGATACTCATCGACGGCGGCTACCCGCGGCACGAGGCGATCAACCAGGCGGCCGAGAAGAACGTGATCGTGTACGCCCCTTTGCCCAAGGCAAGGAAGGCCGATGCTCCGGATCCGCATCTTCCACGCGACACCGACAGCGCTGCGGTCATCGCGTGGCGTCAACGCATGGCGACCGACGAGGCCAAGGACATCTACAAGCAGCGCGCTGCGACCGCGGAAACCGTCAACGCCGACGCGAAGGCCCATCGAGGGCTCGACCACTGTGTCGTTCGCGGTCTGCCCAAGGTGCTGGGCAGTGCGTCACTCTTCGCGCTCACGTACAACGTCCTCCGACTCATCACGCTCCGCGGCTGACTCGGTCGGGAGCCCACCCGCCGTTCGCCCCCCTCGCAGCAAGCGGCCCGCACCCAGCCTAAAAAGGTCGCCGCGCGCTGCCCGGCGGCGACGAACGGGCGTCCCGAACAACCGGTGGCGACCGGGATCCTGCGCTCAACTCTCACGCAAGGGCGATTTCTGCTCAGGCTCTCAGGGAGAGCGGACTGCATCCGGAGGCGCTCAGCCGTGTCTCCCTCGCCTTTCGCAAGGCACGCCAGGCGTTCGGGGGGGCTGAAAGTGGGGGCCGCGGGTGTTGACATGGAAATGAGCGCCGCCGAAGACCCCGACCACAGCACCTTGGGTCGCGTGCTCGAGAGCATCTTCCGGCGAATCGAAGGCGGCGGGAAGCCCATTCTGCTGGCGATCGATGAGATGCCCGAGATGCTGCTGGCGCTGGGCAAAGAGGAGCACGGCACCGAGCGAGTCAGCCGATTGCTCCACTGGCTGCGGGCCTTGAGGCAGACGCATCGGCAGACCGTGCGCTGGATCTTTCTCGGCTCGATTGGACTGGATAACTTTGTCGATGATCGACACCTGCGAAAGGCGATCAACGACCTGACCCCGTTGCATCTGGAAGCGCTGGATGCGGACGAGGCCGACCGATTCCTCAGCCAGTTGGGCGAGAGCAACGGCCTGCCGCTCTCAACCGAACAGCGAGCCCTCATCATCGAGCGCGTTGGTTGGCCACTGCCACACCACTTGCAGATCGTCTTCCATGCCCTCGTCGATTCCGGCACGACCAAGGCCGATGCCTCCGCCGTCGGAGCGGCCTTCGCCCATCTCCTGCTGCCCAACAACATCCGCCAGTTCGACACCTGGCGGCAGCGACTGGACGAGCAGTTCAGCCACAGCGATGCGACAGCGGCGAAAGACATCCTGCGCCATCTCTGCCAGCACGCCAGTGGCCGTGAACGCGCCCAGATCCTGAACGCACTCATGACCACTCGTCAGGCCGCCGATCCGGCAGCCGTCGAAGACCAGCTCGCACGCCTGGTGCTGATGCTCCAGCGCGACGGCTACCTCCTGGAGAGCGCGGGCCGCTACACGTTTCGATCCTTTCTGCTCCGCGAATACTGGCATCGCCGCGAAGTCCGATGACACCCCCTGCCTCCACACCTCCGCTCTCGCTCCATCAACTCTCGCTCTACAACACGGGGCGCATGTCCTCGGATCAAATCATCGCGGCCTTCGCGGCGCGGCGGCCACAGCTTGACCGCATCGTCGCCGACCTCGCCGCAACAAAGCCAAAGAGCCGGGCGCAGCACCATCTCATCGTCGGCCAGCGCGGCATGGGCAAGACCATGCTGCTGTCGCGCGTTGCCGCCGAACTGCGCACGGATTCCGAGCTCTCTGCTCGCTTCATTGCGCTGGTGTTTGCCGAAGAGCAGTACGCGGTGGACCGCCTGTCCAAGTTCTGGCTGAACTGCCTCGACTCGCTGGCCGATGCGCGCGAGTTGGTGAACGACGCCGAGGGCGTTGATGAGATCGACTTAACCGTGGCTCGCCTGACCGCCGCTGGAATGCGGGCCGTCAAGGACGATCGGCCTTTTGCCGACGAGGTTTACGAAGCCTTTGTCCAAATCACGAAGGCCGGCGGGCAACGGCCGGTGTTACTGGTGGACAATCTTCAACTCGTCTTCGAGCGCCTCGACACCGGCCAGCAGCACAGCCTGCGCGAACTGCTCATGCGGCCCGGCAGCCCGATCCTCGTCGGAGCTAGCCCCAGCCCGCCGCCGCAGAGCCAGGACTACGGCGCGGCGTTTTACGATCAGTTCAAGGTCCACTACCTCCGCCCGCTCGATGAATCCGAGATGCGCTCCCTGCTCGTGCATCTGGCGCAGGCCGCACAACGGGACGATGTGCGACAGCGAGTCGTGCAGCATCCTGCCCGTCTTACCGTGCTTCGGCAGCTCACGGGAGGGAATCCCCGAACCGTACTGACACTCTTTTTCCTCTATGCTGAGGACTTCGCCCCAAACGTGTTTGGCGACCTGGAAGGTTTGCTGGACCGCGTCACGCCGCACTACAAAGCCCGATTCGAAGAGCTCACCGCGCAACAGCAGGTGGTGGCCAGCGCCATCGCGAACCACTGGAACCCGGTCACGGCCGCCAGGCTCGCCGGCGCAACAGGCCTGCCAGCCGGCACCATCAGCGCCCAGCTCGATCGACTGGAAAAAACCGGCGTCGTCGAGCGAACCGAGCTGTTTGGAGAGACCAGCACCGGCTACCAACTCGCCGAGCGTTTCTTCAACATCTGGTTCCTCATGCGTAGCGCCTCGCGCCGCCAGCGCCGCGAAGTGGAGTTTCTCACCAGATTCCTGGAAAGCTTCTACGAGCCGATCGATCGCAACCGGCTGGCCCGTCACCTGATGGGCGAGGATCACTTCAGCCCTGACTGCGATCACCTCGACCGCCCCTCCGCTGCTGCGGAAGCCTATGACAACGCGCTACGACTCGACCCAGCCAACGCGAGCCCTTTTCAAAACCGCATGTTCCTTCGTCGTGACTTCATGGGCGAAGGCTCTGACGCTCGCCCGCTGATGGATGAACTGCGGGCGTTTCCCAACGACCACTTGCTCGACACCACACACCTCCACGAAGCCCTCTTCGCCGCCTACGACTCGAACTGGGGCCTGACCTGCGAGGCCCTCGCCAAAGCATTGACCCTCCGAGCCGATGGCTTCTCGCCAATGAACACAGACGACTGGCTCCGCGCCAGTGCCGTGCTGCTGCATCTGAACTACGGAGCCCAGCTGCTGGCCTTCCTCGACCAACGCGGCGACACCGCACGGCTGCGGCCTTGGGTGGAGGCGCTGCGGGCGCATCATCTCGGCGATCGCCGTGCTCTGCAAAACATCGCGCCCGAGATCCGGACCGCCGCTGAGATCCTGTACGACGGCATTCAGAGCCGCCTGGAAAAGCTGCCGGAGAAGACACGCCGACGACCGCTGGCAACACTGAAGCGGGTCCGCTCAAGGCGCCGTTGAACACGGCCAGCCACAGGCCACATCACCGCGGATGGTTACTGCCGGGGCTTCTCCAGATACGCCTTCGATTGCGCTTCACTCCGCAGCGGGGTCACCTTATCAGGGTCGATGCGAATCATCAGGTAATTGATGTGATCGTCGATCTTCGTGAACCAGTGACCGGTGCCGGCAGGAATGACGACGACATCACCTGGTTTCAAGTTGTACGAGACACCGTTTCGTATTGACGATCCGTTGTTCCCCGGACCGTTGAATTCCACCACCGTGCGCAAGGTCGAGGGCCGGCGCTGACGGTTGACGATATCAGGGCCCAGCACGAGCGTGGCTGCTCCTGAAATGACGTGGTAGACCTCGCTGACCTGATCGTGTTCCGCGACGGAATCCGGATTCGGCTGGTCGAGTTTCGGCCGGTACACCATCCCGATACCGACGTGCGCCTTACCAAGGTCGATGTCGCGCACCTGCTGGTCGGTGATCTTCTCCACAATCGCTTTCTTGGTATAGGCATCGAGCTCGGATAGCGGGATGTAGGTGCCCGGACACATCTCGCAGGTCGGCTGCGGATCGGTCGGGTTGATCTTCGACTGCGCCACCATGCCGGCGGCCACACAGACGACCGCCCCGCTCACCAGCAGGCATCGCTTCCATAACGCGTTCACGCTCATCATCGACCCCTCTCTTCTGACATTCGTTGGCTATCGCCCAGCCGCCAGCGGTAACCGCAGCGCCACCAGCGATCCTGGAAGCGTGCCGCTCGCGACTTGCACGACGACGTACTGTCGACCATCGTGCAGGTAACCCATCATTCCGTATTGGCCCGGTGCGGGAAGCTTGACCGTCCCACGCCGCTCTCCAGTGCGTTTGTCGAGCGCGTACAGCACGGGTTCGCCACCCGGTGCGGTGATCAGCAAGGTCTTGGTCGGCATCATGACCGCATGCGTCAGTTGCCCGGTCGGAGGGATGTTCACGCCTCTCAGCCGTGGGTGGTTCCTGATCTGTTCGGGCGTGTCGCCGTTGGGCTGCTCCCACAGGAACTCGCCAGTGGCCATAGTGATGGCGATGATGCGGCTGTACGGCGGTTTCCAGATCGGCAATCCCTCTGGGCCACGCAGGTCGCCACGATTGGCCACCACCCACTGCGACAGCGTCGCCCCCGTTGTTTTCGGATCGTTCGGCTTGTCCATCGTTGCTCCCGGCACCACGTTCTCGGCGCGGCACAATCGCTGGGTCGCAACAAAGAGCACGCCGGTTTCCGGATCGGCCACGGTTGGGCCGTTGATGTTGCTCGCGCCGGCCGGACAGCTGACGAAGGATCGCAGGCCTGACGGATGGCCGACCTGGATGGGCGGCGTAAAGAGCGGACCAGTCTTGTAGTTCCTGAGTGTCGCGATCGCCTCCTGGCGAAGCTCCGGAGTGAAGTCGATCAGGTTATCGACGGTCAGTTCCTGAATCTCGAACGCTTTCGGTTTCGTCGGAAACGGCTGCGTTGGCGACAGCTTCTCGCCGGGCAGATCCGACGCGGCGACCGGACGTTCGACGATCGGCCAAATCGGCGCACCCGTCTGACGATTCAGCGTGTACACGAATCCCTGCTTTGTGGTTTGCACCAACAGAGGTGTACGCCGTCCGTCGATCTCGACATCCATCAAGACCGGCGCCGTCGGGTTGTCGAAATTCCAGATGTCGTGGTGGACGGTCTGGAAGTGCCAGGCCCGTTTGCCAGTCTTCACGTCGAGCGCGAGGATGCTCGTCCCGAACAAATTGTCGCCGGGACGAAAACCGCCGAAGAAGTCGACCGTCGGCGGATTGGTCGGAATGTAGACGAGACCGCGCGCAGGGTCGGCCGACATCGGCGCCCACGACGAGACGTCGCCCGTCCGCTTCCACGCATCCCCTTCCCACGTCTCATGTCCGAACTCGCCGGGTCGTGGGATGACATGGAACTTCCACAAGTGTTTCCCGCTCTTGGCATCGTAGGCCAGGATGTCGCCCGGAATATTCTCGATGCGCGTCTGGTAGTAACCCTGCTCGTGCACATTTCCGACCACCACCACACCGTTCACGACGATCGGCGGTGACGACGTCGACAGGTTTCCCAGCTCGCGCGGAATGCCCTTGTCGGCGTCATATTTCAAACCCGACGCCAGCCACGGCTCCCAATCGCGGACCAGGTCGGGCAGCATGTCGACGACGCCACTCCTCGGAAACTCCGGCAGTGGCACGCGCGTTCCCCAACGCTCGACGTGTTCGCCGGTCTTGGCGTCGAGGGCGTGCAGGAAGAAGGCCGGCGACGTGTAATAGATTACACGGCGCCCGTCGATCTCGCCGTAGGCGACACCCTTGCCGTAGTTGTTCCGCATCCCGCGGTCGAAGCGGGTCGTGTGCGGCTCACGGTACGTCCACAGGGTTTCGCCGGTTTCGGGATCGATCGCGGCCACGGTGCGCCGCTGACCGGCAACGGTATACAGCAATCCGTCAACGTAGATCGGCGTCGAGCGGAAGATGTGATCGACCCGCGGTCCGAAATTGTCGCTGCGCCAGGTCCAGGCAATCTCGAGCCTCTCGAAATTGGCCGCGGTGATCTGATCGAGCGCGGAGTACCGGGTGTGAGAGGCATCGCCGCCGATGTAGCGCCATTCGCCGACCGGCTCGGTGCGTGACTGTGCCTGCAAACCGAACGAGACCGCGGCGCCGAGGCCGGCACAGACTAGCAGCGCAGCCGCGACCCGATTTCTCCGCCGCCGACGATCGACATCCTGCATGGGATCCCTCAGTTCCGGGTGAATCAGCGCCCTTTCGGCCAGAGCACGCCCTGTTCGGCCTTGGTCACGGGTCCGATGCCTTGGTAGATGAATCGCTGGACCCGCGCGTAGCATAGCGCCTCGCCGGGGTGACGGCTCAGCTGATTACAGCCTCTTGAGCGTTTCGTCTTTGAGGACGATGAACAACCCATCGGACTCGGCGACCGGGCTGCCGCCCGCGGCCGACATCTTCGCTCGCAGGTATACCTTCCGCCCGTCGGTCCGCTCGATCCACGCCTCGACCGTCGTCTCCGTCTCGACCTTCAGCATCTCCAAGAACGACACCGCGATCTTCGCGGCCACCGCGCGATGGCCGTTCATCCAACTCGCCCCACCCATGGCTTCGTCGAGCACCGCGGCCATGGCGCCACCGTGCACGTGGCCGGGCGGCCCTTGCGTGTCGCGGCCGAACCACGCCTTGGCATACAGGACATTGGGCGCGGGCCCGCGGAAGTAGGCAATGCGCACGCTCTCGCCCGTTGGATTGGCGGCCAGAAACGACTGTGAGTCCAGAGACGGAAACGGCTGGACGGGCGTCCAGCCGCGTTCAGGCACGACGGGCGGCGGCGCCAACTAGTCTTTGACGACCGTAATGAGCGTCCACATCTTCGGGACGTTCACCTTCTCGATCGAGACCGGATGCAGGTTGGCCTGCTCCAGAAATCCCGGCAGGTCGAGGTCGGCGGTGAAGCCGATATGCACGGTCAGCGGCGAAATCGCGCGTTCGATCCAGCCCAGGAGACGGTTCGCGCTCTTGAAGTGGTTGAGGATGATGACGCGGCCGCCGGGACGGCAGACGCGGTACATCTCGCGCGCCACCTTCACCGGTTCGGGCACCACGCTGATCACGTACGGCGCGTAGACGACGTCGAACGAGTTGTCGGCGAACTTGAGCTGCGTCGCGTCCATTTCGGCCAGGTCGCAGTGGTGCAAGCCCTTCGAATCGATGCGGCCCTGCGCCTTTTCGAGCATGCGGCTCGACAAGTCGATGCCGGTCACCCGGCAGTTGCGCGGGTAGAGTGCGAGGTTGATGCCGGTACCGACGCCCACTTCGAGCACATGTGTGCCAGGGTGCACCGCCATCTTCGCGATGGCTTCGAGCCGGCCCGGTTGGAGCGTGGGACCGTACGTGTAGTCGTAGACGTTGGCAATGCCCTGGTAGACCTTCTCGACGAAATCGGTCTCGACCGTGGTGACCGACAGCGCCCTGGTGGCGACATCGCCCGAGCGCCGTGTTTCTGCGTCAAATAGGCCCATTTTTTGTAACCATCTCCGAACCGACCCGGACTATACCACGTCAAGCACGTCGAGGGCGGCGTCCAGCCGGCCCGACGGCGTTGAGATCTGCACACCCGCCGCCATCCCCTTGATGGCCGTCACGAGTTCCCGTGCGATGGTCACGCCTTCCGCGGCTGCCGCCTTCGCACTGGTCGTACGGCGCATCCGCTCGACCAAGGCATCAGGCACTGTCACACCTGGCACTTCATTCGCCATGAACTCGGCGTTGAGCGCACTTTCGAACGGCCAGATGCCGATGATGATCGGCACGCCGAGCGGTGAGACGCGCGCCATGAAACGTTCAAAGGCGGAGACATCGAACACCGGTCTCGTCACCGCAAATTCGGCCCCGGCTTCCACCTTGAACTCGAGCCGGCGCAACTCCTGATCGAGATCGCGCGACGGATTGACCATCACGCCGGTATGGAACGACGTCGGTTCGCCAATCGACTGGCCGCCAATGTCGAGCCCGTGATTCAAGCGCGTGATCACGTTCGTCAGGCCGATCGAGTCCACGTCGAAGACCGCGGTCGCGTCGGGGATGTCCCCGAGCATGCGGACATCGCCCGTGATGCCCAGCAGGTTACGGACCCCCATCGCGTGGGCGCCGAGCAGGTCCGACTGAATCCCCAGCAGGTTGCGATCGCGGCAGGAGTACTGCAGCAACACTTCCACTGCCGCGTGCTGCTGCACCAGCACCGCCAGCGACAACGCACTCATGCGCGCGCCGGACCGCGGACCGTCGGGAATGGTCACCACATCCACGCCACGCTGGACGAGACGGGCGGCATCGGCGAGCGCCGCGCTGGCCGCGTGGCCGCGTGGCGGGACCAGTTCGATCGCGCGGATGAATCCGCCATTCGCCAGCTTGCGGCCCATGGTGGACTTCGACTCGCGCGGCAGCGCCGGACGCGCGTTGGGCTGGCTCGCGACCGGTGTTCGCACTTCAGCCGTGCCGGCATGGCGCGCCAGACCAGGCGCCATCGACTTGGCGGCCAGCGCGATCTGGCGAATGTGTTCGGGGGTCGTGCCGCAGCAGCCACCGACCAGGCGCACGCCCGACGCAATGAACCGCCGCGCGTACGACGCCATGTACTCGGGCGAGCACAGGTAGAGGTTGCGGCCCTCGATGTCGCGCGGCCGGCCCGCATTCGGCTGTGCCGACAACCACACATCGGTCGCGTCGCTGATGCGTTCGATGGTTTCGAGCATCGGCGCCGGGCCGACACTGCAGTTAACGCCGACGACGTTCGCGCCGCGCGCGATCAGTGCGGGCGCAAACTGCTCCGGCGGTGCGCCGTCGAGGCTCGAGCCGTCTTCCTCGGTCGTCATCTGCGCCACAATCGGCAGGTCGCAGACGCTGCGCACGGCGGCAATCGCGGCGCCAATCTCGTTCAGGTCGCGGAAGGTTTCCAGGATGAAGAGGTCGACCTTGCCGTCAAACAACGCCTGCGCCTGCTCGCGGAACATCGCCTCGGCTTCGTCGACGCCAGTCTTGCCCCACGGCTCGATGCGCACGCCGAGCGGGCCAATGGCGCCGGCCACGTAGGCCGGCTGACCCGCCTTTTCTACCGCGCGCCGCGCCAGCTCGACGCCGGCGAGGTTGATGTCGCGCACCCGATCGCCCAGCCCGAAGCCGCGCAGCTTCATGCGGTTGGCACCGAAGGTGTTGGTCTCGATGACGTCGGCGCCCGCCTTCAGGTAGTCGCCGTGAACATCGACGACGAGGTCGGGCTGCGTCTGGTTCAGCGACTCGAAGCAGCGATTGATGAACACACCCTTCGCGTACAGCATCGTCCCCATGGCGCCATCGCACACGAGCACACGATCGTCCAAGGCGGACAGGAAGGGTTTCATTGAGTTCAGAGGGGTCCAGGTTCCTGAACCGGGACCTACCGCGCCGGCATGGGCGCCTTTTGATCCGCCGCGGCGGGCACCAGCAGCTCGGTCTTGTCCCACACGAAATCGTCCTTGCTGTAGACCGCCAACTCGTAGTCCTTGCCCATGAAGATGGCCGACACCGGGCAGGCTTCTTCGCAGTAGCCGCAGAAGATGCAGCGCATCTTGTGAATCTGGTAGACCGACGCGTAGCGCGGACCCGCCATCACCGAGCCATCGTTCTCGGCCGCCTCGAGGTAAATGGCGTCGGCCGGACAGGCCACCGCACACAGACCGCAGGCCACGCACTTCTCCAGCCCGTTCTCGTCACGCGTCAGGACCTGCTTGCCGCGATAGCGCGGGAACATCGGGACCTTCTGGTCGGGGTAGTTCACCGTGATGGGACGGCGGAATATGTGCTTGAAGGTGAGGGCAAAGCCTTTCGCGAGCGGAATGATCATGCCGTGAAATGATACCATTTCAAGGGCGCTCTTCGCTGAAATTTCGCCCATGCAGGATCCTAAATTTCTCACCGCCGGGCAGTTCCTGCTCACGACGCTGGTCGTCAAACTCGCGGCCATGGCCGCGCTGGCGACGATGCTCGCCCGCTATCGCCGCTTTCGCCACATCCTGATCTTCGAGCAGCGTAACTGGCCCGACCGCCTGATCTTCGCGCTGGGCCTGAGTGTGCCGCTCACCGCCGGAGTGGCGGCGCGCGTGCTGCTCAACTACGATGCCGCCGACCTGATGCTCGAAGGCGCCTTTCTCGCGGGCCTCATTGCCGGCCCGTATACCGGCGCCCTGGTCGGACTGGCCATGGCCATGCCGGCCCTGGCGGCGGGCGAATATGGCGCGCCCTTCTTTGCGGTCGGCTGTGGCTTTGCCGGCGGCGGCTTGCGCGAGGCCTGCCCGAAGGAAGAAATCTGGAGCTTCTCGCCGTTCGTGCTGTTCAGCATGCCGCGCTACATGTGGCGGATGATCCGCCGCGTGGAGGTGAACTGGCAGGTCGTGCTGCTGCTGGCGATCATCGGCCTTGAAGTCATCCGGCAAGCGATCGGCGCGCGGTATTCATTGCGCTTGTTCCAGTTGTCGAGCTCGTCGGCCTGGATCACGCTGCTGGTCTACCTCGCCACCATCATCACCGTGTCGACACCGATCAAGATCTGGAACAACGCCCGCATCGAGCACCGCCTGCAGGAGCAGGAAAAGCTCCTGCTCGCCGCCAAGGTCGAGGCGCTCAAGAGCCAGATCAATCCGCACTTCCTGTTCAACACCCTGACCTCGGTGTCGTCGTTGATCCGCTCGCAACCCGAGACCGCGCGCGAGGTGATCCAGAAGCTCTCGGGACTGCTCAGGAAGTTGATGAGCAACCATCAACAGTTCGTCACGCTGCGCGAAGAGCTGGTCGCCATCGACGAGTACCTCGACATCGAGGTGATCCGGTTCGGCCCGCGCCTGGTGGTCCGCAAGTCGATCGCACCTGATACGCTGGACATCATCATCCCCAGCCTCCTGCTGCAGCCGCTTGTCGAAAATTGTATCAAGCACGGCTTCGCGCGCAAGGTCGGTCCCGGCACCATCACCCTGCGCAGCTGGCGCGAGGGCCGCACCGCCATCATCGAGGTGGCCGATGATGGGCTGGGCATCTCGCAAGAGCGGCCGCCGCACGCGCTGTCGAGCGGCATCGGCTTGAGTAACGTCAACGAGCGCCTGCGCGTCCTCTACGGCGCCACCGGCCGCCTGGTGCTCAGCGGATCACCAGGCCAGGGCGCCTGCGCGCGGGTCGAGATTCCGCTCGACCTGGCCCGTGAAAGAAACACCGCATGACGACCGCCACACTGACCGCCGTGGTCGCGGACGATGAGCAGTTGGCGCGGGAGGAGTTGTGCTTCCTGCTGCAACAACTGGGCGGCGTCGACATTGTGGGCCTGGCGGCCAACGGCATGGAGGCCCTTGGCGAGATCGTCCGCCACGCGCCCGACGTGGCGTTTCTCGACGTGCAAATGCCCGGGTTGACCGGCTTCGAGGTCGCGCGGCGGTTATTTGAGCAGGGCACCGGACCGAGTGTGATCTTCGTCACCGCCTTTGACCAGCGGGCCATCGAGGCGTTCGAGGTGAACGCCGTCGACTACATCCTGAAGCCGGTCGACGTGCGGCGGCTGGAGACCGCGGTGGCGCGCGCGCGCAGCCGCAAGGGCCACAGCGAGCCCCTGGCGGGCCAGTTGGACCGGTTGGTCCAGATTCTGGCTAGCCAGAAAGACCGGCGAGGCCAGGTGGCCGTCAAAGTCAGTGACCGGTTTGTACTGGTCCAGGCGGACGACATCATCCATGCGTCGCTCGTCGAGGATTCGATTAATATTGTGACGAGTCAGGTATCGGGGACATCGAACGACCGGACCCTGGACGAGCTGCATGCCAGGCTCGACCAGGAGGTGTTCTGGCGGGTTCATCGATCGCACCTGGTGAATATCAACAAGGTCAAGGAGATCGTCCCTTGGTTCAGCCGGAACTACATCCTGCGGATGACCGACGCGAAGGCGACGGAGATCCCGGTCAGCCGATCGCAGACCCGCCGGCTTCGGGAGTACCTGAAGCTGTAGTGTTGTTCGCCGACCCCGGCGACGAGACGACGCCGGTCATGCGCCGGCTTGAAGTGTGGCGCGACGAGGTCTTCGCCTGGGTGCGCACGCTGGCCTCGGCCGCCGTCTACGCCACGCTGATCGTGACCTTCGTCTTCCAGGTCGCCCGCGTCGAGGGTCTGAGCATGGCACCGACGCTCGCCGACCAGGACCGGCTGATCGTCAACAAGCTGCAGTATCGCTTCACCTCGCCGCAGCGCGGCGATATCGTGATGCTCTACTACCCGGTCAACCCCGACAAGTCGTTCGTCAAGCGGGTGATCGCCGAAGACGGCGATACGGTGCGCGTGGTCGATGGCCGCGTCTACGTCAACGACGTCCCGATGCGAGACGACTTCGTGCCGGCCGAGTACCGCAGCCACGACGACTGGGGCCCGCAGGTCATCCCCGAGGGCTACTACTTCGTGATGGGCGACCACCGGAACAACAGCCTCGATAGCCGTCACTGGGGCTTCGTGCCGAAGAAATACATTATCGGCAAGGTGCAAATCCGGTGGTGGCCCGTGCCAACCGCGCGGGTGTTTTGAAGGAGCGCTACAGTCAGGTCGCGCAAGTTCTCTGGCGAGTCTTCTTTCTCAACCTGATCGTCGCCGCCGCCGCCTCGAACATCGTCGCGCTGGCCGGGTAAGCATTCGGTGAACCCGTCGGCCGAGTCTGCGCGCAGAGGCTTCAGGCGCAAAGAACTGAGCGGAAATTCTTTCGCAGTGGGTAGAGCCAGATGTCCTTGATGGGGATGATCTGGTCGTGGACGCGGGACTTCTTGCCGCGGCCCACGGTCGTGCCGACGTTGACCCAATTGGCGGCCTTGTAGGACGTGCCGCGATGGCGCTCGGTCTGGACGAAGGTTTCTAGCAGAACGGGCTTGAAGCCGTAGCGCTGGTGCCAGTCAATGGGCAGTTGGCGGTTGACGATGGAGAGGATTTTGGAGGCCAGTCCTTGGCACTGGATCCACGGCAGGATCAGGAACCTTGCGTTGTTCACGACCAGCGGCAGGTTCTTCAGCCTGTGCTGCTCCTGCCAGCCGATGAAGCGGTCGCGCCCGGCGAGCTTCCAGGCGCTCGCACCGAAGCTCAGCAAGGCGACCAGCTTGTCGCCAGCGTAGACGTTGTAGCGCAGCTGGCTGCCCGACATCGGCGTGTAGCCCAGGTAGTGGTAGCGCTGGACGTACTCGTTCCACAGGCGCGATGCTGGCGTGCCGAGCACCAGGCGCAGCGTCAAGGCGTCGATCTCGTGAACGGGCTGCTGCAGTGGGGCCTGCGCATCGCTTGCTGGCGTGGCCGGGAAGTCGGGGCGGCGCGACCCGTTGACCTTGCGCGATGGGGCAAGCGTGATCAGGCCATCGGCCTGCATGCGCAGCAGCGCCACGCGGCAGGTCATGTCCTTGAGCCCGCCGTTGGGCTTGAACCAGCCGAACCGTTCGCACAACTGGCGCGACAGCGGGGTGCGCTGCAGCGTGGGGTCTTGCGCCATGAGATCCCTGATCGTGTGGATATCTGCGAGGCTGAAGTCCCTGCCGCAGTAGATCGTCATGAGGTATCCCATCCTGGCACGAGGGTGCGCTGCCCAAGCGGGCAAGCGCGCATGGCCGCCAACTCGGGTGCACTCATGGTCCAGGGAAGGAACGCGCGGATGTCCCGCGGTGCGCGGTTGTCCGCATCGCCACAGGCCTGCAGGTAGGCGCTCAGCCACTAGTGTCCGGTCATAAGTCGAATAGATAGAGTTGGTTACAGTCGTCGATGTCGTCGAATTGGGAACCCGTGTCGAAAACGGCCGTAGAAATGGGCATTTTCTCGAACAGCGTGATGCTCAGAATTTGAACAGGCTGCCCCACATGGGCATATCTCGCGACCCGTGCCTGACCCGGACCTCGGGGAATGTGCCTCCATTCCGCGCGTTGATCCGGGTGAGATCGGCCGGCA
>JBCKZH010000060.1:0-20960 GCA_038919385.1 Vicinamibacterales bacterium | reverse complement strand
GGCGCAGGTGTCGCGGCGATTGGCGGCGGCGGGACCGTTGTCGATGTGGCGGTCGGCGATCCTCCTCCGCCCCTGGCGCCAAGGAAGGCGGCCGCGCCACCTCCCGCCGCCAACGGGATTAACCACTTGGCCATGCTCCCCCCGCTCTTGCTGTTCGCCTCTGGCACGGCAGGCTGGTTCGGCAGGGGTGTCAGGGAAATGGTCAAGACTTCGTTGCTACCCGGACGCACCTGGACGACTCGGACTACTTCGAGAAAGCCGATCTTTGCGACCGCGACACGGTGCTCACCAACCGGCAAATCGCCCACATCGAGCGGCGTGAGCCCTCTGAGCGCGCCGTCAATCACCACTGGCGCGCCGATCGGGTCGGTGTTGATGGTCAGGCTGCCCGTCGCCCTGCCGGCTGCGTTCGCGGCGCGCGTTTCCAGCCGGCCGGCCGTGGCGACAATATCGCACCGCCCATCGACTGGCTCGCCGAGCACCTGCTCGGGCGCCATGTACGCGAAGGTGCCCAATAGCCCTCCGGTCATGGTCAGGCCGCGCTCATTGGTTCTGGCAATGCCGAAATCCACGATCTTGATCGAGCCTTCAAGGTCGACAGCTCATGGATGAGGTACGCGACGGCGCGACGTCAATACCACCGAAGTGGAATCGCCTTGGCGAATCGGCTTGCCGTGTCTTGACATGAATCATTGTATCGATATAAGTGGATGATGTTCTGTCCGAGCGACAGGGCCTCTATCGAGCGTGGCTGAGGGACCGGGCCCGCAGACGCCACAGCAACCTGGCCGCAAGCGCCGTGGTGCTAACTCCCGCCCCAAGACGGGGAGAGATGCGGGTCATGGCGACACAGTCGGCAATCCACCACATGTTGGCAATTCTGGCGGGCGACGAGGTGCCCGCGCGCGATGACTTGGCTCGCCTCATTGGCCGGCTGGGGTGGAGCGGGTTGGCCCCGGACACCCTGGACGCTGGAGACGTTCAGTTCAGCAGTCGGCGCGAGGTCACGCCGTGGTTCGTGCGATTGACGTTCCCGGGCATCGCGCCTCCGGACGCCTTCATCGTCGACGTGGCGATTGCCGCCGGCCCTCAAGGGTCATCGCGCTGGCTGCTGGTTGGTCCCCAATCTCGAAGTGCCGTGTCCTCAGTAGTGGCGCGGCTGCGCGCCATCCATCGAATTCACGCTGTGCCGTTCAAAAAGATCGAAGGTCGATAACATGCGCTTTGCCACCCGTGCCATTCACGCCGCACAACCCAGTGACCCGTCGACCGGGGCCCTGATCGCCCCCATCTATCAAACCTCGACCTTCGAGCAGGACAGCCCGGGCGTGAATCGCGACCCTAGGTATTTGACCAAGAGGACTCTGCGTCCTCGGCTTGCCCTGAGCGAAGTCGAAGGGTGGTTAACGTGGCCGCGTAGTAAGCTGTTGCCCGGAGAATGGCGAAGTACTTCGTCACCGGCGCAACCGGTTTCATCGGCGGAGAGATCGTCAAGCAGTTGATCGGACGCGGGCACAGAGTGGTCGCGCTCGTTCGCACGCCAGTGAAGGCGGGCATGCTGAAGGCACTCGGTGTCGAGATGCATGCCGGCGACATCACCGATCGCGACACGCTCCGCGCACCGATGCAGGGCGTCGATGGCGTGTTTCACGTCGCCGCCTGGTACAAGGTAGGCGTCCACGAGCCGCTCGCGGATCGGATCAACGTCGATGGCACGCGCAATATCCTCAAGACCATGCGCACGCTGGAGATTCCCCGCGGCGTCTACACCAGCACGGTCGCCGTCTTCTCGGATACCAAAGGCGCCGTCCCGGACGAGACCTACCGTTACGACGGCCCGCACCTCAGCGAGTACGACCGCACCAAGTGGATCGCGCATTACCGCGTCGCGCTGCCCAAGATGGCAGAGGGGTTGCCGCTGATGATTGCCATGCCGGGAGTGGTGTATGGTCCGGGCGACACCAGCGGCGTGCACACCGCGCTCGTCGATCTGCTGCGCGGCCGCTTGCCGATGACACCGGCGCGCACGGCATTCTGCTGGGCGCATGTCGAGGACACGGCGCGCGGCCACATTCTCGCCATGGAGAAAGGCACGCCGGGCGAAACCTACATCATCACCGGGCCTCGGCACACCTTCGAATACGCCTTCGACGTGGCCGCCAAGTTCGGCCACGTGCGCGCACCGTTGCTGCACCCGGGACCGCGGATCATGCGCGGCATGGCCGTCCTCATGGGCCTGGCGCGTCGATTCACCACCTTGCCGCCGGCCCTGCAACCCGAAGCCCTGCGCGTGCTGGCCGGCACGACCTATTTCGGATCCCCTGACAAGGCCGTGCGCGACCTGGGCTTCGCCGCCCGACCGATCGAAGAGGGCCTGGCGCAGACGCTCGAACACGAACTCCGCGCGATCGGCCGCGGCTGAAAAGTGGAAAAGTGGAAAAGTGAACCTGGTTCACTTTTCCACTTTTCCACTTTTCAGCCAGCGGCACAGGTCGCGAAACGCGCGCGCGCGGTGCGAGACGGCGGCCTTGTCGGCCGGGAGCATCTCCGCGGTGGTCTTGCCAAGCGGGGGATAGAAGAAGATCGGGTCGTAACCGAAGCCGTGGGTCCCACTCGGCGCCGGCGCGACTTGCCCTTCGATCGATGTTTCGGTTTCGAACAGCAGTCGATCGCCGTTGGCAACGGCGAGCGCCGTGACGAACTTCGCGGGCGAGGTCCCACCAGCCAGCCGCCGATAAATTTCCGCGAACCGCTGCTCGTACGACGCCGACGTTCCCAGGAAGCGCGCGGAGCAGACCCCGGGCTCGCCGCCGAGCGCGTCGATCTCGAACCCCGAGTCCTCCGCGACCGTCGTCAGGCCGGTGGCGGCCGCGTAGGCGAGCGCCTTGATGCGGGCGTTCTCCCAGAACGTCGCCCCGGTTTCTTCCGGCTCGGGCACGGCCGCCACATTCGCGAGCGTCACCAGATCAATCGCGAGGCCGGCGAGCAGCGGCCGAATCTCTCTCAGCTTGTTTGGGTTGGTGGTGGCAGCCAGTAACTTCATCGTCCGAGGATGGGGCCAACGATTTCGCGCTGCTTGGCGACGAGGTCGTTGATGCCCTTGTCGGCGAGCGCGAGCAACCCCGTGAGCGCCTCGGTGCTGAACGGTTCGGCCTCCGCGGTGCCCTGGATCTCGATGAACCGTCCGTCGCTGGTCTTGACGATGTTCATGTCGACGTCGGCCTTGGAGTCTTCCTCGTAGGCGAGGTCGAGCATGGGCATGCCGCTGACGATGCCCACGCTGGTCGCGGCGACGTAGTCTGCGACCGGGATGGTGCGCAGCTGGTCTTTCCCCTTCAGCTTGCCCAGCGCCAGCACCAGCGCGACGAAGGCACCGGTAATCGACGCGCAGCGCGTGCCGCCGTCAGCCTGAATCACGTCGCAGTCGAGCCAAATCGTGCGCTCGCCGAGTTGTTCGAGCTTGATCACCGAGCGCAGCGAGCGTCCGATCAGCCGCTGAATCTCCATGGTGCGGCCGCTGACCTTGCCGGCCGCGGCCTCGCGGCCCGAGCGCGTGGACGTGGCGCGTGGCAGCATGCCGTACTCAGCGGTCACCCAGCCCTTGCCGGCGCCGCGCAAGAACGGCGGCACCTTGTCTTCGATGCTGGCCGTGCAGATCACGCGCGTGAACCCCACCTCGATCAGCACCGATCCTTCCGCGTGGATCGAGAAGTGCGGGGTGATCGTGGTGGGGCGAAGCTCACCTGGGGCGCGGTCGTTTAAGCGATTCATTGGGGGCTCGGGGGTAGTGGCGTGGACGTGGGCGGCAGAATCAACCACTCATTCTTCCGCAGCGGGCGCCGCAAGTCCACATGACCCGCGAGCGTATCGACTTCCTGGCCGCCGATCAGGATCTGCACTTCCTGCAAGGTGGGCAGGTTGGTCAGCAGGGCATTGACGATGGCGTAGACCGTCATCAGTTCCTGATGCGTGCCGCCCGGGTGCGAGGTTCGGATCACGGGATCGAGGTCAACGAACGCCTCGTTGCGCTGGGAGATGAAGATGCCGCGCAGCGTCGAGCCTTTCGGAATGGCCGATACCAATGGCGGTGGCGCTTCGGCCGAGAGCTGCGCTTCGATGATCGATCGCGCCTGCGCCACCGCGCCCTCTGCCAGCGGCACGTCGCGGTCGGCCGCCACCAGTTGCAGGCCATCCTCCGACGCGAAGTAGAGCGTCGCCTTGATGTGCGGTACCGCGGGGTCGACCGCGGCCGGCGGCGCGACCGGCGCGTCGGCGGTGGTAGCTCCCGGCGCGGGCGTGTTCAGCACTCGCGTCAACCCGGCGATGACGGCCCACGCAAACAGCAGCGCGGCGGCGACCGTGCCGCCGATGGCCGCCCACTGGCGCGGCGTCAGCGTGCGCGGCAGCTTAAGGTTCAAGGAACCCGCGGAACTTGGTGAGTGCGTCGAGCAGAGCCTGCGCCACCTGGTCTTGATAGGCACCGCTTGCGAGCAGGGTTTCTTGCTCGGCATTCGAGAGATACCCGATTTCGACCAGCGCTGCGGGCATGTTGGCACCCACCAGCACACGGAAGGGCGCCTGCTGCACGGCGCGCGGACTCATCTCGATGCGTCCGGCCAGCGCCTGTTCGATGAACCCGGCCAGCGCCGATGACTGCTCGAGGTAGCGGGCCTGGGCGGTCTCCCACAGGATCAGATCGATCTCGCGCGAGCCGCCACCGAGTGCCGGCAAGGTGACGGCGTTGTCGCCAGCGCGCTTGCGCGCCTCGGCGTCGGCGCGCTCCACGGTGAGGAAGTAGACCTCGGCGCCCTTCAGGGCCGGGCGTACTGCCGAGTTGGCGTGGATGCTGAGAAAGACGTCGGCCTGATGGTTGTTGGCAAAGGCCGAGCGATCGTCGAGCGACAGCGTGCGGTCGTCTTCGCGCGTGAGGAACACCTTGGCGCCGAGCCGGCTTTCGATCAGCGTGCGCAGCCGGCGCGCGACCGAGAGCGTGATGTCCTTCTCCAGCGTACCCTTCGCACCCTGCGTGCCGAGTTCCTCGCCACCATGACCAGGATCGATGACGACCGTGCGCAGCCCGGTCGAGGGGCCTTGGGAGGGAATCACTAGACGCGAATCTGGCACCGGCGTGGCCGGTGTCGGCGTGCCCGCCGTTTCGGTCGTCGTCGCCGCCAACAGATCGATGGTGAGGCGGCCGGAGCCGGCATCGGCCTGCGAGGTGGCGACACGATGCGTCGCGTAGCGCGGCCCGGTGGCGAGAAACACCGTGTTCGGCGTGTCGCCCGGTGTCAGGCCGGCCAGAAACGTTTGCGGCGGCAACGAGGGCAGCGCCAGGTCAAGCACATCGGCCTCGAACTGCACCACCAGCCGGCCGGCTTGGGCGGTGACCCGCGCTTCGGTGTTCGGCGTGACTTCGAACGTGACGGCGACGTTGGTGGTGCCGGCATCCACGCGCGCCACGACCCGCGGTGCGCGCAGGTCGCCCACGATCAACAGCCGCGCCGCCCGCCGCAGGTCGAGCCGCGTGTCGAGCACCAGCGCCAGTGCGCGCGGCAGGAAGTCGACGGGAACGAACCAGCGATTGTCGCGACGCAGTGGCGGCGAACTCAGTGACACGAGCCGGCCGCTGACCGAGACGACGTTCTGGTCCGCGGTGACGACGATCGAGCGCCCGCGCAGCGAGATGGTGAGGCCGCCGGCCAGCCGATCTTCCCGGGCGGTGGTGCCGAAGGCCGTGTTGAGGTCGTCAACCGACACGTAGTCCTGGTTGTTGATCGCGGTCAGGGGCAGTGGCTTGCGCCCCTCACGCGACAGCACCGTGAGTGATGCCGGCTGAGCCGTCGCGATCAACGCGAGCGCCAGCACCGAAACGACGCCGGCCGCGCGAAGGAGCAGTCGAGTCAACGCTCAATGATAGCGCGAGGGCCGCGGAACCGCGTATCAGAGGACGAGGGCCATAAAGCGCGTCCCGGCAATCGGCGTGTCGTAGTACGCGGGGATGTCGATGAAACCGAGTACGAGGTACAGCGCCTGCGCATCGCCCATCATCGGCAGCGTATCGAGCCGCACCTCGCGATAGCCGAGCCCCCGCGCTTCGTCCAGCAGCCGCAGGATCAACGCGCGTGCAAGTCCGCGGCCGCGCGTAGTCGCCGGGCAAGCCGGCGAGTTCGGCGTCGATCTCCTGGAACGCCAGGTCGAGTCCGATCCAGTCGAGGTATTCCCTGAGGAGCCGGCGGACCTGCGGGATGTCAGCGGGCGAGGCATGGCGAATGTCCACGGGGAAAGTATCTGCGGAATTTCCCACCCGCGGCAGCCCGGAGCCGGTCTTATCATCGTGACGTTGGCTGAACTCTCGATTCCGATGCTGATCGCGCGACTGCCTGCACGCTGGTCGCCGCCGTGGTTCCTCGCGCTGCCAGTGCCATTGGCAGCGGGTGCGGCCTTGGTGTTGATCGCCTTTCTGTATGCGCGCCCGATGCCTGATCCACCGGGCCGATGGGTACGAGCGCTGACCAACGTGCAAGTGGAGCTGACGATTACCGATCAGACTGGCGCAGGGAAGCCAGACAAGACGACCGTGACGATGGTGGTGAGCAGCGGGTCGTGGGGCAGAATCGGCCCGTCGGGGAACGTGCACCGGCCACCAAATCCATCCGTCGTCGTGAATCTGAACGTCGACGCGCGGCCGTAGGTGTCAGTCGAGGGCCCGATTCAGCTTGAGCTGTCGCTGGTTTACAGCCCACCCGGCAATCAGGAAGGGCCGTCAACGCAGGAAAAGCCGACGGGGATGAACCAAAGCTTGACCGTTGTGCTGCATCCCCCGAATTGTCTTATGGGGGCAATAAGAAGACATTTGGTTGCGCGGAACTCGACACTGTGTGAAACTTTGCACATGAACCGTAGAATCGGAGCAGTGTGCAGCGGCGTGGCCCTCGCGTGGGTCGTCGTGACCGGCGTCAGTGTTTGGGCGCAAGCGGCGGCGGCGCCCACCGCCGTTCCGGCCGAGGCCAAGAAGATGAAGGCGGCGTTTGCCTCGTCTCCGGCCGCAATCGAGGCAGGCAAACAGCTCTATGCCAAGTATTGCCGGTTCTGCCACGGCAACACCGGCGCCGGCGACAGCACCATGGCGCCCAAGTCCATGACGCCGTCGAACCTGACCGACACCACATGGACCCACGGATCGAGTGAAGGCGAAATTTTCTGGATCATCCAGAACGGTGCGCCGCCCAAGTACGACATGAAGAGTCTCAAGGGCAAGGTCACCGACGCCAATACCTGGAACCTCGTTCACTACGTTCGCAGTCTCGGTGGCAATCCCAAGTCGTAAGACCGCTGGCGCCTGGCCCAACTGGGCGCTTGCTGGTCTCGTCGTCGTAACTCTGGCGACGGCGGCGTGCGAATTCGCCAGCCCCGGCCAACCGTCCGGCATGGCGGAGCGTTCCCGTTTTGGCACCTCGGCGGTGTTTACGCCTGCCCATGCCACGCCGGCCGCAGCGGTCAAGGCCTTCTTCGGGTCGCGGCCCGATCCGGTGCAGCCGTTCGACTTCTCGCACCAGATTCATCTGTCGAAGAGCGCGGTCTGTACCGACTGCCATACGGGAGTCGAGCAGGGACAGTTCGCCAGCATCCCGAACGTCAACACCTGCATGATTTGCCACTCGCAGATTGCCACCGAGAAGCCGCTCATCAAACAGCTCGCGGATATGCAGGCCAAGGGCCTCGACCTGGCGTGGCAGCGTGTCTATGACTACCCGCCGCAGTCGCATGTGCGCTTCGAGCATGCGCCGCACATCCGCGCCAAGGTCGCCTGCTCGACCTGTCACGGCAACCTGGCGGAGCAGACCGTGGCCCGTCGCGCCGTGAACATGAATATGGCGTTCTGCGTGAACTGCCACAAGGAAAAGCAGGCGTCGAACGACTGCCTGACGTGTCACTACTGATTTTGTGAGCCCCATGGACCGCCGCCACTTCATCAAGCTCACCGCCATCTCGGGCACCACCGCCGCGCTCACCGCGTGCGGCAATCCCGAGAACCAGCTCATTCGCTTCATTCCGGAAGACGACCTCATTCCGGGGATCGCGACGTGGAAGCCCAGCATCTGCCCGCTGTGCAGCGCCGGGTGCGGCGTGATCGCGCGTGTGATGGAAGGCGAAGCGGAGGTCTTCCGCAACGGCCAGCCTGGCGTGATCCGCATGGGCCTGGCCAAGAAGCTCGAAGGCAATCCCGAGGATGCGATCAGCCAGGGCAAGCTCTGTCCCCGCGGACAGGCTGCCATCCAGGTGACGTATCACCCGGATCGCCTGGGCAACCCACGCAAGCGCACCGGCGCGCGGGGCAGTGGTCAGTTCGTGGACATCTCCTGGGATGAAGCGATCGAGGAAGTCGTGGGGCAACTCGACGCCCTTGCAGCCGCCAACGATCAGGCCTCGCTGGCCCTGCTCACCAAGCCGCGCCGGGGCCGGCGCCTCGACTTGCTGTCGCAGTGGCTACAGCGGTTCGGCGCGAAGGCGCCGGTGACGTTCGAGTTGTTCTCAGACGACACGTTGCGACGCGCCAACGAGATCAGCTTCGGTTCGGCGCAACTGGCGACGATCGATTTCGATAACGCCCGCTACGTCGTGTCGTTTGGATCCGACTTTCTGGGCACGTGGAATTCCCCCGTAGCGCAGAGCGCGGCGTACGGCCGCATGCGTCAGTCGCGTCCGGGCATTCGCGCCAAGTTGGTGCATGCCGACGCGCGCCTGTCGCAGACCGCGGCGAACGCCGACGAGTTCGTCGCCATCAAGCCGGGCACGGAAGGCGTGCTGGCGTTGGGTCTCGCGCACGTCATCATCGCCAGCAAGCTGCGTCCTGCGGCCGGCGCGGGTCGCGCGGGCGCCGCGATCGACGGGTGGGCAGGTGGTCTGGCCGCGTTCACCCCGGCCGAAGTCGAGAAGAAAACCGGCGTCGCGGCCGCGAAGGTCGAGCGGCTGGCGAGAGAGTTTGCCGCGAATGCTCCCGCGGTGGCCCTGGTGTCGGGCGCGCCGTTGGCGCATTCCAATGGCTTGTTCCACGCGTTGGCCGTGAACGCACTCAACGCGCTGGTCGGCAGCGTCAATGTGCCGGGCGGCGTGTCGTTCATTCCGCAGCCCGCGCCGGCTGTTGCGACCCGCGGCCTCAGCGAGATACTGCAGGCCCCGGCCCCCAAGGTGCTGTTGCTCGACGACGTCAACCCGGTGTTTGCGTCGCCCGCCGCGTGGAAGGTCGCCGACGGGTTGTCGCGCATCCCGTTCATTGTCAGTTTCGGATCGTTCGTGGACGAGACCAGTGCCCTGGCGGATTTGATTCTGCCGGATCACTCGTTTCTCGAATCGTGGGTGGAAGCGGTACCCGAATCGGGCTCGGCCAAGGCCGTGGCCGTGTCGGCGGGGCCGGTGATGCGACCGCTGTACGATACGCGGCCGACCGTGGATGTCTTGCTCGATGTATCGCGCAAGCTGGCGAAGCCCATGGCGCCGGCGCTGCCGAACACGTTCGAGGAATATCTCGGTGCGGGCAACCCTTCAGGGTTGCCCGCGGCCACAGGCGTAAGCCGCAAGCCGCAAGCCGCAAGCCCTTTTGCCTACGCCGATCCCCAGTTCGACGGCGATGGCGCGCAGTATCCGTATCACTTCCTGCCGTATGCGTCGCAGGCGCTCTTCGACGGCTCGCTCGCGCATCTGCCGTGGCTGCAGGAGATGCCCGATCCCACGACCTCGGGCATGTGGTGCAGTTGGGTGGAAATCAACGAGCACAAGGCCGAGGAGCTGGGCATTCACCAGGGCGACGTGATTGAGATCGCGTCAGCGCATGGCACGGTGCGCGCGCCGGCGTTCCTGAATCCGGGCATCGCGCCCGACGCGGTGGCGATGCCGGTCGGGCAGGGCCACACCAACTTCACGCGGTATGCGACCGGCATGGGCGTCAATCCCATTGGCATCCTCTCGCCGGCCGTCGTTGCCGGCACCAATGTGCTGGCCTGGTCGTCCACGCGCGTCAAGATCACACGGGTTGGCGAGTCGGACCGGAGCTTGATCCTGTTTGGCGGCGCCACGCGCGAACGGCCAGAATTTACACACGGCAGGGGAGACGTGCACTAATGGCGTATCGCTGGGGCATGGCCGTCAATCTCGACAACTGCACGGGCTGCGGGGCCTGTGTCACGGCCTGCCATGCCGAAAACAACATTCCCACGGTGGGCGCGGACCAGGCGGCTCGCGGTCGTGCCATGCACTGGATTCGCGTCGAGCGCTACTACGAGGGCAACTTCCCGGACGTGCGCCTGAAGTTCCGGCCGGTGCTTTGCCAACAGTGCGACAACGCCCCGTGCGAGGCAGTGTGCCCGACCTATGCGGCGCATCACACTGAAGATGGGCTGAACGCGCAGGTCTACAACCGCTGCATCGGCACCCGCTACTGCGCCAACGCCTGCCCGTACAACGTGCGGTTCTTCAATTTCTTCAACCCTGAATGGCCCAAGCCGCTCCACTTGCAGCTCAATCCCGATGTCTCAATTCGGGAAGTGGGCGTGATGGAGAAGTGCACCTTCTGCGTGCAGCGGATCAAGGCGGCGAAGACGACGGCCAAGGCCGAGAACCGCGGGCTGGTGGATGGCGCCCTGCAGCCGGCGTGCGCGCAGGCGTGCCCGACCACCGCGTTGATCTTCGGCGATCTGAACGATCCCGATAGCCGCGTGGCCCGGCTCTCGCACTCGCCGCGCGGCTCGAAGTTGCTCGAAGACCTCGGCGCCGAGCCGAAGATTACCTATCTCGCCAAGCAGCCCTGGCATGAACCTGACACTTACTAAGCCGATCGCCGACGACCTCGTCCGGCCGCTGTTCCAGACCTCGATCTGGTTCTACGCGATCGTCTTCGCAGCGGGCACGGTCGTCGCCTGCGGCGCAGCCGCCTGGGCCTACCAGATTTGGTTTGGCATCGGCGTCAGCGGCAAGAGCTGGCCGACGTTCTGGGCGTTGTACCTGACCAATTTCGTGTTCTGGATTGGCATCAGCCACGCGGGGACGCTGATTTCGGCCATTCTGAGACTGGTCAACGCCGGGTGGCGGCGTCCCGTCACGCGCTGCGCCGAGGTCATCACCGTGTTCGCCCTGATGATCGGCGCGATGTTTCCGATCATCCACCTCGGCCGCCCGTGGCTGGCGTTCTGGCTGTTTCCCTACCCGAGCGATCGCGAGATTTGGCCCAACTTCCGCTCGCCCCTGGCGTGGGACTTCTTTGCCATCAACACCTACCTGACCGGCAGCCTGTTGTTCCTGTTCCTGCCGATGATTCCCGACTTCGCGCTCGTGCGCGACCGTTCCACCGGCTGGCGACGGCGCGTCTACGGCGCCTTGGCGTTGGGCTGGCGTGGCACGACCAAGGAGTGGAACCGGCTGGAATCGGCGATGCAGATCATGACCATTGTCATCCTGCCGGTGGCGGTTTCGGTCCACACCGTCGTCGCGTTCGACTTCTCGATGGTGCATGTGCCGATGTGGCACTCGACCATCTTCGGCCCCTATTTCGTGGTCGGCGCCATCTTCAGCGGCATCGCCGCGTTGATCCTCGCGATGGCCGCTCTGCGGAAGACCCTGCGGCTCGAGAAATACCTCCTGCCGCTCCATTTCGACAACCTGGGCAAGATGCTGTTGCTGATGAGCATCCTGTGGGGCTACTTCGTGTTCGCCGAGCGCCTCACCGTGTGGTACGGCAACGAGCCGCACGAAATGGCGGTGTTCTGGGCCACTCAGAGGGGCGCCTACGCGCCCCTCTACTGGACGATGGTGGTCTGCAACTTCGTGATGCCCCTCGCCATCCTGACCAACCCGTACACACGAACCATCGCCGGCTGCGTGATCGTCTCGTTTGGCGTCGTCGTCGGCATGTGGATCGAGCGGTTCCTGATCGTGGTGCCATCCCTGGCCCACAAGCAACTGTCGTACTCGTGGGGCGGCACCTACGAGCCCACGCCGGTGGAACTCACGATCACGGCGGCGACCTTTGCCGTGATGATCCTGCTCTATACGCTGTTCGCGAAGTTCGTGCCGATTATCTCGATCTGGGAGCTCAAGGCCGGGCTGCCGTCGCGCCTCGACACGGCGACGCAGACCGAGGCGTCGTTGCTCGCAACGCGGCTCGACACAGAGTCGTTCCCGCCCGAGTCAGGCGCGCCTATAAGGAGCGCATCCATGAAGGCCATCTACGGTCTCTACGATGACCCGCACGTCGCGCAGCAGGCGGTCGATAACCTGCGCGCGGCCGGCGTCGCGGATGCGGACATCACCGTCATCTCGTCGGAGCCTTTTGACCATTTCGAGTTTGGGCACCGGGATGCGAAGACCGCGATGCCGTGGGTGGCGGTGGCCGCCGGCGCCGTGGGGCTGGCGCTCACATACTATTTGCTCGGCGCCGCGCAACGGTCGTGGCCGCTGGTCACCTCCGGCATGCCGATCGTGCCGATGTGGTCGAACCTGATCATCATCTTCGAGATGATGATGTTGAGCGCCATCATCGCCACGGTGGTGACCTTGTTCGTGACGGCCGGCCTGCCGAGCCGCGGCGGCAGGATGTACGACCGGGAAGTGTCGGACGGCTACATCCTGGTCGGTGTCGAGAACCCCTCGGACGGCGCGCGCCTGCAACCCGCCCTCGCCATCGGCGGCGGGCGGGTCAAGACGACTTCGTGAGGTGCTAAGGTCTTGGGGTCTTGAGGGCTTGAGGTCTTGGGGGCCTCAGACTAAACTGCACCCTTCCATGCGTTTCCTCGGCGTTGTTCTGATCTGTATTGCGCTTGCTCCATCGGCGTTCGCTCAAACCCGCGTCGGCGGCACCGCCAATCGCAAGCAGGCCACGGCCACGCGCGTGCCCAACGGCAGCGTGCGCATCGATGGCCGGCTCGATGACGATGTCTGGCAGAAGGCCACGCCGATCACCGATTTCATCCAGAAGGAGCCGGTCGAGAACGCGGCGCCCACCGATCGCATGGAGGTGCGCCTGCTCTATGACGATGACGTCCTCTATGTCGGCGCGCGCATGTTCAGCCGCGACGGCCGCATCCAGGCGCCGCTCGGGCGGCGCGACAATACCGACCAGGCCGAACACCTCCTCGTCTCGTTCGACACCTTCCTCGACCGCCGCACCGCTGTCGTGTTTGGGGTGACCGCGGCCGGTGTTCGCATTGATCGCTTCCACTCGAGCGACAACGAAGACAGCTTCGATGCCGGCTTCGATCCGGTGTGGCGCGCCGAGACGCAGGTCTCCGGCGACCAGTGGACGGCCGAACTGTGGATCCCGTTCTCGCAACTGCGCTTCAATCCGCAGTCGGATCAAATCTGGGGCCTGAACCTGTTTCGCTTCCGGCCCACGCTGGACGAAGAGGATTACTGGATCCTGATCCCGCGGACCGTGCGCGCGTGGTCGTCGCGCTTCGGGGAACTGTCGGGCATCGCCAACCTCGTGCCGCCCCGTCGCATCGAAGCGCTGCCGTATGTGGCGGGCGGCGCGACGATCAACGCGGATCGCGACACCCGCAATCCGTTCGATGATGGGAAGAACCTGCACGGGAGGGTCGGCGCCGACGTGAAGATGGGCCTGGGCCCGAACCTCACGCTCGAAACTGCCATCAATCCAGACTTTGGCCAGGTCGAGGCCGACCCCGCGGAAGTGAACCTGACCGCGTTCGCGACGCGCTTCCCCGAGAAGCGGCCGTTCTTTCTCGAGGGCGCGCAGCTCTTCAACATCGGCCACCCGAACTTCTACTACTCGCGGCGCATTGGCACCAGGCCGATTGGCCCGGCCACCGGCGACTACGTGGAGTACCCCAATTCGGGCACCATTCTCGCGGCCGCCAAGTTGACCGGCCGCCTGCCGTCGAAGACCTCACTCGGCTTTCTCACGGCCGTGACCGACGCCGAAGAGGCCAAGGTGGCCACGCGCGGCGTGACGGATCTGCGGTCGGTGGACGTCTCGCCGCACGCGTATCACATGGTCGGGCGCGTGCTGCAGGAGTTTGGGACGTCGGCGTCCTCGGCCGGCGTGTTGTTCAACTACGTGCATCGCGATTTCGACGAAGGCAGCCCGCTTGCCGACCTCTACACCCGCAATGCCCTCGGCGTCGCCGGCAACACGCTGCTGCGGTTCAGGGGCGGCCAATACGAATTTCGCGCCTCGGGCGGCGGCTCGGTCATCAACGGCACCGCGCGGGCCATGGAGCGCGTGCAACGGGCGAGCGCCCACTACGCGCAGCGGCCCGATCGCGCGTACTCCCGGCTGGATCCGACGCTGACGTCGCTTGGCGGCTGGTCGGTGCAAATGAACTTCGACAAGACCGGCGGGCGCCACTGGCTGTGGGGCGGCAACACCAAGATCGACTCCGAGAACTTCGAGACCAACGACTTCGCGCAGTTGAACGGCGCGGACGGCATCCTCAGCAACGCCTACGTGCTCTATCGGGAGACCAGGCCCAACCGTTGGTTCCGCACTTATTCGGTCGGCGTTAGCACGTCGAGCGACACCACCCTGCGACTGCTCAGGCAGGCCGGCGCGGTGCGAGCCCAGGTCAACCTCACGTGGGCCAACTTCTGGACCACCTTCGCCAACCTGTCGCGCAATTTCGCGCAGACCAGCGTCGCGCTGACGCGCGGGGGGGCCGTTGATGGCTCGTGGCCCGGGCTGGACCTTCAATCTCGGTGCCGGCAACCGCGCCACTTCCGAGACTCGCTGGTCGGGGAGCTACCAACGGGTCGCCAACGACGACGGCGCGAAGACGCAGCGGGTGACCGGATTGGTGTCGATGCGTCCGGGCCCGCGCTGGCAGTTCACGGTGTCACCGTTTTACGACCGCGTGACCGAGCCGCAGCAGTACATCAGTACCCTGTCGGGCGGCCGTCCGGAGACCTACAACAACCGCTACATCTTTTCGTTCATCGACCGCAGCACGGCGTCGATGGAGTTCCGCCTCGGCCTGACGCTGCGGCCCGACTTGAACCTGGATGTGTACGCGGAGCCGTTTGCCGCCTCGGGCCATTACTACGACTACGGCGAGCTGCTGGCGCCCGGCAGCCGCGAGCGGATCAATTACGGCGCTTCCGGCACCACGCTGACGACGCTGCCCGACGGCAGTCAGGTGGCGACGATCGGCGGGGTGGCGATTCCGTTGAGGAACCGCGACTTCAACACGCTGTCATTCCGCAGCAACGTGGTCTTGCGGTGGGAATGGCGCGCTGGCAGCACGCTCTACGTGGTGTGGCAGCAGGATCGCGAGGGATCGGAAGTGCTCGGCACCCGTGTCGGCTTCGATGATGCCTTCCGCTCGACGACGGCGCCGGGCTCGAACATCTTCCTGATCAAGACGTCGTTCTGGATACCCGTGAAATAGGGTTGCTATTTCCGAGCCTCGTCGAGCGTGGCCTGCGCGGCCTTGTCCATCAAGGCGCGCATCCTCGCGGTGGCCGCGGACCGGGCGGATAGGAAAAACGCATAGAGGGCAGTAGCGGGTCGGCAGCTGGGCGATCGCGCCTCGCTTGCGGAGCGCTTTCCCGCGACGCATCACCTCTCGGAGCGGGAGCAGGCTGGTGTTGGCGATGCGTCGGACGATGTGCTGACGGCGCTGGCGGAGGCGAATCAGGCGTACGCCGATCGCTTCGGGTTCATCTTTATCGTCTGTGCCTCTGGCAAGACCGCCAACGAGATGCTGGAGCTGCTGCGCGAGCGCCTGCCGAACGAGCGCGACACAGAGCTACGCGTTGCTGCCGGCGAGCAGTCGAAAATCACCGCCCTGCGCCTCGACGCACCGTAAGGCGACCTCCCGCTTCGGGTCAGCCGATCGAATCGCTACGGCGAGGCGTCCTCCCGTTGACAGCGCGAACAGCCTGAAGGTCCATTCAGCGACGTGGACGCCTGGGGGCCCACTGAACCCGATCGCACCGTCGGCGCCGATCGAGAACCCGAACGCGTCCAGGGGCTGCGACAAGCCATCCCCCGTTGCCTTGATGAAGGCTTCCTTCAGCGTCCAGATTTCGACAAAGCGCGCCGCCCGTTGATCGACAGCAACGGCGGCGAGCTGTTCGTTCTCCCGCGGCGAGAAGTGGCGGGCGGCGAGGCTCAGAGCATCGAGATCTGGGTCGACCTGCTCGACATCGACGCCGATGTCAGCACCGCGCGCCACGGCGCACGCGACCATGCCCCTGGTGTGCGAAAGGTTGAAGGCGAGCGGCGGAGCGCCCGACTGATGGGCGGCGATCGACGGCTTGCCGCGCGCTGACGTCTCGAACGCCCACGCGGATGGCGCCACCGTTTCGTACGATGAGAGCACCCGGCGGGTGAGCGCATGCGCGGCCGCGAAGTCGCGGCGGTCCCGGGCGAAGGCAAACCGCGCCGCCCGCGCCCGCTCTTCGTCAGACAGGAGCACTAGCGCACTAGCGACCGCCGTCTCATCGAGCGTCTCGGTGACGGCGTACCAGACATGGGCCGCATCGCGGGTCAGGTCCATCACAAAGAAAATACCGGGCGCGCTGGTTGCGGCCCGGCATCGTGAAATCGCTAGGGACGGCCGTCTACGCGGCCGCGCCCTTCTTGTTCTTGAAGTAGTCGCGGACCCGGTCCGGATTGAAATCCAGGAAGGTGCCGCCAGAGGCGAAGTGCTGCGTGAAGATCTTGCCGACCGCGTAAGTCAGGCCGGCCGCAAAGGTCGGGACCGCGAGGACGCCGAGCGCCGTGCCGATCAGCGGAATGCTCTTCAGCATGCTGCCGCCCGCGCCGTAGCCGAGGTTGGCCGCGGCGTAGCCGCCGATCACCGACGCGAGGATCGGACGGACGCGGTCGTTTTTGAATGGCACATCGTAAATCTTGGCGAGTTCCGCGAGCATCTTGAACTCGATACCCGCAACGGCCGCCATGTCTACGGCGGGAATTGGAATCAACCCTGCGCCCGCGGCATATATTGAGTACTGCTTGATAATTTCTTGGGCTCGCAAGTCTTTTTCGATCATCGATTCCTCCCACACGTAGGTTTAGGTCCAGCTTGCCGAAGCAGAAGTATACACAACTGGTGTTAACGGTGGCAATTCGCGTGGACGCGGGGAACCGGTATACTTATCCGGCGATATGTTGATTCGATGTGTGCCGCTTGTTGCCCTGTTGCTGATTCTGACCCTGACCACCGCCGTGGCCGCCACCGCCCAGACCGTAGCGGCGCCCGCGCAGCCGCCGGCGGACGCTCCAGCGAAGCCGCCCGCGCCGCCAATTCCAGGAATGGGCGGCTTTGTCGGCCCAGGCCAGACGTTCTGGCTCAAGACGATCAGTCTTGGGGGCTCGTTCAACTCCTCGCCGTTCAAGCAGGTCTATGTCGATGCCCGTATTCCCGGCATCGCGGGCGAGCAGAAGGCGGTGCAAGCCGCGCTCAGCATCGTGCGCGCGACCAACCTCCGCTCGATCGACGTCGAGTCGGCCGTCACCTACGCGACCGTGGACCCAATTGGTAAGGCTTCCGACCACCGGTCGTTCTCAGTCGATTTCGATTTTCGTCAGAAAGACGGCCAGCGTTACTTCTTCCTGACACGCTATGCCTGGTACACGGATCTGGTGCGCCGCGTCGACTATTCGCACCAGGCGCAATTCGGCGTTGGTGCGCTGGTGGTCGATCAGCCGAAGGTCAAGGTCGGCCTGGTCCCTGTGATCGCCGTCCTGCGCGAGCACAAGGGCCTGGCCGACTTCGACGATCGGTTTCTGGCCGGCTTTGGCGGCATCGCACGCATGATCATCAGCCCGAATCCGCACGTGCAAATCGAGCAGCGTACGTCGTTTCAGCAGGCCTTCAACGATTCGCGGTTTCGCGTCATCCAGACGATGGTGACCATGCGCGGGCAAGTCGCCAAGCCGCTCTCCCTCCAGTTCTCTCTCACCCACAACTACGACAAGGTGCTCGGTCTGGCCAGTGCAACGCTGCCGGGGTTCGGCCTCGTCCAGCTGAACAAGACGTCGCAAGTGATGATGACGGGCGGGATTCAGATCAAGTTTTAGCCAGCAGCCGGGCGGTCACATCGGCGAGGAGCGCGTCGCGCTCCGCGTTGAGGAAGAAGTGGTCGCCCGGAAAGATCCGCGACGAAAAGTGCGCCGCGGTCTGCTCCCGCCATCGCGCCAGTCCTTCCAAACTCACTGACGCGTCCTGCTGCCCGCCATACGCCGTGATGTCGATCGGCAACGGCGACTCCGCACGATACACATACCGTTCGTGCATCTCGAGATCCGCGCGGAGCGCCGGCGCAATCAGGTTGCGCAGCTCGGTGTGATCCATGACGAGGCTTGGGATGCCGCCGTAGCGGCCCGACACCTCGCTCAGAAAGGTGTCTTGATCGGGAATGGCGTGGAGCAGCGGTCCTGAGCGCGGCACATTCGGGGCGGTGGCGCCGGAAACGAACAAGTGGAGGGGCAGCCGGTGGCCGAGCTCGCGCAGCTTCCGCGTCGTCTCGAACGCGACGCGCGCGCCGGAGCTGTGCCCGAAGAAGGCGAAGGGCCTGTCCGGGAGCGATTGGAGGGCAAGGACCAGGGCGTCGACGGTCTCGCTCAGACTTGCACAGGCCGATTCGCGCAAGCGGCTCTCACGGCCCGGTAACTTCACCGCCGCGACCTCAATCGGGTAACCGGCCAGCGCCTTTGACCAGGGGAAAAAGGCAGAGGCACCGCCGCCGGCGTGCGGGAAGCACACCAGCCGCAGGTCGGCCGCCGGCTGCGGCATCGGAATCGAGAACCAGGTCTCTGATGTCATCTCGCGGTCACAACCTACCTGATAGACTATCTATCCTCGTGTTGCGGGGAACCCTTGTAAGTACTGGCGATCGTTGATGAAGGCCCTGGTCCGCCCAGAAACTCTGGTGCATGCCCTAACGCAAAGGGTAGAGCGCACACCGGACGCGCTCGCATTCTCATGGTTGTCCGAAAACCCTGAGCATGCGGAGTCGCTGTCGTACGCCGCCTTGCTGACCCGGGCCTCGCAAATCGCGCAGCGGTTGCGGCAGTCGACTCAGCCCGGCGACCGCGCGTTGCTGCTGTTCGGTCCCGGCCTCGACTTTGTCAGCGCATTCCTCGGGTGTCTGTCAGCGGGCGTGATTGCCGTGCCCGCGTATCCGCCTCGCAATCGCCGTCATCATCCGCGACTGCACGCCATCGTACGCGATGCGGAGCCCGCCGCCGTCGTGATGGCCTCGGCCGCCGGAAAACTCGACGACTGGTTGAACGACGTGCCGTTTGCGGTGGCGCGTGTCGACACGTCCGCGCTCGATCGTTCGGCGCGCGTCGAATTCTTCGGCGTCCTGCCGAAGCCCGAGGATCTGGCGCTGCTGCAGTACACGTCGGGTTCGACCTCGACGCCCAAGGGCGTGATGGTCACGCACGCCAACATCTGCGACAACTCCGAGAGCCTGCGCCGCGCCTTCGAGCTTGGCGAGCACAGCGTCTCGGTGTCGTGGTTGCCGGCGTTCCACGACATGGGCCTGATCGACGGGGTGGTCCAGCCGCTCTATACCGGGTTCCCTGGCTACCTGATGGCGCCGTCGACGTTCATCCAACGGCCGGTATCGTGGCTCGAAGCGATCACGCGTTTCCGCGCGACGCACGCGGGCGGGCCAAACTTCGGCTTCGAGGCGTGCGTGGCCGGCGTATCGGAGGAACAGCTTGGCGCGCTCGACCTCAGCGCCTGGGAGACGGCCTACAACGGCGCCGAGCCGGTCCGCCACGAAACGCTCGCCGCCTTTGCGCGCAAGTTCGCGGGCAGCGGGTTTCAGCCGAAGCAGTTCTACCCGTGCTACGGCCTGGCCGAGGCCACCTTGATCGTGACCGGCGGAGCCGTGGCGGCGGACCCGGTTATTTACTCCGCCGATGCCGAACAGCTCGAGCAGCACCGGGTCCGGAGAGCCGCGCGCGGCCGCCCGGCACGGTCTCTCGTCGGCTGCGGCGCACCCGTGCACGACACGTGCGTAGTGATCGTCAATCCGGAGACGTTGAAGGCGTGCAAGCCGCGCGAGGTCGGCGAGATCTGGATCGCCGGCACGTCCGTCGCCACCGGCTATTGGCGTCGCACTGAGGCGACCGAAGAGACCTTTGGGGCCCAGCTCGGGAACCGGCCTGAGACGTTCCTGCGAAGCGGCGACCTGGGATTCATGGCCAAGGGCGAGTTGTTCGTGGCCGGCCGCATTAAGGATCTGGTGATCGTCCGCGGCCGCAATCACTACCCGCAAGACATCGAAGCCACGTCACGCGCCGCGCACCCTGCGCTCGGCCGCGGCGTCGCCGCAGCTTTCAGCGTGGAACGTGACGGCGACGAGAAGCTGGTCGTCGTGCAGGAAGTGCCGCGCACTGAGGCGCGCGGCCTCGATGCAGAAGGCGTGATCACGGCGATTCGCACGGCGATCATCGAGTCCCACGACGTCGATCCGTGGGAAATCGCGCTCGTCTCCGCGCTGTCACTGCCGAAGACGTCGAGCGGCAAGCTGCAACGGGCCGAGAGCCGCCGGATGTTCCTCGCTGACGAGTTCCGCGTGCTTGGTCGTACAAGGGTTCAGGGGTTCAGGGGGGCAGCGGTTCAGGGGTTCGAGACGTCGTCCATTTCTGAATGGTTAAGGCGTGCGGTCGCGCGTTCGATGTCGGTTGCGCTCGAGACCGTCGATCTCGCGAAACCGTTCGCGAGCTTCGGGCTCGATTCACTCGCCGCGACGCGCCTGGCCGGCGAACTTCAGGCCTGGTTGGGCCGACCGGTGTCGGCGACGTGGATCTACGACTATCCGACGATTCAGAAATTGTCGGCGCACCTCGCCGGGGCATCGATCGCGGGGGTCTCCAGCTCTGGAACGCCGCCCGCTGACGAACCCATCGCCATCGTCGGCATGGGCTGCCGGTTTCCCTCGGCTCGCGGGCCCGAGCAGTTCTGGCGGCTCCTGCGCGACGGCCG
>JBCKZH010000059.1:0-21503 GCA_038919385.1 Vicinamibacterales bacterium | reverse complement strand
GCAACACGGTCCACCACACGAAGCACCACGTTCGGCGCGACGACCTTGATCATCGCGATCTCCGCGCGCGCGGCCTTGTTCCCCACCGTGTCCATCAGGTGCGCGGCCCGCAGCGTCAGCAGCCGCGCCCGATCGATCTCGATGCGCGATTCCGCGATGTCTCGACGGATCGTGCCCTGCTCCGCCAGCGTCTTGCCGAACGCGACGCGCGCCTTCACGCGCCGGCACATGGTCTCCAGCGCGCGCTCCGCGACACCGATCGAACGCATGCAGTGGTGAATGCGTCCCGGTCCCAGCCGCCCCTGCGCGATCTCGAAGCCGCGGCCCTCGCCGAGCAGGATGTGGTCCGCCGGCACACGCACACCCTCGAACGTAATCTCCGCATGCCCATGCGGCGCATCGTCATAGCCGAAGACGGTCAGCATCCGCGTGATGGTGACGCCCTTCGCGGCCATCGGCACGAGGATCATCGACTGGCGCTTGTGTGAAGGCGCGTCCGGATGGCTCTGGCCCATGAAGATCGCCACCGCGCATGGCGAAGCACGACCGGATGCGCTCACGAACTCACGGAAGTGGCTTCACTCCGCGTGCCGCGAGCGGCTGCCTCGGGTGTAAAATGGGCCGGATGGGAGCCGGCCAACGTGCGTCCTTCACGGTCGCCGCGACATCGAGTCTCTGATTTCCTAGCGGCCAATCGCCCCGGCATTGATACAGCTGCGTTAGGGGCTCTTGCCACGATGACTACATGATGACTATCATGTAGTCATGACGAGGATCGGTGTTGCGAAGCTGAAGGCCGAACTGAGCGCCTGCCTGCGCGAAGTAAAACAGGGCCACGAGATCGTGGTCTACGACCGGGACACTCCGGTCGCACGCCTGGTGCCCTACGAAGTGGCGCAGCCGAAGGGTGGACTCGTCATTCGTCCCGCCAGAGGCGGCGTCCGCAGGCAGGATGTTCCGTTGCCGCCGCCACTCCCGTCTGGCGAGCGTATCGTCCAGATGCTGATTGACGAGCGTCAACAGGACCGTGACCGTCTACTTTGACTCGTCCGTCGTCTTGAGGAAGGTCCTGGGGCAACCTGGATCCCTCAAGGAGTGGGATACGACGTCGAACGGATGCTCGAGCGTTCTGACCAGGCTCGAATGCGCGCGCACGCTAGACCGAGCCAGGCTGGCCGGCCCGTGGACGGCAGACACCCTGATGGCGTACCAAACGGCCGCGAACGAGCTGCTGTCCGCTGTTGACGAAATCGAGATCACGACCGCCGTCCTCGCGCGCGCCCGAATGCCACTGACGGTGCCGTTGGCGACGCTCGATGCCCTGCACTTGTCGACCGCGATGATCTGGCGGGATCAGAATCCTGAGGAAGAGTTCGCTCTTGCCACCCACGACCGCGCCCTCGGCCTGGCGGCACGCCTCATGGGCTTGACGGTTATCGGCATCGAATAGGTCGCCCGGCCCGTCAACTAGATCTTCTTCCCCAACCAGGTGAACGGACCGCCGGTCGGCTTGCTCGCCAGCTCCTTGCCGGCGACCTTCGTGCTGACCTTCCACACGAAGTCCATCTCGCTGTGAATGGCGCTGAGCGCCATCCGGCTCTCGACAATCAGCAATACCGATCCGTAGAGCATGAAGAGCGAGCCCAGCAGGCCGGGCATCACCGCAATCCAGGTGAAGTTGCGGGCCGCGGCCGAGGCGGGTGCATTCTGCGGCGCCTCGAGCCGTGTCAGCCAATCCATGCCGACAGTCTAATACCTACCGGGAGGGCACAGCTTGTCGGGAGGGCATTGCCGGTCGGGAGGGAACTCCCGGTCGGGACCAATGCGAGCCCCGGATTAGAATCAGGGAATGAAAGCTATCCTGGCGCGAGAATTTGGTGGTCCGGAAGTCCTCAAGCTCGAAGAGGTGCCCGATCCCACCGCCGGCAAGGGCCAGGTCAGGGTTCGCATTCACGCTGTCGGCGTGAACCCGTACGACACCTACATGCGGGCGGGCGGCTACGCCATCAAGCCTGACCTGCCGTATACGCCGGGTGCGGATGCGGCTGGCGTGCTCGATCGGGTGGGCGGCGACGTCGCGGGGTGGAAAGTCGGCGACCGCGTCTACATCAGCGGCACCTCGATCGGGAAGGCGCACGGCGCTTACGCGGCGCTCGCGGTTTGCGAGGCAGCGCAGGTACACCATCTGCCGGCCCGAATCACGTTCGGCCAGGGCGCAGGGTTGTTCGTGCCGTACGTGACGGCTTGGCGCGCCCTTTTCGGTCGCGCCAACGCGCGCGCGGGTGACACCGTGCTGATTCACGGGGCGAGCGGCGGCGTCGGCATTGCCGCCACGCAGTTCGCCGTGGCCGCCGGCCTCACGGTGATCGGTACCGCCGGCACCGACGAGGGGCTCGCGGTGGTCGCGAAACAGGGCGCGCGACACGCGATCAATCACCGCTCAGAGGGATATCTGGATCAGATCACCAGCGCCACCGGCGGCCGCGGGCCCGACATCATTCTCGAGATGCTGGCCAACGTCAACCTCGATCACGATTTGACCGTGGTGGCGCCCGGTGGGCGGGTGGTCGTGATCGGCAACCGCGGCCGCGTCGAGATCGACGCGCGAAAGATCATGAGCAAGGACTGCGCCGTGTACGGCCTGGCGCTGTGGGGCATTTCCGCCGATGAAGTACGCCGCGCGCATGAGGCGATCATCGCCGGACTCGAGAGCGGCGCGCTCAATCCGGTGGTCGCGAGAGAGATGCCGCTAGCAGACGCCGCGAAAGCCCACGTCGCGGTGATGGAACCCGGCGCTCACGGGAAGATCGTGCTCATCCCCTAATCCCGACAAGCAGTGCCCTCCCGACAAGAAGCGCCCTCCCGACAAGAAGCGCCCTCCCGACAAGCAGTGCCCTCCCGGCAAGTATCACTTCCGTGAGAGCTCTTCGTCGATGATCTGCTTGAAGGCGTCGAACGGCTGGGCGCCGATCAGCACGCGGCCGTTGATGTACAGCGTCGGCGTGGAGTTGACGCCCATCTTCTGGCCTTGCGCGATGCCGGCCGCGACCACGGCGGCGTGCTTCCCTGAATCCAGGCACTGGTTGAACTTCGCGGGATCGAGCCCGAGCCCAACGGCGTAGTGCTTGAGTTCCGGTACTTTCAGCGCTCGCTGATTCGCGAATATCTGGTCGTGCATCTCCCAATACTTGGCCTGCTCACCGGCGCAATGCGCCGCCTCGGACGCTTTGGGCGCCTCCAGATGGTTCGGCAGCGGGAAATCCTTGAACACGATCTTTACCTTGTCGCCGTAGACCTTGCGCACCCGATCGAGCGTGGGATTGACGCGCGCGCAAAACGGGCACTGGTAGTCGGAGAACACGATGATGGTGACCGGCGCGTCGGCCGGGCCGCGCACCGGGTCGATCGACGCGGTCGCCACGGTGTAGCGCGGCGGATCCAGCATCACCTTGACATCGGCGCTCTTGGCCTTCAACTCCTCCACTAACTGCGCGCGCGACTGCAACTGGCGCTGGCTGCCGAGGAAGTCGGTAATCTGGCCGCGCAACTGCTCGAGCGTCCGGCCCTGGGAGCGATCGCGATTGGCCTCGAAGAACTGGACGATCTCCGGTTCCGACACCGGCAGCGCGCGCTTCCCTGCGTCCTGCGTGACGTACGCCTCGACGGAAACGTTCGCGGCCTTGGCCGCGTTCTCGATCAGGATCTCGCCCACCACCTGGTCCAGCATGTTGCGCCGGTTCTGGTAGAGCAGTTGGGTCACGCGCGCTCGCTCGGCGGCGTCGAACGCTTCCCACTTCGCGTCGACTTCCTTGAGCGTGATCTTGCGGCCCGCCACCTCGGCCACCACCTGGTCCGGGCTGCTGGCCGGCGCCGGCATCGATTGCCCGGCCGCGCTCGATGACTCGGAGCAGGCAGTCACGGCCAGGGCCACCAGGGAGGCCAGCGCAACGCCTCGGACGGAACCTGAAAATATCATCCGCTGAGCTTATCATCGGGCTCCGGAATGGAAGGGGTTCCCGGTGGGGCTTTGCGCTCGTGGCCGGGGCACCACAGCACTGGCAGTTGAGGGTATTTACGGAACCGCGGGTCGGCGAGCGCGCGCTCGCACAGATAGAACGTCGAGCGCCCGCTGTCGATGACTCGGGCGTGGGCGCAATCGCCGCAAAGGCCGGGAAACGCGGAAGGCATGGGCCTGACGTTAGTGTAGGCCGCCAGGGCACGACCTTTGCTAAAGTTGAGGTGTCATGAACAGGTTGTCCTCGATTGTGTCCGCCGGCATCTTGCTCGCGGGAACCGCTGTGCTGGCCACGTCCGGACAGGATCGGCCGATTTTCAAGTCGTCTGTGCGCACCGTCCCCATCTACGCCACGGTGGTGGACAGCGGCGGCCGCCTCGTGCCGGGTCTGGAGCGTGGCGACTTCTCCGTTCTCGACAACGGTAAGCCCGCCGAGGTGTCGCTCTTCTCCAACGCATCCCAACCCTTCAGCGCCGTTGTCATGCTCGACACCAGCGCCAGCATGACCGCCAACTTGAAGCTCCTTAACCGCGCCGCGGAACAGTTCCTGATGCGGCTGCTGCCGGTCGATCGCGCGCAGGTCGGCGCCTTCAACGACAAGATCCAGTTGAGCGGCACCTTCACCAACAATCGCGACGAGTTGATTGGCGCCCTGAACGATCTGTATTTCGGCAACCCCACGCGCCTGAACGACGGCATTGCCGCCGGCCTCGACGCGCTGAAAGGGCGTGAGGGCCGCCGCGTCGTGCTGGTGTTCACCGACGGCGAGGACACGGCGAGCCGCCTCGGGTTCAAGACCGTGCTCGAGCAAGCCCGCGACGAAGAAGTGATGGTCTACTCGATTGGCCTGGAGTCGGAGTACTTCAACGGCCAGCGAGTGGTGAAGTCTCGGCCATCGCGCGACTTGCGCAAGATTTCGGATGAAACGGGCGGGGGCTACTTCGAGCTGCTGAAAACGGCTGACCTCGCGCCGACGTTTACGCGTGTGGCGCAGGAACTGCGCAGTCAATACCTCATCGGCTTCACGCCGGTGGCGCTCGACGGCAAGGTGCACAAGCTCGAGGTGAAGGTGAACCGGCCGGGGATGATCGTGCGGGCGCGCAAGAGCTATCTCGCCGCGCCCGACGCGAAGTCTTAGATCTCAATCTGGTCAATCTCCTCGATTCGACCGCGAAGCACGATCGCTACTCCTATGTCTTCGACGGCAGCGCGGAGACGCTGGATCACATGCTCGCGTCCCCGGCCTTTCTGCCGTCGGTTACCGGTTTCCACCACGTGCGGGGCAATGCCGACGCACCGGAGGTGTGGCGATCGGATGCGAGCAGGCCCGAACGCATTTCGGACCACGATCCCGCGACCATCTACATCAAGGTGCGGTGAGCGGCCATTACCTGAACGCCAGTAGCTCCTGGAACAGCGTGAGGATGCTCGTGGCGTAGGTCGACGCCGTGGCCCAGTTGCCGTTGCCCATCTGGTTCCAGCTCGGCGCCCGCCCCTTTGGCGTTACGAGATGAAATCGTGGATCGACACAAGCATGGCGCAGTGGCGGCACGGTGCATGACACCGCCGTCGGATCGGCATAGGCGCGCAGGTGTTGAATCTGCGCGCGCACGCCGGTTCGCGCGTCGGCGAAGATCGCCGGCCTCGGGTCGCTATCGGTGGCGCCAATGCCGGCGAAGTTGTTCGAGCTTGCCGGCACCACACCCGTGAATCGGAACCACCCGGTTTCGACAATGCTCTGCACGAACGCGATGTCGCCGGTCACGCCTTCCGCCTGGCCCTCCTCAACGAAGAGCTGCGTCAGGGTCTCAATGGGGACCGTCGCCACATAGGTGCCGGCGGGCCTGGGCGTGCGCGTGCTGAACCACGCCGTCAGCTGTGATGGCGTGACGCGCGCGGACCCCATGATGGCGAAGGTGGTGGGTGTTGGAGTGGGGCTGGTGGGACTGGTGGGACTGGTGGGACTGCCACGCCCGCCGGATGCGCAGCCGGCCGCCACCAGCGCCGAGACGGCCACCAAGGCAAGCGACGAGGTAAGTCCGCTACCTGAGGAATTCAAGGACGACACTCCACTCGGCCTTTCGCACAATCTCGGCGATCAGGATCTCGTTGCCGCGAAACCGGATCGTCAGACTGCGCACCGCAGCCGCGCGTTCCGAGGCAACCGCCGATACCGTCACGTCGAACGCGTTGTCGGATCGTTCACGGACGTCGGGTTGGTTCAGTCCGCCGAAGTAGACGATGGTCTCCGCCGGGCAAAAGCGCTCTTCGCTGCCCCTCGCGGTCTTCGCGGTATAGAGGTTGGACGGGACGGTGATCACGGCCACCGCACCGGGAATCATCATTTGCGCCGACGGCGCCGGCTGGATCGACGAGGCGATCGGAAAGTTGTAGGCCGGCTGGTTGAAGTCGACGTCGATGGTCACGTGACCTTCGGCGTCGATGCGGGCGCCCGCCACGCCTTCGTCCGACAGGCCGACGCCGTCCACGTCCTGCGAGCGGCCGGTGCGCTTCGCTTCAGCGATCGCGCGCTCGTACTGCAGCTCCGCGCGGCGCTGCGCCGCATCGATCGCCACACCAATCTGCGCCATGGCACGCACGGCGCGCGCCTGGTTGGTCGCGTTAAGCGGGTTGGCCATCACCTCAATGTTGCGCTCGCCGGGCTGCAGCGGGCGCACCATCCAGGCCGGCTCGGGCGAGCCGTTGGCAGGCACCGAGCCCGAGTCGTCTGTGTCTGGAAACGGCAGCGCCGGCGCCAACGCCGCGCGCACGGCAGTCATCACGCGGTCGACCTCGGCCGTCCCTTGCGCGGCCGCGTCAGCGGGCCACGCCACTACGATGCCGACAATCAGCACCCGAGCACCCCAGCACCTCAGCACCTCAGCACCTCAGCACCCCAGCACCCCAGCACCTCAGCACCCAAGCACCCCTCATCTCGTGTCCTTCCAGAATTGCGCCAGCAGGTTCTCGGCGACCTGCCGTCGATACGTGCCCGTCGATCGCACATCGTCAATGGGCGTTATCTCTCGGCGCAGCGTCTGTTGCGCTTCGGAAACAGAGCCCCCATTCGCGAGCAGCGCGGCAGTGTTGGTGGCCAGCACCACCGTCGGCGCGACCGATCCGATCGCGATGCGCACGCGCGATCCGCGGACGCCGGCCATCATGATCTTCGAAATTGCCTGGGCGCGGCGAGTGCCCACCTTGCGCCACCACTGGCGGCCGTCAATGGGCGGAATCTCAATCGCGATAATCAGCTCGTCCGGCTGCCGGACGCTGGTGCGATAGCCAGTGTAGAAGTCGCTGAACGGCACGCGCCGTTCGCCACTCGCGCTGCGCAGGACGATCTGCGCATCCGCCGCGGCCAGCACCGGCAGCGTATCGCCAGCCGGTGAGGCGTTGGCAATGTTGCCACCGAGCGTGCCGCGGTTCTGAATCTGCGCGCCGCCAATCTCGCGGGCCGCGGCCACCAACATCGGCACGCGCTTGCGAAGGAGCGGCGACGCGATGATCTCGGAATAGGTCGTGAGGGCGCCGATTCGTACCCCACCAGCCCGGCCCGCCCCAATCCCCCTCAACTCATCCAGCCCCCAAATGTCGATGAACTGGCGCTTGTCGGTGGTGCCCAAATGGAGGCCGACCAGCACGTCCGTGCAGCCCGCGATCGGCGTGAGCGTGGGCTCCACGGCAAGCATCGCCAGCGCTGCCTTCAGGCTGCGCGGCCGCTGCAGGGTGAGCGTCCTAGCGTCGACGGGCACGCGCGCCTTTCTTGGCTGGTAACAACGCCGCTTCGACCGAGTTGAAGATGCTGATGTAGCCCGTACATCGGCACAGGTTGCCGGCGAGCGCCGTCTTGATCTCGTCGCGAGATGCTCCGGTCTTGAGCGGCAGCGCCGCCATGATCATGCCCGGCGTGCAGATGCCGCACTGCGCGCCGCCATGTTCAACGAACGCGTTCTGCAGCGCTTTGGCGGATCGCTTCGCCGCCGCCGCGCCTTCGATGGTGATTACATGGCAGCCCTCGACGTGCGCCGCCGGCACCAGGCACGAGTCGACAGGCACTCCGTCAACCAGCACCGTGCAGGCACCGCACTCCCCTTCGCCGCAGCCTTCCTTCGTGCCGGTCAGCCCGCAATCCTCGCGCAGCACATCGAGCAGCCGCGCCATCGGCGCCACGTCGAGCCGGCGCCTCTTGCCGTTGATGATGCAGATCATGGACGGCCTGCTTGCGCGCCGTAGCCTTGGCGAAGGCGGGCGGCTTGAGGCTTGCGGCTTGCGGTCATCAGCCGTTCGGGCGTCGCCGGAATGGCGCGGACGTCGAAGCCGCAGTGCCGGAGGGCGTTGATCACCGCTGGCGCCGGGCCGTCGATCGGCATCTCGCCAACACCCTTGGCACCGAAGGGGCCATGTGCATACGGACGCTCGAGCATCACCACGTCGATGGTCGGCGCATCCATGGGCGTGGGGATGATGTAGTTGGTCAACTGCGAATTGGCCATGCGGCCATCGCGCATCACCACTTCTTCGAGCAGCGCATAGCCGATGCCTTGCGCGGTGCCGCCCTGAATCTGCCCTTCGGCCATGATCGGATGAATCGCCTTGCCGATCTCCGCGACCGCCGTCACATGCGTCGGCGTGACTTCGAATGTGGCGGGATCCACTTCGATCTCCACCACGTTGCAGCCCCACGCGTAGCTGCCGTAGGCATCGCCGGCATAGCGCTGGTCGTCCCACATCAGCCCTGGCGGTGGCTCGTATTGCGCGGTCACGGTGAACGGTCCGTGGCGTTTGAAATATTGAGCCGGCGTCTGCGTCCCCAGCCTCCGCCGCATGTCGCGCGCACACCGTTCGAGCAGCTTACCGACGATCATGCACGTGCGCGACGCCACCGTGGGTCCGCTGTCGGGGACGAACTCGGTGTCGACCTCATGCACCGCGATGGCGGCAAACGGCACGTCCAGCGCATCGGCCACGATCTGGGCGAGCATGGTCCGCGTTCCCTGGCCAATCTCGGTGCTGGCCACCAGGATGCGGGCGCCCGTGGCGGTCAGCTCGAGCGACGCCTTCGATGCCAGCTTCACCTCGCCCGCGCCGGTGAATCCGGAACCGTGGAAGAACAACGAGAGGCCAATGCCGCGGTTGGTGCCCTTCCACTCGCGGCGTTTGCGCTTGAAGTCCGATCGCTTCACCGCCTCGCGCAGCACGGGCAGGGCGCTCGCGTCCTTGCCCAGCTTCTGCCCCGTCGCTGTCGTGTCGCCAGGCCGCAGGGCGTTGATCTCGCGCAGGCGGACCGGATCGAGGCCCAGCGATTCGGCAATGCGATCCATGTGCGCCTCGACGCCGAACTGCGTCTGCGGCGCGCCAAAGCCGCGGAAGGCGCCGTTGGGCGGCGTGTGGGTCATCATCGCGCGACCGCGAATGCGGATGTGATCGCAGCGATACGGGCCGGCTGCGTGAATGACGCCTCGTGACAAGACGACAGCACTCAGCGTCGCGTAGGCGCCGCCGTCCATCACCACATCCACGTCCATGGCGGTGAGCCTCCCGTCGCGCGTCAGGCCGGTGCGATGGCGAACGATCGCCGGGTGCCGCTTGGTGGTGGCCAGCAGATCCTCGACGCGGTCGTAGATCATCTTCACGGGCCGGCGCGTCTTCATGGCGAGCACCGCCGCGTGGCAGGCCAGCATTGACGGGTACTCTTCTTTGCCGCCAAAGCCGCCGCCGGTTTCGGTCTGGATCACGCGCACGCGTTCGGGCGCCAATCCGGTCAGGACCACGAGTGCCTTGTGAACGTAGTAGGGGCACTGCAGCGATCCGTAGACGGTGATCTGCCCGTCGCCCGGCACGGCGATCACACCGTTGGTTTCGATGTAGAGCTGTTCCTGGTGGCTGGTGCGGTACTCGCCTTCGACCACCACCGCCGCCTCGCGAAACCCGCGGTCGAGATCGCCCTTGTCGATGGTGATCTGCTTGAAGCAGGTGCCCGAGACCTCGGGATCGTAGTTCGGCGCAAGCTCGCGATAGTCGAAGCGCACCCGCGCGGCGATGTTGAACAACGCGCGGCGGTCGGCGTGCGCAACGAGCAGGATGGGCTCGGCAACATGGCGCACTTCCCGTTCGGCCAGGCACGGCTGATCGGGATCGATCAGCGCGATGTAGTTCTTGCCGGGGATGTCGCGAAAGTCGGCGACGCTGAAGTCGGGGGAGAGGTCGAGGCGCCTGCCGACAATCTCGCCGCGAGGAATGGTGGAGCGGACGGTCGCCCCAAACAGCATGCCGGGGAACGTCAGGTCGTCAATGTACTTCGCGGCGCCGGTGACCTTGGCGTCGCCGTCGATGCGCCGAACGCTGGTCCCCACTGCGCGAGCCATTGCCGCACTTTAGCCGATTTCAGGGACAGCGACGGTGTCCCACTGCTTGAAGAGCAAGTTCGTCGTCACGACGATGGAGCGTTGTTCGTAGCGGCGACTGATGACTTGAAACAGAAGGTCGGCCGCGTGGGCGTCATACTCGGGCGTATACTCAAGGCTAGGACGCGGCTATGTCACACACTGCAAAGATCGTGCATTGCGATCCAGAGATTCTCGGTGGCACACTAGTCTTCGTCGGCACACGCGTACCGGTGAAGTCGCTCTACGACTACCTTGAAGCGGGGGACTCTCTCGACGAGTTTCTCGACAGTTTTCCCTCAGTTAGCCGGGAGCAAGCCATCGCGGCGCTCGAACTCGCCCGTGAGATGACGGAAGCGCATGTTGCTGCTCCTCGATGAGTGTGTTCCCCGACCGCTAAAGCGAGATCTGGTCGGGCACGACGTGCGCCACGTCGTCGACATGGGGGTGGTCCTCCACACCTAACGGCGAGCTCCTGCGCCTCATGGTGGCGTCCCATTTCGAGGCCCTGCTCACCGTAGACCAGAACCTCTCGTTTCAACAGCACCTCCGCGCCTCGAACATCGGTGTGGTTCTGGTGCTGGCCAAGACCAATCGCATCAAGGAACTCCGGCCCTTCGTTCCACAGATCCTCGAAGCCCTCAGTCACGTGAAGGCAGGAGAACTTGTCCGAGTTGGTGGCTAACCAGCGCGTGGAGCCGGCGGCGGCCAACAGTCGTGGCACAATGCGCAACATTAGGCTGCCGCGGCTCACGCGCGAGCGTTAGACGGGCGGCGACACTTTCGGAAAAGGACGAATGGCGAAACTCGGAACTTCGAAACGACCCGCCGTCGTGCATGTGCGAACGCTGGAACGGGCCGAAGAGATCGTTTCTGTCTGCGATAGTCATGGCTGGAAGGTCGTCGTCGGCATTGAGCCGGACGAGCCTGAGGACATCTGGGATTTGGAGACTCTTCTCGCTGGAAACCCACCACGGCTCACTTCGGTCGTCCGGGCTCCTTCGGTTGGCCGCAACGATCCGTGCCCGTGCGGCAGCGGGGCGAAGTTCAAGAAATGTTGCGGGTCATGAATCGGGGCGGCTTGCTGTTTCGCAACAGGCTCGCGGGCTGGGGCCTCTCGGCGGCTGCCGCACATACTTTGCTTGGGCGTTACAGGAAGGGCCCGGCGCCTCCAGATGCGGCAAGCTTCTGGGTACTCAGGGTCAAGTGGTGCCACGCTCGGGGTCTGGCACTCCCGATCAGCGGCGCGGGCGTTGGGGTTCTTAATACCGGACGATCCTGCCCCTTCGTCGGTCGACGTGTCGGGCACTTCGTCGTCGGGCTCGTCCCGGACAGGTACGGTAAAGACCCCGTTCTCGGTGTGAACGTAGGAGTCGCAAACGTAGGGGTCGCTGCGCGCCGCTCCGTGGGTTCTTCGAGGGTCGTGACACTCGCGGGCGTTCGGTGTGGCGGGCTCCTTCGCAAGGCCGTCAGCCCAATGGAGCCATCGCGCCCAGCGTGTTGTGCGATCCGGTCGTCCGGGCGCGCGGCTCATTCGGTGTCGTTAGCCCGCTGAAACGATCATTCGACAACAAGGACGGCTGACGATACCGTAACGCGATGACGCCCGACCGAAGCCTCCCGACGGACGCGCTGCTGTTCATCCAGCGCTGCGTCCGAGAGCGGAAGGTCTTCTGGACGTATCATGTGAACATGCGGCTGGCTGGACGCCACATTTTGCGCGACGAGCTCTTCGAAGCAACCGAGAGTTACGAGATCATTGAGTCGTACCCCGAGGACAAGTATCTTCCGAGCTACCTCGTTTGGGCCGCATCGGAGGGCGGCCCGTTTCACTTGCTCGTCGGGGTCGACGTCGAAGGGGACAACGTGCGAATCGTGACGGCGTACCGCCCGAACGTCGACAAGTGGGAATCCGATCTGAAGTCGAGGAAGGAGCCGAAATGAAATGCCGAGTGTGCGGCAGCGTGTTGCGCGCCTCGATCACTGATCTGCCATTCAAGGTGAGTGACCGAACGATCGTCATTCTGAAAGACCTCCCGGTCGAGCAGTGCGAGGCCTGTAGTGAATACCTCATCGGAGACGCCGTTTTCGCGAAGGTTGAGGCATTGCTCTCAGGAGTGGACGCGTCTGCTGAGCTCGAAATCATTCCGTTTGCGGCCTGACGAACGCTGGCCGTTAGACCTCTGATTCAGAACCAAGCCGAAACCAACCTGCCCGACGCGCTATACTGTTCTCCTCTCTTCTGGTGCTGTTATGACCGCCAAGGAAACCGTGCGCACGCTTCTCGATCGGCTGCCGGACAGCTGCAGCATCGACGACGTCCTCTACCACCTGTAAGTGGTCCAGGCCGTATCGCGCGGCGCCGCTGACGTGGCCGAGGGCCGAATCGTGCCGCACGCAGAAGTCGAAGCGCAACTGCGCCGCAAATGGCTCCTGGGCGTCGAACGGAAACCTGGGCTGAATCGGCCCGGACCGCCCTCGACGAGGTCGTTACCTACATCTCAAACGATTCCCGCGCCGGCGCGGGCGCGGCCTCTCAGGCGCAAGCCGCCCGCTCGCGCGAAGAGTTCGCACGTCGATAGCGACGCGCACTGAGGCGCGCTTATCCTGTTTACGCCGACAGGAGCCGCAGCTCGCAGATCTTCGCGTGCTCGCCGGCGGCGACGCGGATCTCGGTCTGCGGATTGTTGCCCAGCCGGGTGCGCAGCAGCGCCAGCATCTCCTCCGCCGTCCGGCCGGTGGCGCAGACGATGAAAATGTAGCCGAACCGCTCTTCGTACGCGCGGTTGGCCTCGGCGAGCGCCGTGAGCACCGCTTCTGAGGCGGCGTCTACACCCGATTGTTCCAGTCCCGCAGGATCGCGCGCGGCGAACCGCCGGCGCAGTGCGTCCCGGTCGCCGATGCGAGGATGATGGCCGAACGCTTCGCGCCAGTCCTCCTCCGACAGCGCGAACCACTCGTCACGAGCCGCCGCCAGCGCGGCCGCCTGGCTGCCGAAGGGCCGCCGCGCCATCATCCGGTCGATCCACCGTGTCGCGCCGCAACAGATCTGCAGGAGCGCGCGGGCGTCCGCGTCGGCGGCCGCGTCAATCCTGCGCCAGCGTTCCATACACGCGCAGGCGGCTGACGCCGCCGTCCGGAAAGATGTTGATCCGCACGTGGGATGCCGGCCCGGCCGGGCGCAGCTCCTTCGTGAAGAAGTGGCGGTGGTGCGCCTGGAGCTTCGTGGGCGGCAGGAGCGTCGTCCACTCGACGACGCCGAGCGCGTCCAGAGCGGCGCCGGGCGCGAGGCAGGTGTCGAGCGACGCGCGGTCCGGGTAGTTTCCCTTGAAGTGATTGGTATCGATCTCGACGCGGGTCACGCGGCCGGGGGCCCCGAAACGGACGATCGCCCAGTCGTGGCCCGGTCCCCGGCGCCGGCGCGTTTCCCACCCGTCACCCATGTTCACCGCGCGCCCCGGCATGATCATGTTGTCCTTGGCGCCGAAGTGCACGTCGCTTGCGCCCAGCACGAGGCCGGCATGCTCGATCGCGGCAAGGTCCACCGCCCGGCCGGAGCGCGCCACGCGGGCCCAGTCCACGACGACCTCACCATACGCGCGCAGGCGGGCCACGCCGCCGTCCGGGAAAATGTTCAGCCGTAGGTGTGTCCACGGACGCGCATCGTCGATCGGGAAAAAATTGTCCGCGTCACCCCGCAGCAGGGCCTTCGCGAGGAGCGCCGTCCAGGGCGGCCCTTCGGCGGCGCCAAGCGCGCGCGAGACGGACCGTACGGTGTCGAGCGCGTCCACCGAGCAGTGCGACGGAAAGTTGCCGCTGAAGTGGCTGGTGTTGACGTTGAGTCCGCGTATCCGCCCGCGCATGCCGAGCGCGACGACGCACCAGTCGTGGCCTGGCGTGCGGCGGCGGCGGGACTCCCAGCCGTCCATCCACTTGCCTCGCGAGGTGAACTTCCCGGGGACGAACACGGCCGGCTCGGGCTTCAGCAGGTTCGACTTCGGCGCGAAGAACTCGTCGTTCGCCGCAATGGCGCGTGCGCCGACCCGCGACGAGGCGAGGTCCGCAAAGGTGGTGAATGACGGGGTGCTATGATCGGCGGCCACGGCGTGGCCCTGCCTTTCTCTGGAGCGTACGATGCTGACTGACACGGCCTACGGGAAATCCGGCGTGCGCCTGGTGCAAGTCATCCGGCGCGGCGACCGTCACGACCTCCGGGACCTCACGATCGCCATCCGGTTCGAAGGGGACTACGACGAGTCGTATGTCGCGGGGGACAACAGCGCCGTGCTGCCCACCGACACGATGAAGAACACCGTCTACGCGCTCGCCGCGCGCGGGCCGGTGGCCGATCCCGAAACGTTCGGGCTGATGCTGGGGCGGCACTTCGTCGATCGCAACCCGCGGTTGCGACGCGTCACGATCGACCTCACGGAGCACGCGTGGGGCCGCATCACGGTGGCCGGCCGCGAGCACGGGCAGGCGTTCGTGCGTCACGGCCCAGACACCCGGTCGGCGCAGATCGACATGGACCGGGAACAGGCCCGCGTCAGCGCCGGCGTGGCGGATCTCCTGATCCTGAAGTCTGCGCATTCTGCGTTTGCCGGGTTTCCGCACGACGACTACACCACGCTGCCCGAGACGCGCGATCGGCTGCTCGCGACGTCGCTCACCGCGACGTGGCGATACCGGACGCCGGAGGTCAGCTTCGGCCCGGCCTGGCAGGCGTGCCGCCGCACGCTGCTCGAGGCCTTCGCCGGGCACGACAGCGAGTCCGTGCAGCATACGCTCCACGCGATGGGGCAGGCCGTCCTCGACGGCGTCCCCGACGTCGCGTCCATCCACCTCGTGATGCCCAACCGGCACCATCTCCCGATCGATCTCACGCGGCTGGGGCTCGAAAACCGCAACGAGATCTTTGTTGCGACCGAGGAACCCTACGGCCTGATCGAGGCCACCGTCACGCGGTCGTGACTATGACCCGATCACCCGATGATTATAGTGGGCCCCCGATGAGCGCGCTCGTCGTGCGAAGCGAGCGCGTGGTGCTGCCGGACGGCGTGCGCCCCGCGGCCATCCACGTGCGCGACGGACGGATCGTCGGCATCGGGCCCCACGGCGATCGTCCGACCGGTGTGCCCGAGCTCGATGCCGGGGCGCTGGTCGTGCTTCCCGGGCTCGTCGATACCCACGTCCACATCAACGATCCGGGTCGCGCCGACTGGGAAGGATTCGAGCACGCGACCCGCGCCGCGGCGGCTGGGGGGATCACCACGCTGGTGGACATGCCGCTGAACAGCATTCCGTCCACGACATCAATCGAAGGACTCCAAGCCAAGGAGCGCGCGGCACGCGGACGCTGCCACGTGGACGTCGGCTTCTGGGGAGGTGTCGTGCCGGGCAACGCGGCGGCGCTCGCGCCGCTCGCGCGCGGCGGCGTCCTCGGCTTCAAGTGTTTCCTCTCACCGTCCGGCGTGGACGAGTTCGGCCATGTCACCGAACGCGATTTGCGGCAGTCGCTGCCGGTGCTCGCCGCACTCGCCCTGCCGCTGCTCGCGCATGCGGAGTTGCCGGAACTGCTCGGGGCCTGTGACGCCGGCGCCGATCCTCGCGCCTACGACACCTGGCTCCGCAGCCGGCCGCCCGCCGCCGAGCACGGCGCGATCGATCTGCTCATTCGCCTCGGGCGCGACTTCGGCGCGCGGGTCCACATCGTCCACCTGGCATCGGCCGACGCGCTCCCGGCGCTGCGCGCGGCGCGCGCAGCCGGCGCCGCCGTCACCGTCGAGACGTGCCCGCACTACCTGACGTTCGCGGCGGAAGAGATCGCGGCCGGCGCGACCGCGCTGAAATGCGCGCCGCCGATCCGGTCACGCGACCATCGCGAGCGTCTGTGGCAGGCGCTGGCGCGCGGCGACATCGACATGGTGGCGACCGATCACTCCCCGGCACCCCCCTCGCTCAAGTGCATCGAGGAGGGGAACTTCCTGCGCGCGTGGGGCGGCATCGCGTCGCTGCAGATATCGCTCCCTGTCGTCTGGACCGGCGCCGCGAGCCGGGGCCTGCCCTTTGAGCATCTCGGGCGATGGATGGCCGAAACCCCCGCGAAGCTCGCCGGGCTCGAACGGTCGAAGGGGGCGATTGCGGCCGGCCTCGACGCGGACTTTGTCATCTGGGATCCGGATGCACAATGGACCGTGGACCCGATGACGCTCCATCACCGTCACCCCGTGACGCCGTATGCCGGGATGCGGCTGCGCGGGGTCGTCCGCACGACGCTGCTCCGCGGTGAGACGATTTTTCGCGACGGCGAAGTGATGCCCGTGGCGTCCGGCCGACTGATCCGCCGCGCATGACTGCTGCGTTCATGTAGAATTCGCGTCCGAGCGTTATCCCGATGAGCCCCATCACCAGCCACGTGCTCGATACTGCCCGCGGCCGTCCGGCCGCCGGGGTTCCGGTCGTCCTCGAGCGCCGGCACGGCGACGCTGGCGACAGCTGGCGGCTCGTCGGACGCGGCGAAACAGACGCCGATGGCCGGCTTCGCACGCTGATGCCACAGGGCGCCGCGCCGCCCGGCGTGTACCGGCTGATCTTCGACACGCGGCAATACTTCGACACGCTGAGCGTTCGAACGTTCTACCCCAGGGTCATCGTAGTGTTCGAAGTCGTCGCGGGCGAGGCCCACTATCATGTGCCGCTGCTCCTCAGCCCCTTCGGCTACAGCACGTATCGCGGATCGTAGGAGCGTCATGCTGCGCAAACGACAGGCGGGAGCGCTAAGCGCGCAGGACTTGAAGCCGATCCTTCAGCGGCTGCGCGCCACGAACCAAGCGGTCGCCCGCGACTGCCCTGGAGAGACGGGCGATCGCCAGCCGGTCCACACCGTCTACGGCGGTGCGCACCTGTTCAGGGCCGACTCGGCCCCGAAGCTTGGCGCGCTGGCGCTCAGGTCGCTCGACGAGTACGCACCGGACGCGGCCACGTTCGCCCGCGCGTTCGCCATGGACGTCTCCGCGACCGGCTCCACCGGGTCCGCGACCGGCGCCGCCGCCGTCGATTTCGCCGCCACCGTTCGGGCGCGCGTCGTGGAGAAGCTTCGCCGCGAGCCGGTGGAAGACTTCCGCATCGATTTCGAAGATGGCTACGGAAACCGGCCGGACGGGGAGGAAGATGGCCACGCCCGGTCCGCGGCCGACCAGGTGGCGGCCGGCCTCGAGGCGGGGAGCCTGCCGCCATTCATCGGCATTCGCATCAAGCCGATGTCGACGGAGCTGCACGTCCGCAGCCTGCGCACGCTCGACATCTTCGTCACCACGCTCTCGCGCGCGACCGGCCGGCGGCTTCCGCCCGGGTTCGTCGTCACGATTCCGAAGGTCATGGCGCCGGCCCACGTGGCGGCGGTGGCGCGTGCCTGCGGTGCGCTCGAGCGGCGCCTCCGGCTGCGGGCCGGCGTGATCAGGCTCGAGCTGATGATCGAAACGCCGCAGTCGATCCTCGCGCCGGACGGAACGTCGGCGCTCCGCGCGCTCGTGGCGGCCGGCGGCGGCCGGGTGTCGGGCGCGCACTTCGGCACCTACGATTACACCGCGCTCTGCGGAATCACCGCCGCGTGGCAGCACATGCGCCACGCCGCGTGCGATTTCGCGAAGCACATGATGCAGGTGGCGCTCGCGCAGACCGGCGTGCGGCTCTCCGACGGCGCCACCACCATCATGCCGGTCCCCCCGCACCGCGCGGCGCCGGGGCGCGGCCTGACGGACGGCGAGCGTCTCGAGAACCGCGAGGCCGTGCATCGCGCGTGGAAGATTCATTTCGACGACGTGCAGCACTCGCTGGTCAACGGGTACTACCAGGGTTGGGATCTGCACCCCGCGCAGCTGCCAAGCCGGTATGCGGCGCTCTACACGTTCTTCCTCTCGGCGCGGCCGACCGCGACGAAGCGGCTGCGCACCTTCGTCGATCGGGCCGCGCAGGCCACGCTCGTCGGGGATGTGTTCGACGACGCCGCGACGGGGCAGGGATTGCTGAACTTCTTCGTGCGCGGCCTGAGCTCGGGTGCGCTGACGCTGGACGAGGCGCGCGAGACGAGCCTCGCGGTCGAGGAGCTGCAGGGGCGATCGTTCCTGGCGATCCTCGAAGCCCGCAAGCGGCGGGCGTAGGCATCCCCAAAAAAGGACACGGGTTGAGTCCCACGTGCCAGGTTTCAACCCACCGCCTTTCAGGCGGTCAGCGTTCAGCGGGTTCGATTCTCTTGGCTGCTTCGGACTGGCGCGCACGTGGGACTAGTCGGGCGCACTGCGTGCGCCCTAGAACGAATACCGCGGGTGGCGGCGGGGCGACTTTCAGTCGCGCCAGGAGTCTCCCGCCTTTCAGGCGGTAGTCGTTCAACCGCGGCGCTTCACGGCCTCGGGCGCCGCACAGTTCGTAGCGCCATGGCGACTTGACGTTATAACGTTATGACGCCACAATGAAGCCATGAGCGACGTGAAGCGCGCCACCGTCTACTTCGACCCAGGTCTGCACAAGGCCCTCCGGATCAAGGCGGCCCAGACCGAGCACAGCATGTCTGATTTGGTTAACGCCGCCGTGCGGCGCAGCCTTGCCGAGGACGCCGACGATCTTGCCGCCTTCGACGAACGAGCCATGGAGCCGAACTTGGCGTTCGAGGACGTCCTGAAGGACCTGAAGCGACGTGGCAAGCTATAGGCTGCTCATCAAGCCGTCTGCCGCCAAGGAGCTCGAAGCTCTGCCTCTGCCTCTGAAGGACCGAAAACGCGTCGCCGCGAAGATTCAGCGCCTCGGCTCCAACCCACGGCCGGACGGGGCGGAGAAACTGTCCGGTCAGGACAAATACCACCTCCGCCAGGGCGACTATCGAGTGCTGTACTCCATCGACGATACCCAGGCGACGGTGGTCATCGTCAGAGTTGGGCATCGCCGTGCGGTTTACCGCTAGAGCTAGATTCACGTCCGGCTAACGAGCAGAACCTGCAACACGCGATCGGCCGTCGCTCGCTAACGCTCTGCCGCTCTCTCGGCAAGGGTCAGGGTCTGCGCGCGCGGGAAGAGCTTGTGCCGTTTGTGGCGGGTCGCCCACAGGATTATCGAGATCTCGGTATCCGACTACCGAGCGCGGGCACTCGGTCAGCAAACACTGTCCAGCGGACTCCGTACGGCCACGGCCGCCCCGGTTCATGTGTTGAATCGGGGGCCGTTGGGGGTGCGGAGTCCTGCGGATCGGTTGCCCGTGAAGCTTGGCCCCTGGCGGGCCGCATCCGGTCGTCATCGGCCGGTCTAGGCTGACGGGCGTTCGCAGCGAAGGACTCGCCGTTGCCACTCGCCACGCTCGCTTTTCAGGCATCGGTCCTTAGCTGCGAGCGTTCGCGGCGAAGGCCGGTTCGGGGCGGTGGGTCCCGGACAGCCTAAACACAGGTTGAACGAAACCGCTGCGCGGTAGGCCCCAGCCTGGGTCGCCGACATCCTCCCTGAAGTGTTCCGACACACAATCCCCCGATCGACGAGGGCGAGCGCTGGTGCGTCGCGCCTCGCATCGACGGAGGTGTGTCATGACGGAGTTACGCCGACGGATGGACGACGACATGCAGGTGCGCGGGATGGCCGATCGGACGCGGGAGACGTACCTGTGGGCAGTCAGCGGCCTGGCCAAGTTCTACCACCGATCGCCAGACCTGATCTCCGACGCGGAGATTCAGGCGTATCTGCTGCACGTGATTCGTGAGCGTCGGCGATCGTGGAGCACGTGCCACATCGTCGTGCAGGCGCTCCGCTTTCTCTACCACACGACCCTGAAACGCGACCGCATGACCTTCAGCGTGCCCTCGCCACGGCGTCCGGGCACGCTCCCCGCCATTCTGAGCCGCGCGGAAGTCGAGCGACGGATCGCGCACGTGGTGAATCTCAGACATCGCACGATGATCCTGACCACCGACGCGGACGGCCTGCGGCTGAGCGAGGTCCTGCACCTCCGCGTCACCGATAGCGATGCGGCGCGGATGACGATTCGCGTCGAGCAGGGCAAGGGCGGGAAGGACCGCTATACCGTGCTGTCGCGCCGTCTCCTCGCCGCCTTGCGCGCGTACTGGCCGGTCGCCCGTCCCACGCCGTGGCTCTTTCCGTCCACGCGTCGGCCGCACCCGATGGATCCGTCCGCGCGGCAACGGGCCTATCAGACGGCGACGCGCCACGCCGGCATCACGAAGGCCGGCGGCATTCACGGCCTGCGTCACGCGTTCGCGACGCACGTGCTCGAAGCCGGTGTCGACATCCACACCATCCAGCGGTGGCTCGGGCACGGGCACATCAGTACGACGACGCGGTACTTTCAGCTGACCCGGCATACGGAGATGGGGCCCGACTCGCCGCTCGATCTGCTCGAGCGGTTCGCGACCCCGCCACCGGGCTAACCCGTGTGCGTCGTGCCCCCCGGCACGGCGGTCGCCCGCGTCCCGCAGCTGGAGCTGGCCGACATCGTGCGCGCGCATGGCGAGGCGTATCGACGTACGCATCGGCTGGCGCCGGTCCAGCACCGGGCGCTGCGGGCGATCGCCACCTGTCGCACCGCCGCGCGTGGCGGGCATCGGGAGACGTGTGACCGCTGCGGGGCCGTGCGCGTCTCGTACAATTCTTGCCGCAATCGTCACTGTCCGAAGTGTCAGACGCTGACGAAAGAGCGGTGGCGCGCGGCGCGCAAGGCCGACCTCTTGCCCATTCCGTACTTCCACGTCGTCTTCACGCTGCCGCACGACCTCAACGCGCTCGCGCAGGGCCATCCGCGCGTCCTCTACGCCCTCCTCTTCCGCGCGGCCGCCGACACCCTGCTCACCTTCGGGCGCGATCCCCGGCACCTCGGCGGCACGATCGGGATCACCGCGATCCTCCACACGTGGGGCCAAGCCCTCACGCAACACCTCCATCCCCATTGCCTCGTCACTGGCGGCGCCTTGGCCGCGGATGGCGCTCAGTGGATCGGCGGGCGATCGTCCTTCCTGTTTCCGGTGCGCGCGCTCGCGACGGTCTTTCGCGCGAAGTATCTCGCCGGCGTGCACCGCGCCTTCACGGCCGGCCAGCTCACCTTCGCCGGC
>JBCKZH010000058.1:0-21907 GCA_038919385.1 Vicinamibacterales bacterium | reverse complement strand
CTCCTTCGCCTGACGGTGGAGTTCCTCCTCGATGAGCCGTTTGAAGAATTCAAAGGGCGGCAGAAACGGCGGGATGGCTGGCGCCATCCGGCCGTTCACGAGAAATGCCGGACCGCTCGTGATCCCATACCGGCCCGCGTCCGCGATCGCCTGGCGCGGCAGATCCTTGAACTCGCCGCGCTCGATGCACGCATCGAACGTGCCGCGATCCAAACCGACATCGCCGGCCAGCGTCTTCAGTCTCGCGGCATCGAGCAAGCCCGGTGTCGAGGCGGCGTCATGAAAGGCCCAGAACCGGCCTTGGGCGTGGGCACAGGCCGCCGCGGCCGCCACGCGGGCCGATTCGTCTCCAAACATGGGCATGAGCTTGAACACCACGCGCACCCGGTCGCCGAACGTGTCCCGCACGCGGCCGAATGCCTGTCCCATCCGGACGTAGTCGGTGCTCTGGAGGTCCCCGAAGGCCACAATCTCGATCGCAGCGCTCTCCGGACCGAGCAGCGGGTCGCGCGGCGTGCGCTCCACGCGCACGCGGGGCGCCGCCAGCATCACCTCCGCGCGGGTCGAGGTCTTGACCAGCTCCTCGATGTAGTTCATCTTCGCGAGTTCCGGCTCCGTGTGCCGCGCGAGCCAGGCGCGCAACGCCGGTCGCATCTGCTCGACCGGCACGCCTCGCGCGCGATCGCCGAGGCTGAGATACAACGAGGTCGCCGCGCTGTCGGGCATGGCAATGAGGCGCTTGGGCACCTCCTCGCTGAGTAGCGCGTCGACGGTCATGCCACGGACCGCCGATTCCCTGGCCAGGAGCGCATCGGTCACCATCGTGTCGGTCACGCGCCGCCGATTGTCGTAGAGCGCGCGCATCAGCGATAGGTAGCCCCCGGGGTCGGTGCGCTGCCATTCGCGGTCGACCTCCGACACGGTGATCGGGCGGTCGCCGACCGTCGCGGCGATCGCCGTGCCCGCAAGCGAGGGGGCGCTCTCCACGGGACGGCCCGGCGCGGCCTCGATGTGTGCGGGGGCCAGCACGCCAATCGTGATCTCACGAGACGCGCTGTCACCGGGCGCGGGGCCCCGGCTCACCGTCAGCAGGTATTCACGCGGGGGCATCGTGCCGATCGGCGCCGACACCACGATGCGCGTGTCGATCGCGAGCCGCACGTCCAACGGGATCAGGTCGAGCGTGACAAACGACCGTGGCCCGAAATGCGCTCCGACGATGACGATCGTATCGGTGGTGGCGTCGGGGGTCGCCGAGCTGACCGCCAGTGGCGGCACGGGGGCCTGCTCCTGCGCCTGCGCCCCACTAGCGGCCGTGACGCACACGAGCAGCAGGGCCACGACGCCGCGGCGGGCGAAGCGGGCTTCAGGCGGACCAAGGGCCGGCCGAAGCCGGCCACTCCAGGTCTTGACACCAGCCGTGGTCATGGCATTTCCTCCAGCGTCCAGGGCGTGCGGCAGGGCTCGAGTCGCTCGTACCGCTGTAGGTTGACCCTCAACCGGGACGCGACGGTGTTCGCGAGGCCCGCCTTCCGCGCCGTGGCCTGCAGGTCTCGCTGCACCGACGCGGCCCGCTCGAACTGCCCCAACTCCGCGAGGGCCATCGCCATCGTTTCGCCAAGTTCCACGGTCCGGCCCTTCGTGAGCAGCTCCTGCACAAGCGTCATCGCGCGCTGCCCATCCCGAACCCGATCGTCGGGCGCGGTGGCCAGCAGGCGCGCCAGCGCGTGGGTGAAGATGCTCCGATCGGGTCCGGCCTGCCTGGCGGCGATGAGCTGATCACGCGCTTCACGGTAGCGCCCCAATTGCACCAGCGACATCGCGTAACCCAGGCGCGCCTCGGTCAGTTCGGCGCTGCCCGACAGCACCTGCTGGTATTCGGCCAGCGCCTCCGTGGTGCGCCGGGTCCGCTGCAGGCTCGAGGCCATTCGCAGCCGCGCCTCCGTGTAGATGGGCCGCGATCGCACGGCGGCGGCAAATCGTTCGATGGCATCGCGGTGGCGCCCGTCCGCCTGCAGCATCACGCCGAGACTGTACTGCGAAAGGAAATAGTCGGGCGACAGCCGCACCGCTTCTTCGAACTGCCGGCGGGCGGCATCCGTGTGTCCCATCATGCTGAGGGCCGAGCCGAGCCGATGGTGGAGCGCGGCACTGTCTGGCGCCAGCGCGAGACCCTGGCGAAACTGTTCGGCCGCGCCGGTCCAGTCCTCGCGTTCGAGTGCCCGGATTCCCTGCGTCTCGTAGGTCTGCGGGCTCTCCAGCAGACCTTCGATCTCGACCATCAGCGGATCGGCCGGCAGAATTTCATGGTTGGCGCGCTGGCGCAGGTGATCGGCGGCCTTCGTGGTCTCACCGAGCGCGGTGTACGCCAGCGACAGCGGGTAATGCGCGCTCGCCGCCTTCGGGTCGCGAGCCAGCACGTCCTCAAGGTAGGAGACCGCGCCACGGTAGTCGTTCTTCGCCAGGGCCGCGCGGCCCAGCCCGAATCGGGCAGACAACGAGTTCGGCTGAAGTGACAGCGCCTGTGAGAACTGCGGCTCCGCCGCGTCGGGTCGCCCCAACTGCAAGTGGATGTCGCCCAGCCACACTCGCGCCGCCACATCCTCCGGGTGGAGCTGAATGGTGCGCTCGAGCAGAGGCTGCGCCTTCCGCGGCTCACCCTTGGTCCGGTACAACTGCGCCAGATAGTACGGCCATCGATAGTTGCTGGGGTTGAGCGTTTGCGCGTTGAGAAAGCACGCTTCAGCGACGTCGGCGGATTGAGCCGCCAGCAGGAGCTTGCCCAGATCGCCGTAGGCGTTGCTCAGATCGAGCGGCGGTGTTGTGCGACGCACGATCAGCGCGGTCAGCGCGGAATGGCGTGCCTGAATTTGCGTCCGCACCGATTCCGCCATCCTGGTGAGATCGGGCAGCGCGATGGGCGCCAGCGCGGCGGTCGGCTGCGAAGGCGGCGCGACGCACCCGCCCGAGACTGCGGCGGCGAGCGTCACTGACACACACAGTGCCTGGAAGGGTCGCGTCACCGTCCGCTACCCCGCTTGAGCGTGGTCCAACGATCGATTGGCACGGCAGGCCACTCTTCGTGTCGTCCGTCGGGCCATCGCACCTGCAGTCGCGGACTCTCGGTGGACATGCCGAGTCCGACCAGCACCCGCGGGTCGTTGGCCGAACCGTAACTGCCGTCGGATCGGACGCGGCGCCACAGGGTGGGCCCGTCCTTGCGGACGACCGCCACCCGTGCGCCCAGCATGTCCCGCCCCGTTTCGCCGATCAGCCTCAGGCCGATCCAGTGTTGGCGGTTGCCGATCTCGTTGATCAGCAATCGCAGTGGCCCGCGGTCGTTCGCCACCAGCACGTCCACGTCGCCGTCGTTATCGATGTCGCCGAATGCGGCGCCACGGCCTGACTCCGAGAGGTCGAACGCGGCCCCGGCCCGGCTGCCCACCGACTCGAAGCGGCCGTTGGCCAGGTTCCGCACGAGCAGCTTCTTCTGGTCGTAGGGGAACGGCTGCCCGGTCCGTCCTTCCTGCGCGATGATGGTGCCGTTGACCGACAGGATGTCGAGCCAGCCGTCGTTGTCGTAGTCGAACCAGGCGGTCCCCCATCCCGTGTACGGCAGGCTCTGAGCGCCGACGCCCGAGGCGGTGCTGGCATCGCGGAACCTCGCCGAACCGTCGTTGACGAACAGGTTCATACCCTGGCCGGTCAGCACGGCGACCACCACGTCTTCGTCGCCGTCGTTGTCGAAGTCCGCGGCGTCGACGCCCATGCTCGCTTCAGGCTTGCCCTCGGCGGTGATCGCGACGCCGGCCGCAAGACCGGTCTCCGCGAACGTCCCGTCGCGCTGGTTCAGCCACAACAGGTTGTCTTCACCATCGTTGGCGACGTAAATGTCCATCCACCCATCGCCATCGAAGTCGGCCGTGGAGACGCCGAGTGCCGGGCCGAACTTGCCGCCGACGAGGGCCTTGGCCGTGACGTCGAGAAAGCGTCCCTGCCCCTGATTGCGATACAGCCGGTCGGGCCGGCCGCCGTAGATCTGCGGCGGACAGTAGTCCGGCACACCGGCGGGATTCGGGCACACCGTGTGGTTGTCGAGCCGATAACTCACGTTGTTACCGACATACAGATCGAGCCAGCCATCGCGGTCGTAATCAACAAAGGCGGCGGACACGGCGAATCCCGGTTGGTTGGCGGTGCCGCTCTGCCTGGTGACGTCCGTGAAGGTGCCATCCCCGTTGTTGCGGTACATCTGACACGGGCCGAAGTTGGTCAGATACAGATCGACCCACCCGTCGTTGTCGATGTCGCCGGTGGCCACGCCGAGCCCGTAACCGCGCGCGTCGATGCCGCTCTGCTCCGTCACATCGGTGAAGTGGAGGTCGCGCGTGCCATCGGCGCGCACCTGCAGGTCGTTGCGGTAGAGACGCCCCGTGAGCGGCGCCGTCGAGGCAGGCAACGCCGCCGACGGATCGGGTGTGGGGTTGAGCGGGTGACCCTGGGCCACGTAGACGTCGAGGTCGCCGTCGTTGTCGTAGTCGAACAGGGCAACGCCAGGCGGAAGAATTTCCGGGTAGAAGAAGCGGCCCGACGCGCCGTTGACGTGCACGAAGTGCAGGCCGGACGCAGCGGCGCGATCGGTGAACCACGCCGACTCCGAGGCGGCGGGGATCGGCGCCACGGGATCCGCGGCGCATCCGGCGGCTACGAGCAGCATCACGAACGACAGCGCAACTCTCATCTCCATCCGCAGCGAAGCATACCCGACCCGATACCTCTCAGGCCGGTCCGCTGCTCCCGTCAGGAGAGAGGTAGTAGCCGTCCCCGTGCACGGTGTGAATGAACCGCGGCTTGTGCGGCAGGGTCTCGATTTTCTTGCGCAAGCGGGCGATCGCATGATCGACGGCGCGGGTCTGCGCGGTATCTGGATAGCCCCACACTTCGCGCAGTAGCTCGTCGCGTCGCACGATGCTGTTGGGACGCTCCGCCAGGTAGCGAAGCAGTTCGAAGTCCCGATGCGTCATCTCGATCTCGTCAAGCCCGATGCGGGCGGAGAGCTTGGCGAAGTCGATGGTGACGTGGCCCAGAACCAGGCGCGACACCTCGGGCTTGGCCCGCCGCAGTACGGCGTGGACGCGGGCCAGGAGCTCTTCGAGATCGAACGGCTTGGTGACGTAGTCGTCGGCGCCGAGCTTCAAGCCCGCAATCTTGTCGCACTTCTGTCCTCTGGCGGTCAGCAGAATGATCGGCGTTCGTGATCCGCGCCGCCACGTTTCGCACAGTTTCAGACCGCTCTTGCCGGGCAGATTGACGTCCAGCAGGACCAGGTCAGGAGCAAACTCCCTGGCGGCCTGCAAGGCCAGCGCCCCGTCGGCGACCGGGCGCACCTCAAAGCCCTCAAAGGTCAGGTTGTCGCACAGCACCCTGGCCAACACCGGGTCGTCTTCGACGACGAGCACGCGCGTCTTCTTTTTCATGTCGGCACGACGGGCAGTGTGACGGCGACGGTGGTGCCGGCCCCGACGACGCTCGTAATCTCCAGCACCCCCCCATGATCCGAAACGATGCGGTCCACGATGGCGAGGCCCAAGCCGCTGCCGCCGGCGACGGCGTGCCTGCCGCGGAAGAACTTGCGGGTCACGCTGCCGATCTCGCTCGCGGGAATGCCGACCCCCTGGTCGGTGACCGACAGGACGACGCTTGCGCCGCTTCGCCGCGCGGCGACGGTGACGTGCCGTCTCTCCCGGGAGTACCGGATCGCATTGTCCAACAGGTTGTTCAGCATGAGGTCGAGCGCCGTGGGATCCGCGCGCACCATCGGCAGTTCCTCCGGAAGATCGACGTGCACCTCGAAGCCCTCTTCCGTCAGGTGCGGCGTGAACTCCCGCAGGCTGCGGTCGACGATGGCCTCGAGCGCGACCGGTTCGAACGCATACAAGTCGGCGACGTCGGTGATTCTCGCATACGCGAGCAGGTTGTCGATGAGTCGCGTGAGCCGGTTGGCCTCGCGAAGGCCCATCTGCGCGTACTCGCGCGTCATCTCGGGGGTCGTGCGCCCCGAGCTGAGGGTCTCGTTGATGGCGCGCATGTTCGCGATGGGCGTTTTCAACTCGTGCGTGACGGCGGAGACGAAGTCGGCGCGCATCTCCGCGAGTTTCGCGTTCGCGCGGCCTGCCTGCAGACTGAGGAAGAGCCCGGCCGTCAGCGCCAGAGCCATCCCGGCCGCCACTTCGATCGTTCGCCGCGCCCCCTGGCCAGCCGCCGCAAGCGTGACGTCTCGACCGGCGCCGACGACCACCGTCCATGACGCGACATCGAGGTCCCCAGGAGGGTCGATGGCCACGACGATCGGATCGAAGAAGGCCATGGGAAAGGCGCGTCGGCCCACCGGGCCGCGGGCCGCGTCCGTCAGATCGCCGACGACCGGTGTGCCCAGCTGGTCGAGCACGGCAAAATCGAGGTCGTCGTCGCGGCCTTCGATCAGTGCCACTTGCGCTGTCAGGTCCCTGAGGTAGCTTCCGCGCACCCAATCCAGATCGACCATGAAGCCGAGGACCGTCGCGGGCCGCTCCTGCAGTGCATCCGTGTACGAGAGGGCGGCCACGACCTGATATTTCGAGCCGGCCAACGGCATGTCGAACACCGAGGAGCGGCGGCCCTGTGTCACGTCCTTCATCACGCGCTCGACGAGCCGCGCCGCTACGCGCGGTTCGCGGCCGGCCACGATCGGGATCGTGTCCGCCGGATCGAGGCTGGAGAGCCACGACGGCCGTCGTTCCGCCCGGCTGTAGAAGACGACGGAGGCCGGATCCGTGGAGGCGCGCCACGAGAAGAACACCTCCGGATAGGGATACCGCGCGAGCGCGTGTCCGATGGGATCGAGGAGGGCGACATCTGTGCCCGAGGCGAAGCCAATGCTGTCGGCCGCGGAAAGCACGAGCAACTGCGCGCCCCGCATGTCTCGCGCCAGTGCCGCCACCAGGAGATCGGCCGCCGCCTCCGCCCGTTTCCGGGCCACCATTGCCGCGGCCTGTTCCCACTCGACCACGGCCCGATAGCCGAGCCAGACCAGCGCGGCGGCCGGGAGACAGGCACCCAGGGCCAGCCATCGACTTCCCCGCAGTTTCGCGAGCAGTGACATCAGCGTGAGAGCTCGCGCTCCCGGAAGTACCGCGCGGCGCCCGGATGGAGGGGAAGGGGCGTGGCCGGCGCCCGGTCGAGATTGAGAAACCGCAGCGAGGCCTCGACACCCGACAACCTGGGGAATGTGTCGAAGAGCTGTTGTGTGAGGTCGTACACGACCGATTCGTCGAGATCGCGACGGCACACCACCACCATGTCGAGCCCGACTGTGGGAATCACCCGGTCCTGTCCCGGGTAGATGTTACGGGGAATCGCGGTGGCCCGCACGAACGGGTAGCGACGCCGGAGGCCGTCGATGGCGGGGCCCTCAATCGGAATCAGGTACGCGCCCTCTCGAATGGAGGCCTGCATGGCCACGTCGGGGTAGATGTAGCCAAGAAAGAAGATGGCGTCCGCCGACCCGTCCTTGAGCGCAGCCGCGCCCTCCTCTCGCGTGCTCACGCTCCGGATCAGCTTTGGCCGGGCGCCGACGGCTTCGATCACGAGGTTGCCGAGCGTCCAGCTCGACGAGTTCCTCGGGCCGAGCACCACGACCCGCCCGGTCAGGTCTTTCACGCTTTGGATGCGCGACCCCGGCCGAACGAGCACGTAGGCCGACAGCGGCTGCAAGAGCGAAAGCCCCCGGATCTGCTTCTCGGAATCGGGCGTCTGCCGCCCGGAATTCCAGTAGTCGGCGTAGGCGCGATCCGACGTCGCGATCCCCAGGTCTGCCGTGCCGTTCTGGATGGCGTCGAGCGTATCGCCGACATCCTCCGACCGGATGTCGAGGTTGGGCAGCGTCCGGCGATATTCCGTCGCCAACCGGTCGCTCAAGGGCGCAAAAGCCCTGGCGATGCGAACGACCGGTCGCGTCCGGTCGGCGGGAGAGGGCGCGCGGCAGGCGGTGCCGGTGACGCAGACCAACAGCGCGGCAACCAGCAGGCATCCGGGGGCCTGCCAGCCGTTCCGCTGGACGTGTCGCGTGCACCGCGTCATTGGGGACCGACGTCGCGTCGGCGCGCAGAGTTTGACAGAATGAGGCACTCGGATCAAGCGTGACCCTTCGGGGCCATCCGCCTGCGACAAGTTGCGACAACGTGCAGGGAACAAGGGTGTTACAACCCTCTGTATGGATACTCAGAAACCTGTCCGCCGCACCTTCATATCTGGACTCGCCGTGGCGATTGTCGTGGCAGCCGGATTGGCGACCCCCTATGTGCTCACGGCCGCACCGCCGACTGTTCCCGGTGAGGTGACCTTCACGAAACACATCGCGCCCATTCTCCAGCGAAGTTGCGAGAACTGCCATCGGCCCGACGGCGTGGGGCCGATGTCGCTCGTGACCTACGAGGAGGTGCGGCCGTGGGGGCGCGCCATGAAGCAGCGGACGGGGATTGGACCGAAGGCCGGCGTGATGCCGCCTTGGTACGCTGAAAAGAACATCGGGATCCAGCACTACACGGATGATCCGTCGCTGAGCGAGTCGGAAATCGCCACGATCGCCAAATGGGCGGATACCGGGGCCGCACGGGGGAACCCCGCCGACATGCCACCACCCAGGCACTACGCCGATGCTCACGCTTGGAATATCGGGACGCCAGACTTGATTGTGAAGACGACCGAGATTTTAGTGAAAGCCAACACGCCCGACTGGTGGGGCGAGATTCCACGGGTTCCGATCGGCTTGACCGAGGACCGGTACGTCGTCGCCATGGAGGTCAAGGAAGTCAACGACGTCCCTCGATCCGGAAGCGGCCGTGTCACGGTTGGCGGGCGGTACGTGTATCACCACATGATCTGGAGCACGCGGGTGCTGAACGACAAGGACACCGGCCGCGACGCGTTTGACGCGGCCCCCGAGGGCTCCGGCACGGGCTGGCCGGTGCATGAAGTGGGACGCAATGCGGATTACTTCGATCTGAACTCGGCGAGGCTCCTCGAGGCTGGTTCGAGCATCGTGTCCGACTCGGTGCATCTCCACTCGAACGGCAGGGATACGAAGGCGCACCTCGAAATCGGCTTCAAGTTCGCGCCGAAAGGCCACAAGCCGGCGTACAAGCGGGCGACCGTCGGTTTGGGCAACGGTGTGGACATCGACATCAAGCCGATGGAAGCCAACCAGGAGCTGCACGCGTACGCCGTGCTGACGGAGAACACCAAGATCATCTCGTTCGAGCCGCACCTGCACGCCCCCGGTGACCGGATGTGCCTGGAGGCCATCTGGGGTTACAACATCCAGACGCTCAGCTGCGCGGGATACGACCACAGTTGGGTGCGTGGGTACACCTACGCCGACGACGCGGCGCCGCTGCTCCCCAAGGGGACCATCCTGCACCTCATCGGCTACATGGACAACACGCCGGCGAACAAGAACATCCCCGATCCGCGGAACTGGCAGGGATCGGGCAACCGGTCGGTGGCCAACATGTTCATCGACCTGGGCAACCGCGTGAGTCTCACCGATGAGCAGTTCAAGGCCGAGATGGCCGCGCGGCGGGAGAAGCTGAAGCTGACGCGCAACAGCGTCGTGATTGGCTGTCCGCTGTGCAACGTCGAGCCACCGCCGGCGTCCGCCACGGCGCCCAGAGAGCGGCAGTAGCAGGAGCAACTAGATGAGAATGGCACCTTCATTTCGTTGGGCGCGCCGAGGCGCGGTGGTCCTGCTCGTTGCACTGACGGGCCTGTGGGCCGTCCCGGGCGTCGGCGCGCAGTCCCTCTCCTACTCCAGTGGACAAAACATCTCGCCCGCGTACGAAGGGTGGGAGCCGAACCCGGACGGCACGCGCGACTTCGTGTTCGGGTACATGAACCGGAACTGGGAAGAGGAGATCGACGTCCCGATTGGCCCCGACAACAGCTTCAGTCACGGGGCTGACATGGGCCAGCCGACGCACTTCCTGCCGCGGCGTAACCGGTTTGTGTTCAAGGTGCGTGTGCCGGCGAATTTCACCGAGAAGGACGAGCTGGTCTGGACGCTCACGACCAAAGGCAAGACCGAGAGGGCCTATGCGACGCTGCAGATCGACCAGCAGATCGACGACCTGGTGAAGGCGTCGGAAACCGGCGCGCTGGGCGCCGGGTCGAGTAGCCCTGAGGTTCGGGCGAACAAGCCGCCATCGGTTACGATCGTGGAGACGAGCCGCAGCGTGAAGGCGGGCCAGCCGTTGACCCTGGTCGCACAGGTCGTCGACGATGGCATTCCGAAGCGGCGCGGGTCGGGGCTTTCCGGTGCGGCGGTCGCAAACGCGGGATCGCGTCGAGACACCGAGGGAACCGCTCCCGGCTCCGAGAACCCAATACGACCGAACCGTGCCTGGATGCCGCCGACGCGAGCGACCGTGGGCAAGAACGTCGGGCTGCACCTGTCCTGGTTCGTCTACCGCGGCGCGGGGAAGGTCACGTTCACGCCCGAGCAGATCGTCGCGTGGGAAGACACGAGGACCGGGGCCAACTCGCCGTGGGCGCCCATGTGGACCGCTCCCCAGATGCCGGCGGATGGGAAAGTGACCGTCCAGGTGACCTTCTCCGAGCCTGGCACCTACGTGCTTCGCAGCCTGGCTGACGACGGTGCGCTGTTTGGCGCCGATCACATCACGGTGATTGTGACCCCCTGAGCCGGCCTCCTCGGCCTATAATTCGGGCGATGGAGATCGCCCGGGAGCGCTTCTTGGATGAGACGCGCACGTATCACCTGACCGTCGGCATCCGCAGCCGCACCACCCAGACGCACAGCCTGCTGACCGCGCTGACCGACGAGGAGCGCGCGCAGGTGAGCGCCGCCATCGTGCGCGCCCTCGACGAGGTAGAGCGCATCGTCCGCCCACACATGACGCCGCCGTCGAAGTAACGACGAGCCAGCCGAGGCCGAGCGAGCCGCGGCAGCCCACCCTTCACGTGGGCGCGAGGCGGCGCTGACGATCAGGCGACCCGGCTCGGCGCGGAGTTCAGCCTCGTCGGGTAGATTCTGCCTGGTCGAGTAGCAGCTTCGGCACCCGAATGCCACGGGAGTTGCCGATGCGGACGATACGCGTGGTGGCAGTCATGTAATTACAGTTGTAGTCACGCATCGCGACACTGGCAAGTCCCGCAGTGTCTCCAGTTGCTTCTTCGTGAGGAAGCCAGGCACCACGTAGCCCGCGACGCGGCCACTCTTCTCGACGGGCTTTCGGCATCCTTACCCCTGATTGGCGAAACGACTGCCAAGCTGAATCGTTGTCTGGCATAACGCCCGCACTGAGCCGCGGCGCACCAGCGAAGATTCGCGCCGCCGGCTCCAGTGCGATGTTAGACAGTCCATGTTCCTGGCCTCGAGCGACCCTGATCGGTTAACCCACGTGGGGCAAAGGCTCCAAGGCCGCGATCACCGCGGCTTTCCTCGACCGCAGCGCATGCCACAGGTCCCAGTCCTGCTGCAACCCGAGCCAGAAATCCGCACTCATGCCCGTGACGCGGGCCAGGCGAAGGGCCGAATCCGGTGTCACCGCCCGCTTCCCCCGAATGATCTCGTTGAGACGAGGGAACGACACCCCCAACCGAACTGCAAAGGCCGATTGTGAAATGCTCAGCGGCTTCAGGAATTCCTCAAGGAGCATCTCACCTGGATGCGTGGGCGGCTGGTGCGTCGGCAGTCTGCGCCCAACCAGTCGCGGCGCCCGCCGATTGGGTTTAGTGGTAGTCCGCAATCTCGACCTTGTCCGCATAGCCACTCTCCCAACGAAAGCACACTCGATATTGCTCGTTGATCCGGATGCTGTGTTGACCGGCGCGCTCGCCCGAGAGGCGCTCCAGACGGTTGCCGGGCGGTATCGCGAGTTCGCGCAGATCCCGCACGCGATTGAGTTGCGCGAGCTTCCGGCGCGCCACCCGCCACAACGAAGGCGGACACGCACTGCGGGCACGTCGATTCTCGATGCCGTTGAAGATGTCCTCGGTCGCGCGATCGGCAAACGACCGTATCACGGGATCTATTATAGCTGATCCCGTTATAACCCGGGTGCTGGTTTTCGCTGTCTAACGCCTCGGCTTCAGCCGCGGCGGCTCATGATTACACCGGCCGCCGTCGGCTGCAACCGTGTTAGCCAGCCGCCTTTCTGTCGAGCCGTGTTAGTGCGTGCCGAACTGCCTACGGAACAATGACCAGCGCCAACTTGGTGCCATTGCAGATCTTCGCGCCGATGTCGTCCCGAAGGTGACTGCGAGTATCAGGCGAAACCGTTCCGCAGTGAATGATCACGATCACGCGGTCGCGGTGCCAAAGGCCAAGCAGTGCTTGACCGAGCGCCTGGGTGAGCTTTCCGGCATGACCCTTCGGGCCACGGCACTTCACCTCTATACCGATGGAACCTGACCCGGGTGCCGAAGAACGACGTCGAGTCGATTGGTCGAACCGAGCGCTCTCACGTCCGGCCCGGCCGGGTCCTTGAGAAACTCGCCCCACGCATTACCCAAAGCTCGTCGATGTCCTTCGCCTTGAGCACATTCGGTCTCTATTTCAACGCGACATGTTTCGTCTGGCTAGACGTTGCCCATCAGCCGCGGGCGGAGCCCGTCGGCTGGATGGGCGGGTTATGCGCTCGCGTCTTCCTCGAAGGGCGCTCTCGCTGTGCCGTGATGATTCTCGCGAGGGACCTTAGCGCGTCGTTCGCTTCGGCGGCGCTCGAAAAGACGGCTGCGACCTCCGGGTCGAGCGTGACGACTAAGCCGCCCTTCCGGTACCGAGAGGCATACTTATTTGGACGCGCCCGACTGAAATCGTACTCGGGCAGGATATCGTCTACCCCGACGTCAGCGCTCCCGCCGGACTTTATCGCCTTCTTCATACGCTCTCCGTTCGCGACGAGCCGCCTTTCGCGCACCGATCAAGCGGATCGTGTCGCCCCTGTCCGTGAACATGACCGCCAAAAGCCGCTCCCGCTCGGAGTGGCCGAGGAGGACGTATCGTAGCTCATCCACCGAGTGTCGCGGATCGTCGACGATCTTGCCGAGCGGATCCGCGAACGCCGTGCTCGCTTCGTCGAAGGACACGCCGTGCTTAAGCAGATTTGCGGCGGCCTTCTCAGCAGCACATGGCATTGGATGAATTGCCTCTAGGGCAGTGCATACGCCGCCAGCACGTCCGAGACGACACCGTGCTTGCTCAAGAAGCCGCCGCCGCCGGCGGCGATGACCACGAATTGCTTCTTAGTTTTCGTTCCCACGTACGTCATGGGCGTGGCGTAGCCGCTGGCTTCGAGGGGCGTCTCCCATAATTGCTTGCCGTCTTGCGCATCGAAGGCCCGGAAGCGGCTGTCGTTGGTCCCGCCGATGAATACCAATCCGCCGGCAGTGACCATCGAGCCGCCCAAATTCCACGCTCCGGTCGCCCCGCCGAGCGGCACTCTCCAGGCGATCTCGCCGGTATTCAGATCCACAGCGCTGAGCCAGCCCCAAGGCGGCTTCTGGCAGGGACGCTCCTGCTGGTCCGAGAAATGGGCGAACTCGCCGACGTCGCTGAACTTGCGATAGCGAACCGGTGCGCCTTTCCTTGCCAGCCTCCCAGTAACTCACGCCGCGATTCTGAAGATAGTTGCGGCGCTCCCGTCCGGCCTGCGGATCGAAGACCCAGAGTTCTTTCCCAGTTTCGGCGTCCAGCGCAATCACACGGCTCGAGGGCGTGGTGAAGTACAACACGCCATCCACCTCCAGCGGCGTCGCTTCGAAGGCCGGCGGCGCCTTGCCCACGTTCAGTTCGCCAGTGTGGTAGGTCCAGGCTCTGCGCAGCTTGGCGACGTTGTCGCGGTGGATCTGGTTGAGCGGGGAGAAGCGAGTGCCGCCGGAGTTCATGGTGTTGGTGGCGCACGAGATCACCGCCGCAAGCGCGACAAACGCCACGATGCTGATCACGGGTCGTTGGTTCATTCAGCACCTCCCAAAGTGTCGCGTCATTTCGAGAACTCCACCGGAGCCTAGATTGGGATCGCCCCGTAGTTCCAATGAACCCAGCCGCTGGACTATTAGTAGCCCGCGAAGCCGCGCGTAACCACCGCCTCGTCGTACCGTCGTGCATCACCGTAATCCACTGACGTGCCGGGGATTTTAGCAGAAACCCCAGGACACCGCTCCGCGTGGATACGCGCCGGCGCTGGCGCGTATCCCACGAGACCGACAGAGAGCCCGTGCCGGGTAAACGCTTCCTCAGCCCGCACTTCCAGCCAACACCGCTCGATCGAGGGTCCGGTGGATACGCGCCAGACTCGCGCGTATCCACGCGAGTAAAAATCCACATCACATCCACCAGTCGGTCCGTGCGGCCCTTCCCTTGCCGCACGATGATCTGATGGCGATCGAAGTCGAGATCCTTGACGCGCAGATCGACGCACTCTTCGATCTGCACGCCCGTCCCGTAGAGCAGCATGACCATGAGCCGCATCGTGCCCGTGAGCTGCTTCAGCAGCACCCCAATCTCTTCGCGGCTCAGCACGACCGGCAACCGCTCCGGGGTGCGCGCCCGCACTACCGCCGGAACCACGCCGATCTCGATGCTGAGTACGTCCTTGTACAGAAACAGCAGCGCGCTGAGCGCCTGATTCTGCGTGGACGCACTGACGCGGCGCTCGACCGCCGGCCAGGTGAGGATATTGCCGCCGAATCCAGGCCGCGTACGCCTCCTCGGTTCGGCGGCTGTAGTGACGCGTGCGCACGGCGTCGCGCACGCGATCCAGAAGCTTGGGCGGATCCGTCATGCGCGGGAACCTGCGAACGCTGTGCCAGCGAAAATCTCCCGGCCTGAGCCATGTGGCCCCCTGCGACGTCTCACATACTGCCACCCCGCGCCCGCTTGATCACGGCAGAAACTTCCACGTGGTGGCCATGCCACGGGGCCCGTGCTTCCAGGACACGCCAGCTCACGAGCGCGTTAGAATGCCGTTGTTGTCGCTAAGTCGAAAGAGGGAGTCATGCCGCTGTTTTTGTGTCGCTGGCCCAATGGTGACTGCTCGGTCGTCTGGGCCTCCACGAAAGAGAACGCCATCGTGGAACTCGATCAGGTGGGCAACGCCGAAGGCTGCCCGCTCGTACAACTACCTGCGTTTCAGGCTCATTTTGTCCTCACCGATCGCGGCGAGCTGACGCTCGAGGCACTCGGAGAAGGCGCGGGGCAGGAAATGGTGTCGCGGGCGTATCCGCTCCTCCACAGGGCGTTATCAGACGCGTACGCCGACGGCGAATACGACAGCTATGAGACGCTGCCTCCGAGCCGTCGCGCGGCTATCGCTGCGGTTGTCGCGTTAGAGCGGAATCGAATCGCGGGCGATCGCCCGGCCGCGGCTGAACCACACACCGCGCTGGCACGCGACGTCAAGAAGCAGACCGACGTGCCGACCGTTCTGCTGGACCGGATCGTCCGGGACGTCGCGACGACGAAGCTGAAACAGTTCAGAGGCCGCGGCAAGCCGAGCTGATCGCGCCCGTCTCGCCCCTTGTGCTACATTCCCATCCGCACGATCTCGTCGCATTTCACAGGAGTGGCACATGTCTTCGACCCGTCGTCGGGCCTTCGGGCTAATTGGTGTACTGATGGTCCTGGTCGCCCTCAACGGCAATCCGGTTGGCGCCCAACGGCCCGCCGCGCCCGCCGCGGCGTCGGCACCGGCTGACCCATTCGCCGGCCTGGTGTTCCGCAACATCGGACCAGCCACGATGGGCGGTCGCGTTGACGATCTGGCGGTGCTCGAGTCCAACCCGGCGGTGTTCTACGTCGGCACCGCCACCGGCGGCCTGTGGAAGACCGTCAACAACGGCACCACCTGGGACGTGTTGTTCGACGACCTGGACGATGCCGTGTCGATTGGCGACATTGCCATCAACCCGAACGACGCCAACACCGTGTGGGTGGGGAGCGGCGAGAACAACAACCGGCAGAGCGGCTCCTGGGGTAACGGGCTTTACAAGTCGATCGACGGCGGCCGCACGTGGAAGAACGTCGGCCTCACCACCTCCAAGCACATTGCCCGCATCGTCGTCGATCCGGTCGATCACGACGTGGTCTACGTGGCGGCGCTCGGCAGCTTGTGGGGGCCGGGCGGTGAGCGCGGCGTCTACAAGACCACGGACGGCGGCCTGACGTGGTCGCGGATCCTGTATGTCGACAACGATACCGGCGCCACCGAGCTGGTGATGGATCCGTCCAACAACAAGGTGATCTACGCCGCGACCTACCAGCGTCGTCGCGCCACCTGGGGCTTCAACGGCGGCGGACCCGGCAGCGCGATGTGGAAGTCGAGCGACGCCGGCCGCACGTGGGTCAAGCTCACCGAGGGTGTGCCCGCCGGGCCGCTCGGCCGCATCGGCATGGACGTGTGGCGCAAGAATCCCAACGTGCTCTACGCGCGCATCGAACACGAGACGGAGAGCGGAACCTACCGATCGGACGACGCCGGTCGCAGCTGGAAGAAGATGTCGACCGTCAATCCGCGGCCGATGTACTTCAGCCAGATCCGTATCGACCCAACCAACGACGCCCGCATCTATGTGCTCGGCGTGCAGCTCCACATTTCCGACGATGGCGGGCGGACGTTCATCGAGAACGGCGCCATGCACTCGGATCACCACGCCCTGTGGATCAACCCGGCCAATCCCAACCACATCATCGACGGCAACGATGGCGGCGTGGGCATCAGCTACGACAAGGGCGCGACCTGGGAAGGCATCTACAACATGGACCTGGGCCAGTTCTACCACGTCACCTACGACATGGAGACGCCCTACAACGTGTGCGGCGGCCTGCAGGACAACTACACCTGGTGCGGCCCGACGGCGGTGCGCAGCCGCACCGGCATCGCCAACGACCAGTGGTTCCAGATTCACGGCGGCGACGGCTTCGAGGTGCAGATCGATCCGCGCGACTCGCGGACCATCTATGCCGAATCGCAGGATGGCAATATCTCGCGGGTCGATCGGGTCAGCAACGAGCGCAAGAGCATTCGCCCGCTGCCGGCGCGCGGCGAACCGCCGCTGCGCTGGAACTGGAACACGCCCATCCTGATGTCGCCGCACGACTCGAGCACCATCTACGTGGGCGCCAACAAGGTCTTCAAGTCGACGGATCGCGGCCAGAGCTGGACGGCGATCAGCCCCGACCTGTCGGAGGCGACCGATCGCGAGGGCCTGTCGCTGATGGGGTTGACGGCGAAGGAGTTCAAGATCGCCAAGAACGACGGCGTGCAGTCGTTTGGCAACATCGTCCAGCTGGTTGAATCGCCCAAGCAGGCGGGCGTCCTCTACGCCGGCACCGACGACGGCCAGGTCCATACGACCAAGGACGGCAAGACCTGGACGAACATCACGTCGAAGTTCCCCGGTGTGCCGAAAAACGCATACGTGTCGCGCCTGTCCCCGTCGAACCACGAAGTGAATGTGGTCTACGCCAGCTTCGACAACCACCGCAACGACGACCTGGGGACCTACGTCTACGCCAGCGTCGACGGCGGCAACAACTTTCGCTCGATCGGTGAGGGCATTCCGAAGGGTCACGTGGTGACGGCCATGGCGGAGGATCCGAAGAACCCGAACGTGCTCTACTCGGGCACCGAGTTCGGGTTGTTCATCAGCCCCGACCGCGGCGGCAAGTGGATGCGGATCAAGTCGAACCTGCCGACGGTGCCGATCCACGAGATCGTGTTCCACCCGCGCGACAATGACATGATTGTCGCCACGCACGGGCGCAGCATCTGGATTCTCGATGACGCGACGCCGCTGCAGCAGGCCGCCGAGGCGATGAAGGCCGACGCGTTCCTGTTCGACCTGCGCGGTGCCACGCAGTTCAATCCGGCGAACGACCGCGGCTTCGTTACCGACAAACCGTTCTTCGGCAAGAACCCGGCCTACGGCGCGCCGATCAGCTTCTACCTGTCGAAGGCGCAGACCAATGTCGCGCTGCGGATTCGTGATGCGGCGGGCAATCAGGTGCGGGAAATCACCGGCAACGACCTGCGCACCGCGCGCGCGGCCGGCGTGAACCGCGTGCACTGGGATCTCCGGCATCAGCCCCTGGTTCCGCCAGGTGGGGCGGGTGGGGCTGGTGGGGCGGGTGGGGCTGGTGGGGCGGGTGGCGGTGGCGGTGGTGGCTTCGGGGGCGGCGGCAACAACGGCCCCAACGTGTTGCCGGGCGAGTACCGCGTCACGCTGGTCGTCGACGGCAAGGACGTGGCCACCAAGCCCGTACGCGTGAGCGGCGACAAGGACATGCAGATGACCGATGCCGAGCGCAAGACGTGGCACGACATCGCACTCGGCCTGCACGAGTTGCAGCGCGTCGCGAACGCGGCGGCCGAAGCGGTGACGACCCTGGGTACGCAGGTGACCGCGGCCGAAGCGCTGGTGAAGACCGCGGCGAATGTGCCGGCCACCGGCAAGACGGCGCTGGCCGACCTCAACACCAAGCTCACGGATCTGCGCCGCCGGCTTGGCGTCGGCCAGGGCCAGGGCCAGGGCGGCGGCGGTGGGGGCTTCGGCGGCCAGCAGGGCAACGTGCGCGGCCAACTCGGCCAGACGAAGGGCCAGATCATGGGGTCCACGTCGATGCCGACGGCGCAACAGATCCGCAGTGCCGGAGAGTTGCGCGAAGACATGGTCGAATTGGTAGCCGACACCAACGACCTGATTGCGGCGGTGCCGGCGGCGTACGACGCGCTGGGCGCCTCGGGCGCGAAGCCCACGGCGCTGAAGCCGCTGGGCCCGCTGCCCGTAGCGCGGTAGGTCAAGAGCAACCACGAAGTTCGCGAAGCCCACGAAGAATGTGTCTTGGATCCATGAAGAGTGGCCTTCGTGATTGTCGTAGCCTTCGTGGTTGTCTCTAGTTGGTTCGGCCAGTTCTGGCCGAGCCGGCACCCTGGCACATTCTGGATGTCGAACGGCTTGTCGGGGATGGCCTATGGGCTGAGCGCCGCGATTGGCGCCAAGCTCGCGCACCCCGATGTCCCGGTGCTCGCGGCGGTCGGCGACGGCGGCTTCTCGATGAACGCGCAGGAGCTGGAACCCGCGGCGCGCGTCGGCGCGCCGTTTGTCACGGTCGTGCTCGAAGATGGCAGCTATTCGCCGATCAAGCTCGCGCAAGAGAATCGCCAGCTTCCGCCGCATCGCATGGACTTCATGCCGATCGACACGGTGAAGATGGCCGAGGCGTGCGGCGTGAGGGCGCCGCGGACGACCGATCCTGATCTACTCGCCAGGGCGGTGCGTGATGCGGTGGCGCACAACCGCAGCCTGGTGGTGGGCGTGCCGGTGAACTACGCGGACTATAAACTGCTGTTCTGACATGCCGCACCTCTTTGATCCCCTGACCATTCGCAGCCAGACGTTCGCCAATCGCGTCTTCGTCTCGCCGATGTGCGAGTACTCGAGCGATGATGGTTTCGCCAACGACTGGCATCTGGTGCACCTGGGCGACCGGGCGGTGGGTGGGGCCGGCCTGGTGCTGACCGAGGCCACCGCGGTCACCGCCGAGGGCCGCATCAGCCCACAGGACCTGGGTATCTGGAAAGACGGTCACGTCGACTTCCTGTCCCGCATTGTCCGCTTCGTCCACCAACAGGGCAGTGTCGCCGGCATGCAGTTGGCACACGCGGGACGCAAGGCGAGCACGTATCGGCCGTGGAGCGGGAGCGGAACGATTCCGGCGACCGAGGGCAGGTGGTCCGAGGTGCTCGCACCGAGTGCGGTGGCGTTTGCCGACAACTACCCGCTGCCGCAGGCGCTCTCGCTCGATGGCATCGCGCGCCTCACGCGGGCGTTCACCGCTGCTGCACGCCGTGCGCACGAAGCCGGATTCCGTGTCATCGAGCTGCACGCGGCGCACGCGCAGATCCCTGTCGGTCCTGGCTATCAGGCGCCGTTCGCCGAGAGGATTCGCCGCGAGGCCGACATCCTGACAGGCGCCGTTGGCCTCATCACCGAGCCGCCGCAGGCGGAGCCAATCGTGGCGAGTGGCCAGGCGGATGCCGTGTTGCTGGCCTGCGAGTTGCTGCGCGATCCGTATTTCCCGCTGCGCGCGGCTCGCGAGCTGGAGCAGGAGATCACGTGGCCGGCCCAATACTGGCGGGCCGGCCCGAAGAGCGCCACAGTCAGGCGGCCGATCGGCTCGCGTCCGGTCAGCCCACGGCCGGGTGGTTAGAACCGATAGCTCACGCCTCCGCCCAAGCGGACAAGGTTGTGCTCGCGCGAGAGGCGGAAATATCTGGCGTCCATATCCACGGACAGATCCCGGAACACGCGGAGGCTGGCGCCGACCCCGGCGCTGGCGGCCATTTCCATGTGCGCGACGGACTCCGAGAGCGTCCCCCGATTCACGCCACGGGCCATCCAATCGGCGCTGCTCAGGCCCGCGCTTGAGAGGAAGTCCGCGGTGGTTCCGGATCGACCGGCGCCGGTCAAGGAGAAGTTTTCAGTCGTGCGAGCGAGACCCAGCCCAGCGCCCACGTAGGGCCGGAGCCGGCCCCCCTGCACGGGCAACTCGTAACGGAAGCCGATCGTGCCAATCACCGTCTGTCCATCGGTGTCGCCCCGGAACGAGTCGAACCCGCCGAGCCCCGTCACCACGGTCTGGCCAACGCCGCCTGGCATGCGACCGGTGTTGCCGCCAAACCGAGTTCCCATGGTCATCCGGTTGCCGATGCGGCTGATACCCTGCAGCTGTCCGCCCAGGTCGAACATTCGGTTCTCGAACCGGTCGGCCGGCGCATCAATGCCGGTGATGTCGACTTCAAAGGAGATGTTCTTTGCGAAGCGATAGCCGAATGACCCGCTGAGCGCCAGGCTGGCATCGCCGGTGCCGTTGGTGGTTGCCGGGCCAAACGACGCACGGAATCGTTGGTCCTGCGCCTGAGCCCACGACGGAGCCATGAACGTAAAGGTGACCGTAATTGCCGCGATCCACGACTTTGTGCCGACTGCGATCATTGATGCCTCGAAGTGTTGCCGTCTGTTTGATTGCGGCGGCCTGGGCCGCCGCGCGCTGCTTGTGGGATGCCGTCCGCCAATAAGGACAGTGTGACCCCACGGCGCACCACCCCGCAAGGCCCGTGCCAAGGGATGCTCGCCGGCCGCGCGAGGTTGGGACCTTATGACGTCAGCGAGGGCGCGATCTGGGTCGACGGCGTCGATATCCGCCATCCGCAATGCCGACGTCATCCTCATGATGGAGCACGGCCGCATCGTCGAGAAGGGCACCCACCACGAGCTGCTGGCGGCGCAGGGCCGCTACGCGGCGCTCTACCAGAGCCAGTTTGCCTGGCGGACGCTGCCGGTGGACCAGGAATGACAAGGCGCGAGCAGTCAGTTCGAGCGGCCCGATGGAAGCCGGAGTGCCGCACACCGGGCGGCGGCGCTACCCCCGGTTGCCGCCGGTCGCCTCCAATACGCGCAGGCGCTCATTGTGGTTGGCGAGCACCGCCGTCGTATCCTCTGTCTGCGCCCGCCACTCCTTCCGAAACTCCCCAAGCTCGCGATCAATACGACCCAGTACGCCGCCATAGTTTTCGCCTGCCGTCTTGACGATGTCGCGAAGCGACTCCCCCTGCACCTGAATGGTCTGGCTGATGTGCGCCGTCAGCCGTTCTTCACTCGCTGTCAGCCGTTTGTCAATCCGCTCCTCGAGCCTCTCGCCGAGTCGCTGCTCGAGGCGCGCTTCAAGCCGCTCACCTTGCTTCTCGAGGCGTTCCTCCAGCCGATCGCCGAGTCGCTGCTCGAGACGCGCTTCAAGCCGCTCACCTTGCTTCTCGAGGCGTTGCTCCAGCCGATCGCCGAGTCGTTG
>JBCKZH010000057.1:0-21916 GCA_038919385.1 Vicinamibacterales bacterium | reverse complement strand
ACCGGTTGTTAGGCGTTTCCCTTTTCATTCCTTCTCACTCGCCAGCGCATCAACCGCAGCTGTTGCACCGTGGAAGGCATTGAGAATATTGACTGCCGACTCTTGGACGAGCACCAACGCAAGTGCATGGCGCTGGCTGTCTTCGCGCAAAGCCATGACCCGGTCGCGTCGATGCGCGGCCGGAGCAGGGCAAAGCTGCGGCGCTCACCGTTGACCGAGTATTGACGGGCCGGGAACGTCACGTTCCGGCCGCACCTTCCTTGGGCACAAAATCAACATCGGCTACGGCAATGGGCTTGCCCTCAATAAGCTCCCCTTTGAGCTGGGTGGCGAATCCTACACGCTCGCTACCGCGCCAGCATGGTCCACCGAGATGATTGAAGCCCGCACCAAGAAGATGGTGGATCTGCTCGTCGAGGCGAACAAACTGCCGGGCGAATAGGAAACATCGCCGTGGAATAGTATCAATAATTCTGTAAATTATTTGATGAATGATAGTATAATTAGTTGAGTGGTAAAGGGTTACATCTATTTAAGAGTAAGCGGACGAGGTCAAATAACGGGTGATGGTTTCCCCCGTCAGCGCGAGGCCATCGCGCAATTCGCACGCCGGCAAAACATCTCGATTGTAGAGGAATTCCGCGATGAGGGGGTCAGCGGCACACGCGAACTCGCATCACGGCCTGGCCTCGCGGCATTGCTCGATCGGCTGGAACACAACGGCGTGCGTCTCGTCATCGTCGAACGGGCAGACCGACTAGCTCGCGACCTAATGGTGAGTGAAGTGATCGTCGGGCAGTTCCGCAAGAGTGGCGTCCGCGTACTCGACACGAGCGGCACGAACTTGACTGCCGAAGGTGGCGATCCGACACGTGTGCTCATACGGCAAGTGCTTGGCGCCGTGTCGCAATTCGAAAAGTCCGTAACAGTCCTAAAGCTCCGCGCGGCACGCGAGCGAATGCGGCTCAGAACTGGCCGTTGCGAAGGACGGCGGCCGTTTGGCTACTACCCACACGAGCAGCAGACGGTCGTCGTTATTCGGGCTCTGCGCCGCAAACCGCGCGGCGGATCGGCGCTCTCGTTTGCTGACGTGGCTCGTCGGCTCAATGACCTCGGCGTTTCGACGCGCACTGGTGTGCCGTGGTCGGCAGGTAGTGTGTTTGCGATCACGAAGCGGTTGGCTCGATCGCGGTCGCGCGGTTCGAGTAGAAAGGAGCTGAAGCCGACAAAGAACTCTAGTTCGTAAGTCGGGACGCCCGCGTGCTTATAACACGCGAACGCCCCTCACCCGTCAACCGTCTAGCCGGTCAAGCGGGCTGCCCACATTGTAAAGCGGGAGCCTCGCCACCTGGCGCGCGCACAAGAAGCGCGGAAAGGCTCCACAGTGTTCACCGTCAAAATCACTCCAAACGACAACGGCGCTCCTGCCTTGAAGCTCGCCGATGTTGAACTCCATTTTGCGGATCCAGCGTGTCCGAGTTGTCAGGGCGATCGGAAGCCAACGGCTGAAGTTAGTGGTCCGTTGGACCGGCACGTCGAAACGTGCGCAACGTGCAATGGGCATGGCGTGCTAGTCGGCGCCAACCCGCTTGCGGGCCTCAAGCTGCTCGGGTTCAGCATCTGGCGTCGCGCCGGTAACGGCCTGAATGTCACGTTCCCGAGTCGCACCTACTCGGTCAACGGTGAGCGCCGCAGCTTTGCCCTGCTCCGGCCGATCGTCGACGCCACCGCACAGGACCGGGTCCGCGATCTGATCCTCTCCGCGTATGACCAGCACGAGCAGGAAGCCAGCGTAGAAAGTGCGGTGAGGCGATGAACGCCCCATCGACGGCGTTCGCCGACCTGCTGGAGCGGGCCGTCAATGAACCCGGTATCGTCTCACGGGCCTATACTGCGTTTCACGGGTACAGCCTCGGCAACCAACTCCTCGCTCTCATGCAGTGTGCCGAACGGGGGATCACGCCTGGTCCGATTGCTACGTTCAAGGGCTGGAAAGAGAAAGGGCGACACGTGCGCAAAGGTGAACACGCCATCGTGCTCTGCATGCCGATCACGTGCAAGCGCACGACGGAAGAGCATTCTTCCGGCAATGGCAACGACGACGGCAAGCCGGAGATCCTCACGCGGTTTGTGTTTCGCCCGAATTGGTTCGTCTTGGCGCAGACAGACGGCCAAGAAGTTGAACCTGTACCGATTCCTGAGTGGGACAGGGCCCGTGCGCTCGAAGCCCTTGGCATTACGGAAGAGCCGTTCTCGATGACGGACGGCAATTGTCAAGGTTATGCGCGGCAGCGAACCATCGCCGTTTCGCCGTTGGCGGAACTGCCGGAGAAGACGCGGTTTCACGAACTCGCGCACGTCGTGCTTGGCCATACGTCCGAGGCCGAAGCCGGCCTTTCCGACTCGAAAGAAACGCCCCGGAGCCTGCGGGAAGTCGAAGCCGAGGCCGTCGCCTTGATGTGCCTCGAAGCCTTAGGTTTGGCTGGTGCCGAGCACTGCCGTGGCTACATCCAGCATTGGAACCGACGACGCGGATCGGAACCGATTCCAGAGCGCAGTGCCCAGCGTGTGTTCAAGGCGGCCAATCAGATCCTCAAGGGTGGCGTCGAACCGACTGGTTCAACCTACACGGTGTCGTCATGACAGCGGCGATGGACGAAAAAGCCGCACGGGCCGCAGCGAGAGCCGCGAAAAAGGAGGCGACCGCAGCCGCGAGAGCCGCATTCGACGCGCTACCGGAAGAGGAGCGCCGTGCGCAAATTGAGCGGCTAGCAGCGCTGCTTGAGAATGCAGAGTGGCGATTCGCAAAGACGATGGCGTCCAATCCTCACTTCTACACGTTGCGCAAGACCTGGGCGCGCGATGATGACTTCATCTGGGCGGTCGAGCAGATTCGGCTGCGTGGCTACCGGCAGAAGTTTGCAGGGTCCTGGTATACGCAGATCGACGTGAACGATCATTTCTACTGGACGATGGGGTGGCCGATCGGAAGCCTCGACTGGGGGTGGCCGAGGCTTAACGCGGCGGGCACGATCCTGATCAATCGGAAGCCGCTCGCGACAATAGAAAATGACCCTGCCTGAGCAGATCTCGCGATATCCGACCTGGACGCGCGGAAACTAGCCATCATAGCCGCCGATAAGTTGATCATGATAATCGGCAATGCACGGCGGTTGGCATTGTCGGCTTCGACAACAGGCCGAGTCGGCGATCGGCCGCTTTGAGCAGGATCGCCCCGCCGTCCGAACTCGCGTGGGGCTGATCAAAGGTCGCGGTCAGTGGGCGATCGACCAGGTCCGCAAACAGCACAGCCTGTGTTATCGTCGGCTCATTCAACGCAGGCGCCTCCTGCGGGAAACAGCTCGTGTAGTAACGGCGTTGTACCACGTGGAGGCGTTTGTGTTTCTACGGATTTCACGCGCGCTGATGAATTATCCGGGTTAGCCCGACAACGAACTGAGCGTAGATGGATAAGCAGGTTGTCTCCAAGCAGCGGGTTGCCGATCATGGCGAGGTGTTGACCGGAAGGCGGGAGGTCAACGCCATGCTGGATTTGGTGAAGTCCGAGACCGAACGGATCGACTCGCGCTTCCTCGAACCCGCCTGTGGGACGGGCAACTTTCTGGCCGAAATTCTCGAACGCAAACTCCGCGTGGTCGAGGCGCGCTACGGCAAGAGCCAACTCGATTATGAACGCTATGCCATCCTGGCAGCGTCCTCCGTCTACGGCATAGACATTCTTGAAGACAACGTCCGGCAGTGTCGCCAGCGGCTTTTCGGAATATTCGATCTGAGCTACTTGCGCTTGTTCAAAGGCAAGTCACAGGACGACTGCCGTGAATCCGTCCGGTACATCCTTGAGCACAACATGATCCACGGCGACGCGTTTTCGCTAAAAACCGTAGGCGACAACCCGAAGCCGATTGTCTTTTCCGAATGGTCCCCAGTCAATGGCAGCATGTTGAAGCGGCGGGACTTCACCTTCCACGGTTTGCTCAAGCATGAAGCAACAATAGCAATGCCGCTGTTTTCTGACCTCGGCGATGATGTCTTCATCCCGACGCCGGAGAAGGAATACCCGCCGACCCATTTCTTGAAGGTTGCCGAATTTGTCGAGCAGTAATCACAACCCGGATGTGCTGACCTGCATTGCAAACCTGAGCAGTGACGAGGTCTTTACGCCGCCTCAATTGGCGAACCGAATTCTTGACTTGCTCCCGGCGGAACTCTGGAGCGACAAGAAAGCCACGTTCCTCGATCCGGGGTGCAAGTCCGGCGTCTTCCTGCGTGAAATCGCCAAGCGCCTCGACAAGGGGCTGGAGAAGCAAATCCCAGACCGCCAGAAGCGGCTAAACCATATCTTCAAGAACCAGCTTTACGGACTGGCGATCACCGAATTGACCGCCCTGCTTTCGCGCCGGTCCGTGTACTGCTCCAAGACCGCCAACGGGAAGTATTCGGTCTGCGAGTTCTTCGACAACGCCGAAGGCAATATCCGTTTTGGGCGCGTTGAACACACTTGGGAGAATGGCCGCTGCGTGTACTGCGGAGCCAACACGGAGAACTACGAACGGGGCAGCGAACTAGAAAGCCATGCCTACGCCTTCATTCACACTAACAAGCCAGAGGGGCTTTTCGACATGAAATTCGATGTCATTGTCGGCAACCCGCCATATCAGCTTAACGATGGTGGTGGCATGGGGACAAGCGCAACACCCATTTACCAACGCTTCGTGACACAAGCAAAGAAACTGAATCCGCGTTACCTAACGATGATCATTCCGTCCCGCTGGTTCTCCGGTGGTCGAGGGCTGGATGACTTTCGAGACGCAATGCTGCAGGACACACGCATCAGAAGAATTGTGGACTACCCCAATTCCGCAGATGCCTTCCCCGGCGTAGATATCGCAGGTGGGGTCTGTTTTTTCCTGTGGGACAGAGATAACAAAGGGACCTGTAGGATCAGCACACACGAAGCGGTTCAGATCACTTCGGAATCCGAGAGGCCGCTCCTGGAACCTGGGGCAGACACGTTCATCAGGTTCAACGAGGCGATACCCATACTGCGCAAGGTGAAGAAATTAAACGAATCCAGCTTTGCGGTTATTGTTAGCGCCAATGATCCTTTTGGCTTTGATGAGCGCGTAGAGAACAGCTACAGACGGGTGGCTCCGAAATACAGTTTGGACCGGTCTCGGAACACCATCGCGTTTTACTACAACGGATGGAACAAGTCTGGGATTGGATTTGTAGAAAAGGATGCTGTGCGGAGGAACGCCGCGTGGACGCGTAAACACAAGGTCTATATAGCAAAGGCCTATGGTGAAAGAGGCAATTTCCCTTATCTGGTATTGCCACGACCGTTTCTTGGCGAGATGAATAGTTGCTGCACCGAAACCTATCTCGTGATTGGTCCTTTTGCTTCGAAGACTGCTGCGAGCAATGCAATTCGTTACATCTCTACTCGTTTCTTTAGGTTTCTGGTTCTACTGAAGAAGAACACTCAAAACTCACTTCGTGGCGTCTATTCAATCGTGCCCATGCAGGACTTGAACGAACAGTGGACAGACCCAAAGCTCTACAGGAAGTATGGACTGACCAAAGATGAGATCGGTTTCATAGAGTCTATGGTCCGCCCAATGGAGGCGGTGGACGCGAAGGATGAATAACGACTTCTTCTCTCCACGGCCCGAATCGCGACCCACGATCTACGCCTACGAGGATACGAACCCTCAGTATGCGCGCTTGCTTAAGGTCGGCTACACGACCGTGGATGTGAAGAGTCGCGTCGCCCAGCAGTACCCGACGCTGCGTCCCGGAAAGCCGCCCTACCAGATTGTCCTGGAGGAGCCCGCCATGCGGAATGACGGGACGGTGTTCACCGACCGCGATATACACCGAACGCTCCGGCGCAATGGCGTCAAGAACCCGGATGGCGAATGGTTCCGTTGCTCGGTTGCCCAGCTCAAGGCGGCCATCATCGCCGTGCGGACGGGCCACGTGAACGAGGAGAACCGCTCGCTGGACTTCAAGATGCGCCCCGAGCAAGAAACGGCGGTCGAGAAGACGGCGGCTTACTTCACGAGTTGGCGCAAGGAGAAAGGCAACCGGAACAAACCACCGCACTTCCTGTGGAACGCGAAGATGCGTTTCGGCAAGACCTTTGCCGCCTATCAGTTGGCTAGGAGAATGAACTGGCGGAAGGTGCTTGTGTTGACGTTTAAGCCCGCAGTGCAAAGCGCCTGGGAAGAAGACTTGAAGTGTCATGTGGACTTCAAAGGCTGGCAGTTCATTTCCCCTGGCGGACTGTCCTACGAGGATGCCGACAAGAAGCGGCCGTTCGTCTGCTTCGGATCGTTTCAAGACTATATGGGCCGGAACTCGGCTGGGGGCATCAAATCGAAGAACGAGTGGGTTCATACGACCAACTGGGATTGTGTGATTCTGGATGAGTACCACTACGGCGCGTGGCGTGAGAGCGCGAAGGAGCTTTTTGAGGCGGAGGATGAGAAGGAGGTGGCCTTCGGTGAAGGGCAAGGCGCGGAGTTCCTGAAAGATCGATACGAAGAGATCGAAGACATCATGCCGATCACCACGAACGGCTATCTCTACCTCTCCGGCACGCCATTCCGGGCCATTGCATCCGGCGAGTTCATCGAGGAACAAATCTTCAACTGGACTTATTCGGACGAGCAGCGGGCAAAGCGGGACTGGAAACGCCCTCTAAACCCCTACGCCGCGTTGCCCCGGATGGTGCTCCTGACCTACCAACTGCCGGACGCGATTCGGGAAATCGCCATGCAAGGCGAATTCAACGAGTTCGACTTGAACGTCTTCTTCTTCGCCGAGGGCATCGGCGACAAGGCGAAGTTCAAGTATGAGGACGAGGTTCAGAAGTGGCTGGACCTGATTCGCGGCGCGTTCTTGCCGACCAGCGTTGACAACCTGAAACTCCGAGCGCAGAAGCCGCCGATGCCGTTCTCGGACGCGCGGCTCCTGGGCCTGCTTTCGCACTCGTTCTGGTTTCTGCCCAGCGTGGCGGCGTGTCACGCCATGCGTAACTTGCTGGCGGAGAAACAGAACGGGTTCTACCACGACTACAAAGTCGTCGTCGCGGCGGGGAGCGCCGCTGGCATCGGCGTGGCGGCCTTGCCGCCGGTGCAGGAGGCGATGGACGATCCCCTCACGACAAAGACTATTACCCTGTCCTGCGGCAAATTGACCACGGGCGTGACGGTGAAGCCGTGGACGGGGATTCTCATGCTGCGCAACTCATCCAGCCCGGAGACGTACTTTCAGGCGGCCTTCCGCGTGCAGTCACCCTGGACGGTCCGAAACCCGGATGGCGCGTCACCGAACGAGGAACAGATCATCAAGGAAGAGTGCTACGTCTTCGACTTCGCGCCGGACCGGGCCCTGCGGCAGATCGCCGACTACAGTTGCCGCTTGAACGTCAACGAGGCGAGCCCGGAGAAGAAGGTCGAGGAGTTCATCAGCTTCCTGCCGGTCCTGGCATACGACGGCAGTTCGATGAAGCAAATTGACGCCGCCGGTATTCTCGACATGGCGATGAGCGGCACGACGGCAACCCTGCTGGCGCGGCGGTGGGAAAGCGCCCTGCTGGTGAATGTCGACAACGACACCTTGCGCCGCCTCATGAACAACAAGAAGGCGATGGACGCCCTCATGCGCATCGAGGGTTTCCGTAATCTCAATCAGGAGATCGAAACCATTATCAACAAGTCAGAAGCCGTGAAGAAGATCCGCAAGGAGGCCGACGACGAGGATTTATCCGCGAAGGACAAGAAGGCGCTTTCCGAGCAAGAGAAGGAGTACAAGAGTTTGCGGAAGAAGATTCAGGAGCAACTCATCAAGTTCGCCACGCGGATTCCTATCTTCATGTACCTGACGGATTACCGAGAGCGGACGCTAAAGGACGTGATTACGCAACTGGAGCCGGGTCTGTTCAAAAAGGTCACCGGGTTGACCGTGCAGGACTTCGAGGTGCTGGTTAGCCTGGGGGTCTTCAACAGTGCCCTGATGAATGATGCAGTGTACAAGTTCAAGCGGTACGAAGATGCCAGCTTGAGTTACACAGGGATCAACAAGCACGAAGGCGAAGACATCGGATTGTACGACACCGTGTTGAGCCGTACCGACTACCAGGCGGCTTTCGTCAATGAGGCAGTCGAATCTTACGACGGTACGAGGTAAACCCAGGACCGGGCTAACACCTATCAGCCCTCCCCACCTATCAGCCCAAGTCAAGCAGGCAGATCTTCCCCGTCCGGTCGTGCTCGTAAGCCCAAGCGTGACCGGTGATCCTTGCACAACTGGCGCCGGGCATCCCCCAGGAGCGGTGATCGACCAACGAGGCACGCTCACCATCGGCCCGGTCCTGCGGCCCCCTAGGAACCCGCGAACGCAGCCGCTTACCTTCTTTCGGTTGCGTTTTCGAGTTATTAGATGGTTGTTAGAAAAGCGGTGCCTCTCGGATAAGGCAACGAAAGTGTAGGTCAACCGTAGTCACTTCAGCAACCCCTTCGTGAGCACCCCTTCGTGAGCAGTCACTTACCACCTGCGAGCGGGGTTGAGGCGGTGCGGCGGGTGTCACCCGCTGCACAGGGCGCCGGGACAGACCCAACACGATACGCCACTGCGCGATGAACAGGTCCCCGAGCGGCTCTGAGAGCACGAGTAGCTCCCCGTGGGCACAATCACTCCACAAGGTCATTCGCGAAACCGTGAATCCGCACTGAACCGTTCTCGCCACATCAGGTCATCATCCATGTTGACGATCCCACACCGCTTTATCGCACCGAGAGCTTCGGTGTAGGTGGAACAGGCGGCAACGAGGGTTCCTGACTGGCCGTCCCAGTTCTTGACGGCCAAGCGAGCCCTCCGCCGGTCGGAGTGCTTCACTTCGAGAATCACGCAGATGTTGCCCTCATCATGCTCGTACACGAACTCCGGGCTAAATCCTCTCTCGATCACAAACGAACGCCAAATCTCGATTTCGCGCGCTGTTAAGGGGGCGCCCGCAGCAACTTTGGTAAGGCGATTGGTATTAACATCCTTGGCCTCAAGCGCGTCTAGAGTGTCCTGCAGATCAGCATGGCGAGGATCCAGCGCGAAGGTTGAGACCATGATGCCGGAGCTATTGACGCGGCGACGAGTCCAATCGTGTTGTGTATACCCCTCGAGGAGTCTCTTGGCTAAACGGTCCCTCAAGTCGCCTTCGCCGGATTCCACCGCCTCGACAAAGCGATCAATGACCCAGCGTTCTGAGTCCCACGTCTCCCGAAAGTCTTTCTTGATGGTCATGGAAGTCGACGCTCACAATGGTGCCACTGGTCCGCCTGGAGAACTCTTAGGCGTCTGCTGATTTCTTCCAGAACACCGTCTCGGCGATACTATCTCAGGTCTTCCTCTGTGTCCGGGGGCGTCGGCATCGTAGTCCCCTTGGATCAGCTAGTAGCCTTGCCAGTCACAACTGAAGGCACATTCACCGATGACCAGCCGCGTCCCTTCAATCTTTATTGTGACTACGCCATCTTCCACTCTGAGGTGATTCAGCTTACCGAGAGTGCCGTCATCGTTGTCGCCGACCATGAAGAAACGTAGAAATCTGGACGGGTGGTCGACGCCGGCCGGCCGCGCGAGTCACGCGGATCTCCGCCGCTTCTTCTGGTGCGCATTCCGGCCATCGTGATCGCTCAGTCCGGTCATCGTGATCGCCGATGCTGGGCACGCTGATCACTCTTCGGAGCGAAGCGACGCAGGGGTCAGCGCATACCGGGGTCTCCTTGCATCAGGGACGTCATCTTACTTGTTCTTGATCGTCCATGTGCCAGAGCAGGTCATGGAAGCGAATCTCCGGCAGCCCCGCCGCCTTCAGGAGCCCCCGTGAACCCTCGCGTCTCTGGCTCACCCAGGCGAGGTGTCGGCTACCGCCCGTTGCACTGACCGTCCCGCATCCAGTAGGCTTCGGGCGAGAAAACCCGCTATTCGCAGGTTTTTGCAAGCGGCTCAAATAGGAAAGATTTTCCATGTTCCGCATCCTGTCAGTCGACGGTGGAGGTGTACGCGGAATTTTCCCCGCTCACATACTCAAACGCTTTAGCGAGAAGCATGGGTCTGATCTGACCCAGATTTTTGATTTGATTATTGGCACCAGCACGGGTGCGATCATCGCTGCGGCAGCCGCGACACAGACTCCATTTAGCAAAGTCGTCGATTTGTACGAAAAGCATTCGGGGGAGATCTTCAGTCCGCGACCGCTATCGTTTGACGGCCTCGGCAGGAGCAAGTACCGCTCGGAGCCGCTTCGCAAAGTCCTCGAAGAAGTCTTCGGCGACAAGACGATGTCGTCTGCGCAAACCCGCCTTATCTTGCCGGCTACTGATATTTCCAACGGCAATGTGTTTGTCATCAAGTCGCCGTATCTGCCGACATTCGTTCGCGACAAAGACATTCCGTTAGTCAGCGCCATTATGGCAAGTTGCGCAGCTCCTGGGTATTTCGATCCTGTCCAGGTGCATGAGTATCTACTCGCAGACGGAGGACTCTGGGCCAATAATCCTAGTTTGGTCGCATATACCGAAGCGATTAGCAAACTAGCAAAGCCTGCAGCCGAAGTCCGCATTCTGTCGATTGGGACTGGCATTGGCCACCAGTACTACAACATCGGCGAAGCGTCGAGGACCGCGTGGGGCTTGGCGACTGGGTGGAAACGGAAGAAGTTGATTGATACGATCTTGAACCTGCAAGCTCGATCAGCAACTAACAGCGCCACGCTGTTGTTGGGCAATCAGTACAAGCGGCTGACCTTTGATGAGACTGGCTCGCTCCCATTGGACGATACGTCTCAGATCGCCCAACTCAAGGCCAAAGCCGGCGAGGTCTACACCTACAACAGTGACAGCATTAAGCAATTTCTCAATCTATGAAGTTCATCCATTCCTTCACCTCGTTTCTGAAGAACCACGTCAATCTGAATCAGACCAGGGTTGACAAGGCTGCGCAGACGTTTGACGCCATCTCGAGCTTCCTGGAGAACGCCGACGAAACGTCGTCATTCTTCATGAGCACAGCGAAACAAGGATCGCTTCGGCAGGGCACCATCATCAAGCCGAGAACCGACGACACTGAGTTCGACGTTGATTTGCTTCTCCGGCTTGAGGCGCAAGCAGACTGGGAACCGGTTAATTATCTCAGTGTCGTCCGGGACGCATTCGCTGCATCCGATCGCTACAAGGACATGGTTGATGATGATCCCAACATCCACCGATGCGTGACCATCGACTACGAGGGTGACTTTCATCTAGATGTGGTCCCGTCGATTGAAGTCGATGGCCAATGTTGGATCATGAATGGCGATACCAACAAGCTGGAGCCCACCGACGGCGATGGGTACGCGGAGTGGTTCGCTGGCCAAAATGCCAAGACTGGTGGACAACTAGTTCGGGTGGTCCGGTTAGTCAAATACCTTCGCGACCAACATAAGTTGCCGGTCAAATCGATTCTCTTAACCACCCTTCTCGGCCAGCAAGTGCAGAGCACAGACACTGCTGCGAACTATCCGGACGTGCCAACGGCGCTGCTGTTGCTTCTGGAAAGATTAGATAAGTGGCTCCAAGAGCAAGCAGAGATGCCGGTGATTGCGAACCCGGCACTGCCTGAAGAATTATTTGTTCGCCACTGGAACGAGGCGGTTTTCAACGAGTGTCGAGACAAAGTCGCCCGTGTGACCGCCCTTGTTCGTCAAGCCTACGACGCGATCGATGACGACGATGCAGCCACTCACTGGAGATTTGCATTTGGCGATAACTTCCCAGTGCTGGATGAAGATCTGGATGGCGGCGAGGCGCTTGTCCTGGCAACCTTCGAGACCGGCGCCTTGGCGCCGCACGCGAGGCCCGTTACAGATATCGCAACCACGCAGAACGTTACCAATACTGCTCACATCAAGGCATGGGTGTACAACAAATACGGGAAGATACTCTTCAAGGGTCTAGCGTCGGATGGCAAAGTGTCGAGCGGCCGGTCAATTCAGTTCAAGGTGGGTACTAACGCTGTCGAACCGTATGAGGTGCATTGGCAAGTAGTGAACACTGGTCCGCATGCGGCGGGGGCGGGCCCAGCGGGCTTGCGTGGCGGCTTTCAGGCTGGTCGCAATCTCGAGAACAAGGCGATAGAGAAACACAGAAACTGGGAAGCGACAAAGTACACAGGCAGGCACTGGATTGAGGCCTTTATTGTGAAGAATGGTGTGTGTGTTGCTCGCGACAGGTTCTACGTTCGCATCAAAAACAAACTGTTCTGAAGGCCGGTTGGCGACTCGTCTTGTTCGTAGCGCAGTTCACCTTCAATACTGACCCATCGGCGAGCGATCATGGTGCCACAACGCGCTCGGCGATCTTGTCAATTGCACTCTGATCCGCCGCACCCGTGTTCGGTGCGTATTCCGGTCCATCGTGAACACTCATTCCGTTTCAACGTGAACACGGGCCGGAACGCCGAGGCCATCGCCTGACTGGGAAGTCCGTTCCCGTACGGGAAGCGCCTTCTCGCAGTCGGCGCAGTCGATGGTCCGCTTGTCGCGAAGGTCTTCGACCAACACAATCAAGGGCTTCCCGCACCGTCCGCAGTTCACGCGAAGCCAGTCGTCGCTGTCGTGAATGGTCATGCCGCAGGCCGAATGCAAGAAGGGCTCCCGGTTCATGACCGCCGGTAGCGGCCTCAGCGCGGTGCCTAGCGTGCGCTGAGGCGGGCGCGGTCACTGGTGGTCTGGGCCTTCTCTGGTCGTGGTTCTCCGACGTGCGTTCTGGCGCGTCCCGAGACTCCCAATCGGTCCAGTTCACGCCCATGAGCAACGAAGGTGGGGCTGTGCCCAGCGCACCATTAAGGACAACGACATGATTTCGGTCGTGCCCAAGAAACCGTGTCAAGAGGAAATTCGAGGAAATTTGTAGCCCTAAGTCCTTTGTCAAGAACTGGTTAGTTCTCCACACAGACGTGGTGGGAAGACTCGCAAAACGCGTGAGATGCTCCGCGTATGAGCACGCGAACGCAAGTAACCACACCGGCACCCGACCAGACCCGTGAAACCCGAGATATCTCCGCTCAAGAACCTAAGCGCGACGGTGCCCACGTGTTTCTCCTGCGGCCACGTGAGTGCGCGCGAGTGCTGGGCATCTCGACGACATCGTTGTGGCGATGGTCCCGCGATCCGGCAACGAAGTTCCCCGCTGCGTTTCGGCTCGGCAAGAATTCGATCGCATTCGATGAAGTCGAGGTGCGTGGGTGGCTGGCGACGCGACGGGCGCGTTGATGGCGAGCACTGCCGTGGGTACGGCGGCGGACCTCGAACTTCACCAACGACTCGGTATCCCGTCGGAACTGCTGGCGGCGGGCGTTCATCGGGTACGGCGCGACGGGCGCCAGCGTCGTCATGGGAGGCAGTGATGCTCTCCCCAAGCACCGACAAGGCGGCGGACGGGGAACCGGATTGCAGCCACCTCAGAGCGGACCGGCAGCGCGAAGGGGGCGACCGGTGAGCCTCGCCATCGCGCGGCGGCTGCGTCAACTCGGATTGAGCGTGATCCCGATCCCGCCGGCCAGCCCCGACGTTCCGCCGGGGCATCCAGGCGATGGCAAGGTGACGGAAATACCGTGGCGCCGTTACCAGACCCGGCCTGCCACCGAAGCCAAGATCATCACGTGGTTCAGCGGACGCGCCATGAACATCGGTATCGTCACGGGTGCTGTGTCCGGTGTCATCGTTGTGGATGTGGATTCGGGCGATGCCGCGCGCTGGTGGGTCCAGCATCGCCCGTTCACGCCGTGGCAGGTGCAAACTGCCAGAGGTTGGCATTTCTACTACGCCCATCCCGGTGTCCGTGTGCCTAATCGGGCACATCTTGAAACGCGTGACGGTCGGTTGGCGATCGACGTTCGCGGCGACGGTGGTTACGTCATCGCACCCGGTTCCATCCATGCGTCCGGCGTCGCGTACGTCGAGGTTGGCGACTGGACGGTACCATGCGATCAGCTTCCACGGTTCTGGCCCGGTTGGCTGCAACGTAGGCCATCCCGCTCCTCGCCGCGTCCGCCGTCGCCCTACCCAACGGGCACTGACGTCGCCCGTGCTCGGCGCTACCTCGCCGCCATTCCTCGGCCGGAGATCGGGCACGGCAGCGACAACCGGACGCTCTATGCCGCTTGTCGGCTCGTGCGCGGTTTCGGGCTCAGCGCAGCGGACGCCGAATTGTTGCTCTGGGACTGGGCCGGTCATCGTCGCGGCTGGACCCGCGATTGGATCGCGTGCAAGGTGGCGCACGCCGAGCGGTACGGCACCGAACCGATTGGATCGTATCGATGAAGGCCAACGCTTGGGCTGACCTCCCCGACGAGTGCGCCTGCCCGGTGTGCGGGTCCCAATCGTGCGAAGACCCAGCGCACGCCGCGCCGCCGGTCCAGTCGCTGCCATCGTCGGTCATCGATGTGCCCAGCGAGTCAGGAGCTGCGATCCGGTTCGCCCGCCTGCATGGTGACCAGGTGCGCCACGACCACCGACGCGGACGCTGGCTGATCTGGCGTGGGCATCGGTGGATGCCAGACGTCGACGCGGCGATCACCCGGCTGGCGCTCAGCTTCGCGCGTCACTGGCAGAAAGAGGCGGTCCACCTCGCGCACTATGACGAACGCGACTCGGCCGTGAAATTCGCGCTACGCCTTGAGCGCCGGGACGCCATGCAGAACATGCTGGCGCTCGCGAAGGCGATGATACCGATTGCGGACGCCGGGGACCGGTGGGATAACGATCCGTGGTTGCTGGGTGTGCCGAACGGCGTCGTCGATCTTCGGACAGGCGAGCTGCGGCCCGGACAGCCGCACGACAGACTCACGATGCAGACAGGCGTGCCGTACGACCCGGACGCCAACGGTTCGCGGTGGACTCAGTTCGTTCAGGAGATCTTCCCGGAAGACCAGCTGCTCGGCGACTTTCTCCAACGAGCCATCGGCTACAGCCTCACCGGGATCACGACCGAGCAGGTGTTGTTCCTGTTGTACGGAACGGGCGCAAACGGCAAGGGATCGCTGACGAACACCATCAAGCGGGTGCTCGGTGACTACGGGTGGAACATGCCCTTCGCCACCGTCGAGATGAAGGACCGCGCGGCCATCCCGAACGATCTGGCCGCGCTCGTCGGTCGGCGCTTCGTCATCGCCAGTGAAACGAACGACGGTGCGAGATTGAACGAGGCCCGCGTCAAAGCCCTGACGGGTTGCGATCCGATCACTGCACGATTTCTGCACGGCGAGTTTTTCACGTTCGAGCCCTTCGGGAAGTTCTGGCTGTCCGTCAATCATAAGCCCGTCATTCGCGATGACTCGCACGGCTTCTGGCGACGGCTGCGGCTGATCCCGTTCACCCAACGGTTCGAGGTAAATCAGAGTCTAGCGACCGAACTCGGCGCGGAAGCGCCCGCCATCCTCGCTTGGTGTGTTCGTGGCTGCCTCGATTGGCAGCAACACGGGCTCTCGGCCCCGGCCACTGTCATGGCGGCGACGAAGGCGTACGAGCAGGATTCCGATCCGCTCGCGGCATTCCTCGCGGAAGCCTGCGATCTCGCGCCAGAAGTCAAAGTCGGTGCGCAGGAGTTCTTCCAGCACTACACGACGTGGGCCGACGGGCACGGCTTGAGCAACCGCGAACGCCTCACGAGCACGATGTTTGGTCGCAAGATGGTCGACCGGTTCGAGCGTGTCGACGGAGCCCGCCGGACCTATCGCGGCGTGGCCCGACGGAAGACCGTATGAGGGTTTACATCAAGCAGGTGAGGGTTTTTCGCGAATTCAGGGTTTTTCCTCTAGACGCTCTCGTAAGAGAAAACAAGAAATGACCCCCAAACCCTCACAACCATCTGTGGGCAGGAGGGGTACCGCCCAGCGGTACCACTGATGCGACTGGATGAGATCACGGTCGGCGGGCGCCACAGACAAGAGCTTGGCGACATTGATGGTTTGGCGGCGAGCCTCACGGAGGTGGGGTTGCTTCAACCCGTCGTGGTCACGCCGGAGGGCACCCTGATCGCCGGGGCGCGGCGGCTCGCGGCGGCGAAGCTGCTCGGCTGGACCAGCATCCCGGCGGCGGTCGTGGACCGACGGAGAGGATACCGCTGGTGGTACGCAGAGGTAGGTCTGATGGCGATGAACAGAGAGCAACAAATACACCGGCGACATCGTCGTCCCGCTTGCACCAGCCGGGGAGTCGTGCTGTGGATGAACTCCTAACCGTCGACGACGTTGCAAGGGAGTCGCATGAAACCCCGTAACTCACCGACCACGGCCGTTATGCCGACACTTCTCACCCCAGAAGAAGTCGCAGAACTCTTGCGCACGACGCGAACAGCGGTTTATGCCATGGTGGCACGCCACCAAATCCCCGGCGTCATCCGCTTGGGCCGGCGCGTGCTCGTCAGGGCGGAAGACCTGCTAGAGTGGCTCGATCAGAACCGTGCGCCATCGCCGAAGGAGTAGGCGATGAGCGTGAAAGTGAGACCGTATCGACGGGGCGGATGGGAAGTGGACATCCGGTGGCGCGACCCGAGTGGGCAGCGCCAACGGGAACGCCGACAAATGTCGGTGACGTCAAAGACCGCCGCGCAACGATGGGGCGAAGCACGAGAGCGCGAGCTGCTCGTGAACGGCCCCGCACAACCCAAGAAGGAGGTGCCCACACTCGAGACGTTCGCGCCCAGGTTCATCGACGGCTACGCGCACGCCAATCGGCAGAAGCCCAGTGGAATCGCCAGCAAGGAAACGATCTTGCGGATTCATCTGGTGCCACTGCTGGGGACCAAGAGGCTGGACACCGTCACGAACGAGGCGGTGCAGCTGCTGAAGTCCAAATTGCTGGAGAAGGCGCCGAAGACCGTCAATAACATCTTGACGGTGTTGAACACGCTGCTGAAGACGGCCGTGAACTGGGGGGTGATTGATCAGATGCCGTGCATAGTGCGATTGGTGCCGACGCCGCAGGGTTCGGCGGGGTTCCACGATTTCGAGGCCTATGAGCGGCTAGTGGTGGCGGCGAAGGCGCTCGACACGCGGACGCATCTCATCGCGATTCTCGGCGGTGAGGCCGGCCTCCGGTGCGGCGAGATGATGGCACTTGAATGGTCCGACGTGGATCTCGACAAGGGCCAGATGTGCGTGGAGCGGTCTGACTGGAAAGGCCAGGTGACCAGCACGAAAGGCGGGCGACTCCGCTACGTGCCCCTGACTAATCGGTTGGCCGCTGCGCTCCGGGCGCACCGGCATCTGCGCGGGGCGCGCGTGCTCTGCGAGAACGACGGGCGGCCGCTGTCGCAGAAGGTGATGCAGTGTCTGGTTCGGCGCGCCGCCAAGCGAGCCGGGCTCAAGAACGAGGGCATCCACGTCCTGCGTCACACGTTCTGCTCGCACCTGGCGATGCACGGCGCGCCGGCACGGGCGATTCAGGAGTTGGCGGGTCACAAGGACCTGACCACGACGCAGCGATACATGCACCTGAGTCCTGCCGCGACGGTGAACGCAATTCGATTGCTCGACGGGCGGCACGGCCCTCAGCGGGGAGACATTGTGGAGACGGGGACTGCCTCAAAGTAGAACTTCAAGGCAGTCAACAGGTTAGATGGTGGAGGCGGCGGGAAGAGATCCCGCTCCTGGTGGATCACTTCCTCGACAAGTTCTCGCACGAGATGCAGAAGCCAATGCTACGGGTTGCGGAAGAGACGCTCGAGTACCTGGTGCTGTACCGCTGGCCCGGCAACGTTCGGCAACTGGCCAACGAAGTGCGACGGATGGTGGCGCTGGCCGAGCCGGGCGCGATCCTGATGCCCGAACACCTGTCGCCGGTGGTCGCCGCCAGCCGGCGCACCGTGCCCGCCGATCGGCGAACGCTGGAACCCACGGAAATGGTCATCCGCGTCGACCAGCCGATGGCGGCGGCCACCGAGCACCTGGAGCGGGCATTGATTCAACGCGCGCTCAAGACGAGCGACGGCAAGATGGACGAGGCCGCCAAGCTGCTCGGACTGTCGCGCAAGGGCCTGTATCTGAAGCGTCAGCGTCTCGGCCTCGAATAGCCCCAGTCGGCCTCATGCGGGCCCCGCGTGCCACACACTTGTCACACAATCCGCCAATCCGCTCAGCCTTGGCACTGCGACGCCGCCGGCAACTACTCGGAGTACGGCAACCTCGCCTCATCCACCTGGCTGCGCGGCATTCAGCCCGTGGACAGCAACGGCGTCGCGCGCTTCACGACCATCTATCCCGGCTGGTACGGCGGTCGAGCCACGCACATCCACCTCGAGGTGTTCGTCAACGACCGGACGGTCAAGACCTCGCAAATCGCCTTCCCGGAAGAGATCAACAGCACCGTGTATGCGAGCGACACTCTGGCAGAGCGCCGCCGTTTCCCCCGTCGTGGTCATGGCTTCGATCGCGACCATCAATCGGTGCGCGGCGTCAACTACTATTGCCGGTCAGCGACAACTATTTCTGCCGGCGAAGGGTTGGCAAAGGAGTGCCGCTGTCGACCGCAGCGGAACTCGGTAATGGTCGTTGGCCGGTCGCAGGCCGTGTCTGTTGCGCGCGCCCGGCGACGAGCTCACGAGGTCAAGAGCTGTGTGGCCGTTATGATTGCCCCGCGTGCCGCCGTTCCGGTATTCGCGGTGTCGTCTTCGCCGCTAGCCCAACTTCCAAGGTCGATCGGCCTTTCTTGATGGTCCGCGTCTGGAATCCTTAGTGATTCCGCGGCACTCGTGTCAAGAAATCAAAATAGTCACGAATATTGTGCTCGTAATCAGTGGCTTGTTCACTTGACATGATGAGTATGATGAGTCTCAATAGGCACGATGTTAATCAAGCGCACCACAAGGGCGTCAACGACAGGATCTACTACAGGGAAATCTGATCTGGTCGCGGTCCACCGACCACGTGGCCGTTGAGGAGCCGCGGGAGCTGTGTGCGAGCGACATAGTCACTGAAACCGACGCGAACCCCGCGAAAACACAGGAGATATTGTGACTGACATTGGAAGTTGGGCTAGCAGCGCCGCCGTCGCCGCAGCGTTCTGGCGAATCGCTGTTAGGCCAGCCGCAGATTAGATCCAAAAATGCAGCCGCAGATTAACGCACATTCAACGCAGATTCCGGACCGGCGTGCAGTGCGGATGGCGCTCAGGACTTCGATGGTGGAATTCCCGTGAGCGGCTCTCAGCGTGCGGCGAGTGCAAGCGCCATCGAGGCCCAATTGGTCGCGGCCGTGGAAATCCACTGGTCGGGTCCGTGCGGAAATCCACTCTCGAAGTATGGCTGGAACGGGATCGAGCGGGTCTGCACGTACCACGATCCGTCTTCGAGCTGGGTGTCCAGCAGGAATTGGACACCCCGTTGGTAAGCCCGGTCCGTCACGCGGAGCGCCCCGGCTTCCCGCAGTGCGACCAGCGTCTGGCCGGTGGCGAACGCGTCACTGGCGAGGGTCGGTAGCTGTGCCCAGCCGCCGTCTGATCGCTGCTCCCGTACCAGCGCACGCCCGGCGCGCCGGATGGCTTCGTGGTCCGCGCTCAGGCCGGCCCATTTCATTCCGAGGAGTTGTAGCGCCCGCTCATCCGTGGTCCTGGGCTGAGCCTTGATCAGCCACGCTGTAGCGCGCTGAACGGCTTTCTCATACTCGGCACGGTGCGGTTGTGGGGCGTAGACTTGCAGTGCGCGTATCGACGTAGCGGTGACCTCGATGTCGCTTCCCTGAAGCGGCGGGCGATGGTCAATAAACCAGTTTCGCCAACTTCCGTCCGACAGCTGGCGCGTCTTGATGAAGTAGGCCACGGCGTCGGTAGTGCCATCAGGCGCATGTTCCTCCGCCGCCAGTCCCACCAAAATGTTGCTCGCCGCATTCGTGAGCGTCCCGGTGCTGAGCAGGGCGGGGTCTCGCCGACTATCGAGGAGAGCCGCAATGGTCGTCCGCTGCTGCCGCGCGATCTGTTCGTCAATCGGGAACCGGTTGGCGCGCGCCACGGCGACCGTCATCGCCGTGAGGGTATTGCTATGGCAAGAAATGCAGCCGGTTTTTTGGATAAACGTGACGTCGCTTCGCTGCAGGAGCGGAATGCTCCGTTCCAGCGCGGCTCGAACGGAGGTCGCAGGCCTCGGTGTGATGGCGGGCGTGGGGAACGCGCCCTCTTCTCTCGCGCCAGACTTGATCAGCAGATCGACCACGACCGTCCTGCCGTTCCGTTTGGCCAGGTCCAGCGCGGTTTCACCCGCGGGTCCTTTCGCATTAACCTCGGCGCCGCGGTCGATCAGCATTTTAATGACGGCGACAGGAAGAAAATCGGAGTTGGCAGCAAGCATCAACGGCGTTCGGCCAGTGACGTCATCCCGCTGACCCAATAGTTTGGCGTTGACGTCAGCGCCGCGATCGAGCAGGGCCTTAATCATCTGTGTGTCGCCAAATGGAGCGAGCATCACCAGTGCGTTGTTGAGACCTGTCGCGTCGACAGACGCGATCAACAGCTCCACACACTTGGCACAGCCGGCTCGCATCGAAACCAACAACGCTTCTGACGCCGAGGCCTTCCTGGCGGCAGCGCCACGTTCAACGAGCGTTCGAACGACCGCGTCGTCGCCGGCATTGGCCGCCTCGACGAGCGCAGCGCCAGACGGATTCGCACCACGATCGAGCAGCAGGTTGACGACCGCGCTGGATCCGAACCGGGTGGCTGCGATCACCAGCGGAGTCTGTCCTTCTTCAGACCGGGCATTCGGATCGGCTCCCCGATCCAGGAGCAGCCTGGTCTTGCCAACATCGGCGACCGCCCACATCAGCGCTGTCGCGCCCCCCTGATTGGTCAGGTTCGGATCCGCGCCGCGATCGAGCAGCGTCCGCACGGCATCCGCATCCGCGTAGAACGCGGCAGACATAAGCGGCGTCGAACCACCGGGGCCTTTCAGGTTGGCAACCTTCGGATACTCGATCAGGATCTTGTTGAAGGCCTGACGGTCGCCAGTGCGTAGCGCCTCCATCATGCGGATGGCGGTCGGATCAGGCGCCGGCGGCGCGACGTCGCCAGCCAGGTCGTCTGGCCACGGCGCGCCCTCGTCGATCCAATCTTTGATGGTCTTGATCTGTTCCGAACGGAGGGCTCCGGTGAGCGGCATCTGCGGTCCGTATCGATTGTCAATCAGCCTCTGATAGATCAGGCTATAGGCGCTGCTGCCCGGCTGAAGACGGTTGCTATAGGGCTTCTGCGCTGAGCTTCGCTGGTCCAAGCGTAAACCACTCATTTGCTGCGAGGGGCCGTGGCAGCCGATGCAGGACTCCTTGAATAAGGGCTGAATGTCGCGGCGAAAATCAACCTTTGTCGTCGCCTGCGCAGACACTACATGCCGCGCCAAGCGCTGCGGCTTTTCCATCCGGATGGTGCTCAACACTTCCTTGGTCGGCGGCAGCTCGTCTGGTCCACTCGGGAAGTCATTGACCTTGAGCAGATACGTGATGACGTCGGCGTACTCCTGCGGCTTGAGGCCGCCGGGATCGTCCTCGGGCATGGTGTCGCTGATGACGTCGAACATCTCCCACAGCGGTTTGCCGGCGAAGCTGGTGTAGAACAGGTCGTCGGTGAACCGGTTGGGGGCGTGGCAGCTGGCGCACTTGCTGCGAAAGATCGTCTGCCCGCGATCGGCCTGCGCCGCCGTATAGACGCCAGCCTTGACCGACTTGTCCTGGCTGTTCGGCTCCCCATAAAGGGGCGCCCTCCCGGCACTAGCGGCCATGACCGAGAGGACCACTCCGCACGCGATGAAAACGGGACGAATCATGAGTTAGCCCTACAGCTTTCCGAAATGCTGTTCGTAACGTGCCGTGA
>JBCKZH010000056.1:0-22174 GCA_038919385.1 Vicinamibacterales bacterium | reverse complement strand
GTGGAGGCCATGTAGACAGACGATTCTAGAACTTATCCCGTCCTTTGTTGGCGGCAATCGCCATCCCAACCCCGGTGCCGCACACGAGAATGCCGCGATCGAACTGCCCGGTGGCGCCGCCGTGGGCCACGGCCTGCGCGAAGTCGGGGTAGTCGACTGAGGCCGCCGATCTCGTCGAGCGTGCGCTTCATCGAATCTCTCAGATGAAACCCGGCGTGGTCGGCGCCCAGCGCAATGTGCATGACAGAGATTCTAACTTGGCACCCCAGCACCTAAGCACATGACACTATAGAGAGGTGAGTGCCACCGCAATCGTGAACGCCAAGGGCGAGGACCGCATTCGCAGCGGCCACCCCTGGATCTATCGCTCCGATGTCATGGACGTCGCCGACGTCGAGCCCGGCATCGTCGTCGGCGTGCGCGGGCCGCGCAACCGCGAACTGGGGCACGCGCTGTTCAGCGATCGGTCGCAGATCACGCTGCGGATGATCGCCCGCGATGACCGCCCGATCGACCTCGCGTTCTGGCGCGATCGCATCGAGTGCGCCATCGGCTTCCGCGAGATTCTCGAGATCGATGCCACCGCCTATCGCCTGGTGCACGGCGAGGCCGACCTGCTGCCGTCGCTGATTGTCGATCGCTATGGCGATTACCTGGTGATGCAGGCTCTCTCGCAGGGCATGGATCGGCTGACGGCGACGCTGGTGCCGCTGCTGGTGGAGCTGACCGGGGCCCAGGGCGTGCTGGCGAGGAACGATCCCAAAGTGCGGCTGCTCGAGGGGCTGGAGCAGAAAGTGGAGGTCGTACACGGCGCGGTGCCCGAAACCATTGCCGCGCGCGAGGGCGGCGTTGCCTACGACGTCGACCCGTGGCGCGGGCAGAAGACCGGGTTGTTTCTCGATCAGCGCGAGAACCGGGTGGCGGCCGCGCGCTACGCGCATGGCGCGTTACTCGATTGTTTCAGTTACCACGGCGGCTTCGCCCTCGCCCTGTCACCGCGGTGCCAGAGCGTCGAGGCCCTTGATGTGTCGGCCGACGCCGTCGCCCGCATCACGGCGAACGCCGCGGCCAACGGCATCACCAACGTCACGGCGCGCGAAGCCAACGTGTTCGACCAACTGCGCCACCTCGAACGCGACGGCGCCCGCTACGACACCATCGTGCTGGACCCCCCGGCCTTTGCCAAGAACAAGGCCTCGGTCCAGAACGCTCTGGCCGGGTACAAAGAGATCAACCTGCGCGCGCTGCGCCTTTTGGCCCCCGGCGGCTACCTGATCACGTGCAGTTGTTCGTATAACGTGGACGAGGGGATGTTCGCGCAGGCGGTATTCGAGGCTTCGGCGGACGCGCATATCCCGGTAACTGTTGTGGAAAAACGCATGCAGGGGCGGGATCACCCGGTGCTTTTGGGCGTTCCTGAGACCTACTATCTGAAGTGCTTGATTCTTCGGAAACTGGCCTAGAATACTCGTGGTGCCAGACCGATAAACGGGGACGGCAGCATTCGGGTAAGTGATGGTAGCCATTAGGCTCAGAAACTATTCGTTCACATTTTCGGAGGGGAAGAAGATGGCTAACGGTATCTTCGGCCGGGTTTTGAGTGGAGCGGTGGGCGTGGTGGGCCTTCTGGCTCTCCCAGCGTCGCTCTCAGCTCAGACGACCGCCGCGCCGACGTTCACGAAGGACGTCGCGCCGATTTTTCAGAACAAGTGCGAGTCGTGCCACCGCCCGGATTCGATCGCGCCGTTCTCGCTGACCACGTATGAGGAAGCGCGGCCGTGGGCGCGTTCCATTCGCGATCGCGTGGCGTCGCGCAACATGCCGCCCTGGCACATCGACAAGACGGTCGGCATCCAGCACTACAAGGATGACCGCTCGCTGAGCGACACGGAAATCGACACCATCGTGAAGTGGGCCTCCAACGGCGCGCCGAAGGGCGACTCGAAGGACATGCCCGCGCCGAAGACGTGGAATGACGGCAACGGTTGGAACTACGCCAGCAAGTTCGGCGGCCCGCCCGACCTGATCCTCAAGTCGCCCAACTACACGCAGAAGGCCGTCGCCATGGACGCTTGGTACAAGCCAGTCGTCGAGACCGGGCTGACCGAGCCCCGTTGGGTCCGCGCCATCGAGATGCGTCCCGGCACGCTCAAGGGCCGCAAGATCATCCACCACGCCCTTGCCTTCCTGATGCAGGACGAGAAAGAAGCGCAGGCCTTGCTGAACAACGCCGATGCCGACAGCGGCGCCGGGCTGTTCATGGAGTGGGCCGTCAACAAGCAGGGCGAACTCCTGCGCCCCAACACCGGCAAGCTGATGCTCCCGGGCTCGAAGATCCGCTGGGACATTCACTACAGCGCCTACGGCGAAGACATCACCGACAACGTCGAACTCGGCGTCTACTTCTACCCGAAGGGCCAGGAGCCGAAGTACCGCACCTCGCTGTCGCTCTATAGCGGCGTCACCGGCGGCAACCGCAACCTCGACATCGCGCCGAACTCGATCAACGTCGGCCAGAACTTCCACGTCATGCGCCGCGCCGGCCGCGTCGAGAACTTCCAGCCCCACATGCACCTGCGCGGCAAGGCCCAGATGCTCGAAGCCATCCTGCCCAACGGTCAGCAGATGGTGCTCGGACACGTCAACCGGTTCGAGTTCAACTGGATGAACAACTACGTGTTCGACGACGACTACGCGCCGCTACTGCCGAAGGGCACGATCCTCAAGGTGACCTCGTGGCACGACAACACCGCCGCGAACAAGAACAACCCCGACCCGAACCAGTGGGTCGGCTGGGGTGACCGGACCGTCGACGAGATGGCGCACCTTTGGATCAACATCACCTACATGAGCGACGACGATCTGGCCAAGGAGATCGAAGCGCGCAAGGCCAAGCTCGCTGCCACGACCGAGCGGCAGCAGCAGTAGTTCCGTGATCTGACTTTCACCGAGGGGGTGCCCGCAACGGCACCCCCCTCACTATTTGCGCAGGAGTTGTTGTTATGTCGTCATTCGTGACCGCCAGGCGCTTAGCGTCGGCCGTGGCCATCGTCGGCGTCCTCATGGCAGGCAGTGCCGCCGCCCAGCAGGAGCTGGTGATGGAGCCGCTCAAGGATTCCGGCCTGAACGTGTATCCCGCCTTCGAGGGTTGGTACCAGAACAGCGACGGCAGCTACACGCTGCTGGTGGGCTACTACAACCGCAACAAGAAGCAGGTGCTGGACGTGCCGATCGGTCCCGCCAACCGCATTGAGCCGGGCGGCCCCGACCAGGGCCAACCCACGCACTTCGTCGTTGGGCGCGGCTGGGGCACCATCGCGATCAAGGTGCCGAAAGACTTCGGTGACAAGAAGCTGACGTGGACCCTGACCGCCAATGGCAAGACCGTGTCGGTGCCGTTCGGCATCACCAAGGGCTATCAGATCGAGCCGTTCCTCGATGCCGCGATGGGCAACAAGCCGCCGGTGTTGAAGTTTGCCGAGAAGGGCGAAGCGCTGACCGGACCGCCCAAGCCGCTGTCGGCTGCCCCTGTCGTGAGCGGCGCAGTGGGCGAGGCCATTCCCATCAGCTTCTGGATCACCGACGATGGCCACGAAGAAACGCCGACCGGTGGCGGCGCCGTGGTGGCGCCGCCACCGGTCGGCGCGTTCGGTCCGCCTCGTCGTCCGCGCGTGAGCGCGACCGTGTCGAAATATCGCGGTCCCGGCGCCGTTTCGTTCGCCGACTCCACCCCCGCGATTGAGAAGGACAAGGTGTCGACGACCGCGACCTTCTCGATGCCGGGTGAATACGTCATTCGCCTCGAAGGCAACGACGCATCCGGTATCGGTGGCGGCGGGTTCCAGTGCTGCTGGTCTACCGCGTATATGAAGGTGACCGTGAAAGCGGCGGCTACCGGCGGAAACTAGCCGCCGGCCGAGCCGTCACGCGTGCCCGATCGACATCTGGCCGCGATCCATTGCTGATGGGTCGCGGCCTTTTCATTTCACGCGCGAAGTCCCAAAACCGTATCGCGCTCTTCCAGTTCCCGATTGACGGAACCCAGTGACAAGGTTACCGTTTCTGTTGCTCTTGGCGAAGGGGCGCCCGCGTCTCCGCGCCCGCGGATGTTGTCGGGTGTCTCGTTCGCTGACCTTGGGGGAAAACAGATGGCGCGAAATTTTGTTGCACGAACGTTTTTACTTGTACTAGCGAGTCTCGTTTTGATGCCCGCGATCGCGCGTGCACAAAGCGTCTTTACCGGAACGGTGAAAGACACGTCGGGCGCGGTGATGCCCGGTGTGACGGTGGAAGCGGCGAGCCCGGCCTTGATCGAGGGCGTGCGCTCGGCGACGACCGATGAGAACGGCAGCTACCGCATCGTCGACTTGCGGCCTGGCACCTACAAGTTGACCTACACGCTGCCGGGTTTCAACACCGTCATTCGTGATCGCGTGGAACTGCAGGCCAACTTCACCGCCACCATCAACGTCGATCTGGCGGTTGGCACGCTGCAGGAATCGGTGACCGTGTCTGGCGCCTCGCCCGTGGTCGACTTGCAGAGCAACGCCAAGCAGCAGGTGCTGACCCGCGACGTGCTCAACGCGGTGCCGACTGCCGGCACCATCCAGGGCCTGGGCCAGCTGGTGGTGGGGGTGACGCTGAGCGTACCCGACGTCGGCGGCTCGCGCGCCATGCAGCAGACCTACTTCGTCGTGCGCGGCCAGGGTGGCGCGCAGACGGTGGTGCTGGTCGACGGCCTGATAACCAACGGCCTGATGGGCGACGGCGCCGTGCAGGCGTACCACAACGAGTCGATGATGCAGGAGGCGGTCTACCAGACCGCCGGCGGCAACGCCGAGACCCTGACCGGCGGCGTCAACATGAACCTGATTCCCAAGGACGGCGGCAACCAGTTCCGTGGCGGCGTCAAAGGCTTCAAGTCGCCCAAGGAATGGCAGGGCAACAACCTGACCGACGACCTGCGCGCCATCGGCGTCAGCGCCGTCGACAAGATCGACAACTTCTACGAATGGAACGTCGAGCAGGGCGGCCCGATCATGAAGAACAAACTGTGGTTCTTCGGCGCCTTCCGTCGCGCCAAGTACGACCGCCCGATCGCCAACACCTTCTACACGCCCGCGGGCGTCTCGTTCCCGGTCGGCTTCCAGCAGTGCCGCACCGGCGCGGTGGCGTGCGACCAGGGCATTTCTGACGAGAAGATGAACAACCCGGTGGTTCGCCTCACGTGGCAGGCCTCCGAGCGCAACAAGCTGGCTGTGTACATGGACCGCGCGCTGCGCCTGCGCGGCCACGCCATGGGCGCCAACACCGACCCGCGCACGGCGTCAGTGATCTGGAACACCCCCAACTTCTCGACCGGTTCGCTGAAGTGGACCTCGACGGCGTCGTCGAAGCTCTTGCTTGAGTTGGGCACCTCGTACAACCGCGAGCGCTACGACAACCTCTACCAGCCCGGCATCCTCGCCGAACGCGGCACGGCTGATTGGTACCGCAACGTCCGCAAGAACGACACCAGCACCGGCCTGCTGTGGAACGCCTCGGGTGCCCAGCTTGGTAACTACCCCGACCGCTACAACGTGCAGGGCGCGATCTCGTATGTTTCGGGTTCGCACACCGTGAAGGTGGGCCTGTCGCACCAGTTCGGCAAGTATCCCCGTTACAACAACGCCAACGCCGATCTCTACCAGACCTACAACAACGGCGTGCCGACGCAGGTCAGCGTGCTGAACACGCCGCTGCGCGTCGAGGAAACGCTCGACGCCAACTTCGGCGTGTATGCGCAGGACACCTGGAGCATGAACCGGCTGACGTTCAACTACGGTCTCCGGTTCGACCTCAACAAGCAGACCATCGTCGGCCAGTCGGCGCAGGTGGGACGCTTCGCCAACGTGCCCGCGTACGGAGACATCGCCTTCCCGACCTGGAAGGACTTCTCGCCCCGCGTGTCGGCGATTTACGACGTTTCGGGCAACGGCAAGACGGCCATCCGCGCGGGCTTCAACAAGTTTTCGACCGCGCAGACGACCGGGTTTGCCCGGCTCTACAACCCCACCGCGCTGACGACTGCCGTGCTGCCGTGGACCGACTCGAACGGCGACGACATCGCCCAGGGCGAGCGCGGCTGCGCCTACCTGACCGCCGGCTGCGAGATCAACTTCGCCAACCTGCCGACCAACTTCGGAGTGCGGTCGCTGGCGCAGTTCGATCCCGACATCAAGCGCCCGTACTCGCTGGCCATGAACGTCGGCATCACCCGTGAACTGTTCTCGGGCTTCTCGCTTGCCGCCGAGTTCTACCGCATCAACTTCCAGAACATCACCATGCGCACCAACAGCCTGCTGACCGCCGCCAGCTACAACCAGTTCAATGTCGTGAGCCCGCTCGACGGCACTGTCGTTCCGGCCTGGGTGATCAAGCCAGAGTTCCGCGGCCAGGTGGCCAACATCGACAGCACCAGCGACGAGATGAAGCGCAACTACAACGGCGTGGACATCAACTTCAACGCGCGTCTGCCGCGCGGCGTCCGCGCCTTCGGCGGCTTTAACCTCGAGCGCTCGCTCAACAATGTGTGCGTGTCAGCGGCGAGTGACCCGAACCGCTCGCTTTACTGCGATCAGTCGAAGAGCGGCATTCCGTGGGCGAAGCAGTTCAAGGCGACGGTGGTCTACCCGCTGCCGTTCTTCGGCCTGTCGGTGAGCGGTTCGTGGCAGGGCCTCAACGGCTACCTCACGGGCGCGGAGGCGCAGGCGTACGGCGGTTTCACGGCCGGCACGGGCTTCGACCGTCCGAACGGCCAGGCCACCTTCTGGCAGCTGACCTCGACCACGCGCTACGCCGCCAACTGCACGGGCCCCTGCACGCCGGGCGCGCTCGTGCTGCCGGAACTCGCCGCCAGCGGCGTGGCTAACATCCAGGTGCCGCTCGTGGCCCCGGAAACCGAGTTCACCCCGCGCCTCAACCAGGTGGACTTCTCGGTCAGCAAGCGCCTCCAGATCGGCGGCTTCAACCTGGTCCCGAAGGTGGACCTGTTCAACGCGCTCAATTCGGACGACTACTCGTCGGTGTCGACCGTCCAGTTCGGCGCCGCCACCTACAAGCAGCCCTCCGTCATCCTGCAGGGCCGCATCATCCGCGTCGGCATGGATGTGACTTGGTAGTTTCGGGCGGGTAAGGCGGGGCGGGCGGGTGGGGCACGAACCTCACCCGCCCGCCCTATACTGGTTTCGTGGTCCGCAACATCCTCGGCCTCGTGGCCCTGCTTCTGGCGACCGCCGGTCCGGCCGTGGCGGAGCCTGTGCGTGTCACGGATCTGGCCGGCAGGCCGGTCAATCCTCTCGTGCTCCCATCCGGTCGTCTCGCCACGGTGCTGGTCTTTGCGACCACAGACTGCCCGATCTCCAACCGCTATGCCCCAGACATCCAGTCGCTGGCCGCGCGATTCGGGAAGCAGGGCATTGGCTTTACGCTCGTCTATCCCGTCGGTACGGATACACCGGCGGTCATCCGCGATCATGTGAAGAAGTTCGGCTACACGCTGACGGCCGTGCGCGACACCGCGCAGGAACTGGTGAAGCACACCGGCGTGCAGGTGACGCCAGAAGTGGCGGTCATCGGCGCAGGTGGCCGCGTGATGTACCGGGGCCGCATTGACGATCGCTACCTCGAATTCGGCAAAGACCGGCCGCAGCCGGCCGACCGCACGCTCGAGCGAGCACTCGAGGCAATCGTGCAGGGTAAACCGGTGCCGGTTCGCGAAGCGCGTGCCGTTGGCTGCATCCTCTCGGATCTCGTCAAATGAGGAGAGGTGCTGGGGTGCTCGGGTGCTCGGGTGCTGGCGTGCTCGCCGTGCTGCTCGGTGGCAGTTCGCCGGCACTGGCTCAGGACGTCACGTTCACGCGCGACATCGCACCCATCGTCTTTAAGTCGTGCGCCTCGTGCCATCGCAAAGGCGGGCCAGCACCGTTCGCTCTGACGACCTACGACGAGGTGCGACGGCGGGCGACGCAGATCGCCACGGTGACCCGGAGCCGCTTCATGCCGCCGTGGAAAGTTGAACCAGGCGTCGGCCATTTTGTCGGCCAGGATCCCCTCACCGATTCGCAGATCGCGCAGCTGGAGACGTGGGCCCGGAGCGGCGCGCCCCCGGGGGACGCCGGCGTGTTGCCACCGCTTCCCGATTTGCCGGACGGTTGGCTGCTCGGCAAGCCCGACCTCATCGTCAAGCCGCCGAAGCCATTCACGCTGCAGGCACAACCGACCGACGCGTTCCGTATCTTCGCCATCCGCCTTCCCGTGACGAAACGAACCTACGTGCGAGGCATCGAATTTCGCCCGGGCAACGCGCGCGTCGTTCATCACGCCAACATCCGGATCGATCGCACCGCGGCAACGCGGCAGTTGGACGATGCCGACCCGTTGCCTGGCTACGACGGCCTGATGCCGCGCTCGGCCGAGTATCCGGATGGGCACTTTCTCGGCTGGACGCCCGGCCAGGTGGCGCCCCTGGTGTCGCCCGATCTGGCGTGGACGCTCGAGCCTGGCAGCGACCTCGTGGTGCAGCTGCACCTGCAGCCGAGCGGGGCCGTGGAACAGGTGCAACCGGAAATCGGCCTGTTCTTCAGCGATCGCCCGCCGACGCGCACCCCCACCATCCTGAGGCTGGGTTCGCAGGCCATTGAGATCCCGCCGGGCGAGCCGCGCTACGTGATTCGCGATGCCTACACGCTGCCGGTGGATGTCGACCTGCTCGCGGTCCAGCCGCACGCCCACTACCGCGCGCGCGAGATCCGCGGCACTGCCCACCTGCCCGACGGCACCTCGCGACTCGTGCTGCACATTACCGACTGGGATTTCCGATGGCAGCACGTCTATCGCGAGGTGACGCCCATCCGCCTGCCCAAGGGCACCCGGCTGTCGATGGAATACACCTACGACAACTCCGCGGAGAACGTCCGCAACCCGCAGTTGCCACCCGCCCGCGTCTTCTGGGGCCAGCGCTCGAAGGACGAGATGGGCGACCTCTGGTTTCAGCTCCTGGCCACTAACGATCGCGACCGGCAGGTGATGAGCGAGCAAATCACCACCAAGATGACCACCGAAGACATTGCCGGCTACGAAACCATGCTGCGCGTCGACCCAAACGACGCCGAGCTCCATGACGATGTGGCGTTGCTCTATATGGGAGTTGGGCAAATGGCGCCGGCCGTGAGTCACTTCGAGGCGTCATTGGCATTGAAGCCCGACTCGGCCGCGGCCCACTTCAACCTGGGCACGGCGCTGGCGCAGGCCGGCCGGCTCGATGCTGCGGTCGCCGCCTTTCGCGCGGCGCTCGCGCGGCGCGCCGAATACGCGCTGGCGCACAACAATCTGGGGCAGGTGATGCTGGTGCAGGGCAAGACTGGCGACGCCCTGAAGCACCTGCAGCAAGCCGTGCGATTGGATCCCGCCAACCCGCAGGCGTTGTTCGGATTGGCAGAAGCCTATGCCGCTGTCGGCTCGTTCGATCTCGCGATCGAGACCATCGACCGCGCCATCAAGCTGCCGATGCCTGAGGCGCTTGCGACGCTGGTGCTCGCCAGGCGCGAACTCTACCTGAAGCGCCAGCCGCGCTAAGGGGCCGCGCCTAGCGCTGGCTCGCGGTCGCCAGCGGGCCGACAATTTTCTGAATCAACGGTTCGAGCTGCTCAACGGTCAACTGACCCGGGTTGTACCTTGAGACATTGCCCGCGCGGTCGATCAGCACGAGCGTTGGCGTGGTCGAGACGCCGTACTGCGCAAAGATCTGATCGCTGATTGGCACCGGTGTCGTCTTCATCCACGGATAGGTGCTGTCGCGAATACTGGTGAGGTAAGCCAGTTCCTCATCCGGTCCCGCCGGCTGGCGCTTGGCGACGTAGCCATAGAACTTTGTTGGTGCGACCAGCGTGAGGCCGGTGGCCTTGTACTTCGTGAGCAGCGATTCGAGGACCGGTCCCTGGACCTTGCAGTCTGGGCACCAGTGCGCCCACAGGTACAAGATCACCGGCTTGCCTTTAAGGCTGGCCATCGACGGCGGTGGTGCGCCGATCCATTTCTGGCTGTCCACCGGGAGGGCCGGTGTGCCCTCGAGGCTCAACAGGTTGACGTTCTTGTTGAGGCGTTCGACGATCGACGTGCCTTTGTAGGTGTCCAACTCACGCCGCAGATACAGAACCGCGTCTGACCGGGCGCCCTGTCCCGCCGTGGCGAGCGCGGTGACTTCGATGGCCGCGCCGAGTGCGATCGGCAACCGTGCTTCGTCGTCCAGCTTGCGAGTCTTCAGCTGTTCCTCGACGATCTCGTAGGTGCGGGCCGCATAGGTCATGGCGGCGTCGAAGTTCTTCGCGGCGACGGCGCCGCGGCCAAGCCACGAGAATGCTTCGATGGCAATCGGCGTCGTGCCGTTCGCCGCCATATCGTCGAGCACCAGCTTCTCGGCCTTCTTGAAGTCGGGTTCGGCGATCGCGTCTCGCACCTTCTGCACGATGGTCGGCGGTGGCGCCGCCGGTTTCGTGGTGTCTTGCGCGAGGGCAGGCGTGGCGACAATCAGAGACAACGCCAGGGCAAATAGCGAGCACTTCATGCCCGCGAGGATACTCCATAGGACGGTTTATAGTGGTGGAATGACGCGACCTCTTCCGCTGGCGCTCGTGATCAGTTTTTCACTGGCAGCGGGAACGATTGGCACCGCCCAACCAACGCCGCGCGCCCGCGACCTTGGCGTGCCGTTCCAGGGCACGCCCGGCGCTTTGAACGCCATTACCGACGTGGCTGGCGTCGAAGTCGGCTTCACCACGCTGATTGCGGGCGAAGGCAAGCTGGTGGAAGGGAAGGGGCCGATCCGGACCGGAGTGACGGCGACATGACCGGCACGCAGTGGATTGGCGAATCGGGTTTCCTCGAAACCCCCATCCTCATCACCAACACCAGGGTAGTCTTAAAGACCTCGAACGGGTGGGCACCGTTGATTTTCTTCGTCACCCTCATCGTGACGCCATCGGGCTGAATCCGGCCGATGAGAAATATTGGCGTCCCAGACAGCTGAAATTGAGCCGCTTCAGACATGTCTTCGCGGACTCTCAGACGGGCCTTCCCCCCGTGCCCATACATCCGCCAAACGCGGTAGAGTCGAGTTTTAGAGTGTCGGCGTGCGCGGTCAAGTCCGACAATTTGAGTGCTGCCTGGTTAACAAAGAGATGATTCCTCATCTCCCAAAACCTTCCCTGTTGACCAGCACATTCCGCTGCCCGCGCCGCATCGAACGCGAGCGGATGCGATGAAAGAATCAAGTGACGGGTCACGTATCTCACCTTCCCGGTTGAGCAGCGGATGAATCACCGGACAGTGCAGACACTCGTTGTGCATCGCCTGGATGCGGCCATCCGCCGTGCGCAGGACAATCACGCTCGCACCAGCCACGTCGCGAGTGACGAACGCGCCCGGCCTCTCCAGCTCGGCGGCGCGGCCCACCGCCAGCCACACCCGCGCGAATATTCGGCCGGCCTCGGTGCCGAACCATGCCGGATCGGTGTACGCTCCAGCATCAAGAGTGGTGTGCGCCCCTTGCTGGGATGTCGCGCCCATTTTCGGATTCATGATACAGCCGCCGTTCGACGTTGCCGCCAGGCCCGCGCGCCGCCGCGCCTTCGATGACCGCCGCGGCCATCGGCGACTGCTGCGAGTGGCCGCGTGGCTGGCGGTCATGGTCGCGGCGCTCAGCCACGTGCCGGCGTCCGCCCAGACCCTGGCGGCCGAAACCATCGCGGCCGTGCGCCAGCGCGCGTCGCCAACGCCGTCGCCCGCCCCCGTCAGGATTCGGGCCACCGTCACCCTCGCCGACTATGCCCGCCGCATGGTCTTCGTGCAGGACGCGACCGGCGGGATTTTTGTCGTCCCCGCGGCTACAGCCAACGCCGCCGCTGTTGTTGCGGGACAGGTTGTGGATGTGATCGGCACGGCGGCCGTCACCGATCGTGGTGCGACGCTGACCAACGCCGCGCTGATGCCGGTCGGTCGCGCCCCCCTTCCTAGTGCGCTGCCCTTCGAGAGCGTGGCCAGCCGGTTGACGGAAGCCGACGGTCGCCTCGTATCCGCGCGCGGCGTGGTTCGCCGCGTTCATGTGTCAACCGGCAACGTCGAGGTGACGATCAGCACCGTGGCGGGCCGGTTTACCCTGATGCAACCTGATGGTGCTCAGCCGGATCTCACGCCGGTGGACGCCGTCGTCTCGGTTCACGGCGTCCTTTCGCACCTGCTCACGGCCGATCGCGCGACCGATCGCGTGGAGATGCTGGCGGCAGCGGGTGCGGTGCGCATCGAGGTGCAACCAGTCGGCGACCCGTTTGCGGCCCCCCTCATCGACCATGCCGGCCTGCAGGAGATCACGCCGATCGGCGCGCTGCGCCATCGGGTGAGGATCGCGGGCATCGTCACGCGCCAGCGCCCCGGCCGCTCGCTGTACATCCGCGCCGCCGGTAAGCCCGTGTTTGTGGAAACCGAGTCGACCCAGCCGGCCGCACCCGGGGATCGCGGGGAGGTCGTCGGCTTTCCCGACCTCGATGACTACGCACCGTTCCTGGCCGAGGCGGTGTTTCGCCGGACGAGGGTTGAGCCGCCACCACAACCGGTGGTCGCGACCGTTAGCCAGTTGCTCACCGGACAGTACGACGCGGAGTTGGTGCGGGTCGATGCCACCGTCGACATTCTCGTCACCGACGTCGTCATGCCACGCATGAACGGCGCCGACCTCGCCAAAGAGGTCGAGAAGATTCGACCTGGCCTGAAGGTCCTGTTCATCTCCGGCCATCCCGAACGTGCCGGGTCGGGCGTGGATCCCACCGGCGCCACCAACTTGCTGATGAAGCCGTTTACGGCCGACACGCTCGCGGCGCGCATCAAGGAAATGATCACGGGAAAGAAGGAATCTGATGGCTGGACCGTCTGAGACGCCGGCGCTGCGGCGCGCGTTGGGTCGCTGGGACCTGACGGCGATTGGCGTGAACCAGGTGATCGGCAGCGCTATCTTCCTGTTGCCCGCCGACGTGGCGCGGCTGGTGGGACCGTGGGGACCACTCGCGTTCATGGGCGTTGGCCTGCTGTCACTGTCGATTGCGCTGTGCTTCGCCGAGGTCGGCAGCCGTTTCGACAAGACCGGTGGACCCTACCTGCCGGCGCGCGCGGCCTTCGGCCGCTTTGTCGGGTTCGAAGTGGGCTGGATGATGTGGTTCACGCGTGTCACCAGTCAGGCCTCGGTGGCCAACGGACTCGCGCTGGCGCTGGCGTTCTACTGGCCGTCGCTCGCCACCGGCGTCCCTCGCGCATCAATGATCGCGGCGCTCACGATCGCGCTGACTTGGATCAACGTGCGCGGCATCAAGCAGTCGTCCTGGGTGATCAACGCGCTCACCATTGGCAAGCTGGCTCCGCTCGCCATCTTCATCATCGCCGGTGTGTGGTACATCGATCCGGTGCGGTTCTCAGCCATGCCCGCGGTCACTCAGCAGCAGCTCTCGAGCGCGTTGATCCTGCTGATCTTCGCGTACGGTGGCTACGAGGTCACCGGCGTGCTCGCCGGCGAGGCGGCGAATCCCAGGCGGGATGTGCCATTCGCCTTCGTCGCCACGCTCATCACCGTGTCGATCGTGATGTCGCTCACCTCGCTGGTAGCGACCGGCGTGCTGCCAGATCTGGGCGCCAGCCGTACGCCGTTGGCCGATGGCGCGGCGATCTTTCTCGGGGCATCCGGCGCGCTGCTGGTCTCCATCGGCTCGGCGATTTCCATGACCGGTAACAACATGGGCCAGATCCTGAACGGGTCGCGCACGCTGTTCGCGCTGGCGGAGAACGGCGATTTGCCCAAGTGGTTCGCGCGCGTGCACCCGACTTTCCAAACGCCCTCGAACGCGATCCTGTTCACGGCGGTCATCGCCCTGACGTTAGCATTGACCGGTTCGTTCGTCGCGCTAGCCGCGGTCAGCGCCATCGCGCGATTGGTGATGTATCTCGCCGTCTGCGCGTCAACGCTGGTGTTGCGAAGACACGACCGCGAGATCGCCGCACAGCCCGGCGCCCGCTTCCCTGTCCGAGGTAGCTTCAGCGAAGGCGGAAGCGATGTCGATGGCGCGGTTGCCCCGGCGAAGTTCACGGTTCCGCTCGGTCCCGTGATACCGGTGGTCGCGTCGATCGTCGCGATGGGGATCCTCGCGGGTGCCAGTCAGGCGCAGTTGACCGCGGGAGCCGCGGCGCTTGCTGCCGGCGCCGTGCTGTTCTTCATGGCCACCAGGTTGAAGGTGTAGGGCTATTGGCTCAGCTTGTTCCTGAACTCCCGAATGCCCGTTGACTCCATGTGTAATTGTAGCCACATGTAGACACAGTCCGTAAGCCGCCACGCACCTGCACCCTATAATGTCGCAGTGATTGATGATCTGAAAGCGCTTCTGGGCGACCGCGTCTCCACGGCGGAAGCGGTTCGCGAACATCACTCGCATGGTGAGTCGTGGCATCCGGCCGGCATGCCCGACGCCGTTGTCTTTCCCACCTCCACCGAGGAAGTCAGCGCCATCGTCAAGGTCTGCGCCAGGCACGGCAAGCCGATCGTGGCGTTCGGGATGGGGAGTTCTCTCGAGGGCCACGTCAACGCGATCCATGGCGGCGTGTCGATCGATCTCACGCGCATGACGCGCGTGCTGCGGCTCAGCCCCGAAGACCTGGACGTCACCGTCGAGGCCGGGTTGACGCGGCTCAAGCTCGACGCACACCTCAAGAACACCGGCCTGATGTTCCCGATCGATCCGGGCGCCGATGCCACGCTGGGTGGCATGACCGCGACCCGGGCCTCCGGGACCACCGCCGTGCGATACGGCACCATGCGCGACAACGTGCTGGGAATGACGGTGGTGCTGGCCGACGGCCAGATCATCAAGACTGGTGGCCGCGCCCGCAAGTCGTCATCGGGGTACGATCTCACGCGCCTGTTCGTTGGATCGGAAGGCACGCTGGGCGTGATCACCGAGATCACGCTGCGGCTCTACGGCAAGCCCGAAGCGGTCCGCGCGGCGGTGTGCCCGTTTGCTTCGATGGCTGGAGCGGCCGCCACCGTGATCCAGACCATTCAGCTCGGCATCCCCGTCGCGCGCATCGAGATCGTCGACGAGGCGCAACTCCGCGTCGTCAACGCATATTCCAAGACCAACTATCCGATCGCGCCGACGCTGTTCTTCGAGTTCCACGGCATCAGCGACGTCATGGTGGACGAGCAGATCAAGGCGGTGGAGGAGATCGCCGGCGAACACGGCGCGAGGGGCTTTCAGTGGGCATCGACGCTCGAAGACCGCGCCACGCTCTGGCAAGCGCGGCACAACGCGTACTACGCGACCGTGGCTTCGCGGCCGGGTGCTCGGGCGTGGACAACGGACATCTGCGTGCCGATCTCGCACCTGGCCGAATGCATTCTCGAGACGCAGGCGGACTTGAAAGAGGCGGGCGTGGTCGCGCCGCTGGTTGGACACGCTGGCGACGGCAACTTCCACTTGATCTTCATGCTCGACGCCAACGACCAGCAGGAGTTCGACCAGATCTCGCGGTTGAACGACAGGCTGGTCGAGCGCTCGTTGAAGTTCGGCGGCACTTGCAGCGGCGAGCATGGCGTGGGCGTGGGCAAGTTGAAGTACCTGTCGAAGGAGCACGGCGCGTCCCTTGACGTCATGCGCGCCATCAAGCGCGCCCTCGACCCACACCACCTGATGAATCCGGGTAAACTAATTCCTGACTAGTGGCCAAGCAACCCCCCGAACCATCCCTGTTCGATCTGCCTGACAACGACGACGCCGGCATTCCTCCGCCACCAGGGCGTGGTGGCTTCTCGCCTATTGGCGGTGACGGGACGACGAACGTCTCGCTCCATGAAGCCGCGCAGACGCGATACCTGAACTACGCGCTCTCGGTCATCACCTCACGCGCGCTGCCTGACGTGCGTGACGGTCTCAAGCCGGTGCAGCGCCGCATCCTGTTCACCATGTGGCAGCAGAACCTGACGGCCGACGCCAAGCACCGCAAATGCGCCAAGGTGGTGGGCGACGTGATGGGCAGCTTTCACCCGCACGGCGACAGCGCGATCTACGAAACCCTGGTCCGCATGGCGCAGTCGTTCTCGCTGCGCTATCCGTTGATCGATGGCTCCGGCAACTTCGGCTCGCTCGACGGCGACCGCGCCGCGGCCATGCGCTACACCGAGTGCCGCTTGGCGCGGCTGTCGGACGAAGTGCTGCAGGAAATCGAGCACGACACGGTTCCCTTCCGCCCGAGCTACGACGGCACCAAGAGCGAGCCGGTGGTGCTGCCCTCGCGCGTGCCCAACCTGCTGATCAACGGCAGCACCGGCATTGCCGTCGGCATGGCCACCAACATCCCGCCGCACAACCTGAACGAGATCATCACGGCGCTGATCAAGCTGCTCGACAATCCCGACCTCACCACATTGCAGTTGTGCCGATGGGTGAAGGGGCCAGATTTTCCGACCGGTGGCCACATCCTGAACTCGCCCGACGAGCTCAGGGAGATCTACCGCACCGGCTCCGGGTCGGTTCGCCTGCGCTCCACCTGGGAGGCCGGGCCGACGTCGCGTTCGGAGAAGAAGCTCTACATCACGAGCATCCCGTACGCCGTGAACAAGTCGCAGTTGGTCGAGCAGATCGGCGACGTCGTGCTCGGCCGCAAGATGCCGTACCTGGTCGACGTCCGCGATCTCTCGACTGACGATGTCCGCATTGAGCTGGATCTGAAGGCGGGCGCCGACGACAACCTGGTGATGGCGTACCTGTTCAAGCACACGTCGTTGCAGACAACGTTTGCCGTGAACATGACCTGCCTGGTGCCGACCGAAAACGCAGAGGCCGGCCGTCCCGAACGTCTCGACCTCAAGCAGATGCTCTGGCACTTCCTCCACTTCCGGCTGGAAGTGGTCACCAACCGGCTGGCGCACGAGTTCGAGCAACTGCGGAAGCGGATCCACCTTCTCGAGGGCTTCGAGCAGGTCTTCGACGCGCTCGACGAGATCATCAGGATGATCCGCAAGTCTGACGGCAAAGCCGATTCGGCGGAGAAGATCATGACGCGGTTCTCGCTCGACGCCGAGCAGACCGACGCCATCCTCGAACTGAAGTTGTATCGCCTGGCGCGCCTCGAGATCCAGGTGATCCAGACGGAGCTGGGCGAGAAGCGCAAGCGGTCGAGCCGGATCGCCGGCTTGCTCAAGGACGAAGAGGGTCGCTGGAAACTGGTGCGGTCAGAGCTTGAAGAGATCCAGGCGAAGTACGGCAACCCCAAGATCGATCCGCGGCGCTCGCGCATCGAGGAAACCGAAGAGATCGAATACTCCGCCGAGTCCTTCATCGTCGAAGAAGACAACGTGGTGATCGTGTCCCGCGATGGCTGGGTGAAGCGGCAGAAGGAAGTGAAAGACCTGTCGACCACGCGCCTGCGCGAGGGTGATGGCGTACTCGCGGCCGCCATCGGCAGCACCCGCGCCACCATGGTGTTCTTCACCAACTGCGGCGTCGCCTACACCAGCCGCATCGTCGATGTCCCGGCCTCGACCGGCTACGGCGAGCCGGTGCAGAAGCTGTTCAAGTTCAAGGACGGCGAGAAGGTGATTGCGGCGTTCAGCCTGGATCCACGCATCGCGAAGAAGATTGAGGCAAAGAAGGAAGGCGGCGTCCCACCGGTGCACGCGATGGCGGTGACCAGCGATGGCTACGCCATGCGCTTCTCCTTGCAAGGGTTCGTCGAGGCGAGCACGCGCTCCGGCCGTCGCTACGCACGCACTGCCGACGGGGTGGAAGTCGTGATGGTCTCAATCACCACCGGCGAGGAGACCGTGATTGCCGCCACCAGCGCTGCCCGCGCCATGCTGTGCCCGGTGGAGGAAGTGAACTTCCTCTCTGGTCCTGGCCGCGGTGTCATCCTGATCAAGATCGATTTCCCCGAAGACAAGGTGATCGGCGCGCTGGTGTCGACCGGCGACCGCGACCTGCTGACGGTGGAAACCTCGCGCGGAGCGGAGCAGACCATCAGCACGACCAAGTACGAAATCGTCGGCCGCGGCGGCAAGGGCCGCGAGCTGATGCAGCGCGGCCAGTTCACGCGGGTGGTGCCGAACCAAGTGGCGCTGCCGACTCTCGAATCAGGGTCGTAGGGTGGACCATTGAGAGTGTCTCCCTCCTTGCCGAGTTTCGGCTCCGGAGGGATCTAACCTGCTTTATTCATGAGTGAGCGAGCTTCTGGTCGGTGGGCGGCACCAGCAGTACTGGCGTGCGGGCCAGGCCCAGCAGCGCCTCGCTCGTGGAACCGAGCAGCAGCCGCGCGAGGCCACCATGCCCGCGAGGACCCACGACCATCAGTGTCGCGCCATGCCTCAACGCTTCGCGTTGAATCTCTTCCGACACCCGGCCCGACGCAATCAGGATGGACTCCGGATCGATCGCCGCTTCGTAGGGCACGGCGCGTTCGCATTCGTCGATCACCCGCGCCCGCAAATCCTCGCTCTCGTCCGAACTGTCGTGCAAGATTCGCAGGCCAGCACCCATCACGCGGGACAGGCCGACGGCGTGATACAGCACGCGCGCGGTTGATGGGCCGAGGTCTACGGCACACAGCACAAGGGGTTCGCTCACGTCTGGTCTCCTGGCACACGCGGATGCGTCGAGAGGTCGCGGCGCGCGGTCAGCAGACTGTACAGCAACGAACATGCCGCGCACGGGCGGCGAGGGTGCGGAGGGTCGCCGCGGTGACCTCAATCTGGGGAATTTCTCTGGTCTCGTCTGGAAATCCCTCTCGGATTGGCGCCGGGCACCGTCGATCTCGGCAATCAATTCACGGCGTTCCGCGAGCCCGGCTACGTGAAGATCGTGTGGACCCTGCGCGCGGATCCGATCGGCGACGACGAGTCGATGTTCCACACCGAAACGCGCGTGGCCACCACCGACCCGGAGACGCGCAAGCGCTTCCGCCGCTACTGGTCGTACGTCGCACCCGGAGTCGAGTTGATTCGGCTGGCCATGCCGCGGCCGCTCAAGAATGCGGCGGAACGCCGTGCCGGTCGGCCGGCGGCAGCGGTGGCTCGCGATGTGCATTGATTCGGGTTGGCGTGGGCGGCAGACAAGCGCGCGGCACGCCGGGAGATGACATGTCACAGCGCAATCCACGTGAGGTTCTGAATCACTTGATCGAGACGTGCCGGGACGGCGAGCACGGCTTCGCGCATGCCGCCGAACTCGTCAGCGATCCGGCGTTGAAGAGGCTGTTCGCCGACTGCGCCGGCCGGCGGGCCCACGCGGCCGCCGATTTACTGCCTCACGCGCAACGGTTTGGTGGCAGCGAGGCCACGCAAGGGACCGCAGCGGCGTCCATGCACCGGCGGTGGATGGGCATGCGCAGCAACGTCAGCGGCCACGACGACCGCGTCATCCTGGCCGAAGCCCAGCGCGGCGACGCCGTCACCCTGGCGGCCTTCGCGGAAGCGCTCCAAGGCGTGCTGCCCGCGTCGGTCCGCGACCTGGTCGAGCGCCAGCTCACCGAGATGCGCGAGACGCACGACGAACTCGGGCGCACATTGACCGAAGCCAAGTAACGCGGCCGGGCCCGGGCGGGCTGCCAGCCCTCGCCCGTCAGTCGTCTCTCGTGACGTCAACCGCCAGGCCATGCCGCAGGCGGACGACGTCGGCCACGGCGTCCCAATTCACCCGCTCCCCGAATCCCTCGCGGGCAGCAATCGCCTGCAGGTAAGCCACGCCAAATGGCGCGCTTGTAGCCATCGGGATGCACCTCGGCAAAGACGCGCCCGTCGACCCGCGCGAAGAGGAACGCCACGTCCTCCGGATGCATGCGGATGCAACCGTGGCCCTGCGTAGTTGTAGATGCTGCTCGGTGCAATGGTGCCGTGAATGCCGATGCTGCTCAGCGACAGCCGAATCCAATGCGCGCCCAGCGGATTTTGCGGCGATGGCGGCAGCGACGTGATTACCGCTTTGCCCTGCGCGCGCATTTCCTCCTGGATCGACAGCGGCACGTCCCAGGTCGGCCCACGGGCGTCGGCCAGCTTCGCAAGCCCACCGCAATCGGAAGACCCCACACGGCGGCGCCATCGACGAGAAACAGCATGCGCTGCGGGATGTTGATGGCGAGCCGCCGGCCGGGTTCGATGCTGGCAATGTGGCGGTTGTCGATGGTCAGCACCTGTCCGGCGCACGCGCCCGCGGAACCGGCGCCAGCGCCAGGACCATCAGCGCGCACAACAGGACGCGTGGCATCAGCAGATCTCGGCGTCGATGGCCGGAATCGGCACCAGGTGCGGCGCGATGGTGATCCGGTTGTCGAGATCGGTAACACCGGGCGCGTGCATCACGGCGCCTTCCACCGCCTCCATCTCGGCCCACGACGCGACCTCGCCCTCAAGGCGGACGCTGGAGCCCGCCACCGTAATGGCCACGCCGCGCGCATCGACCTCGGCGCTGCGATGCAGCGCCTGCACGGATCAACCGGCGCAGGTCGCGCACCGAGGCCGCGGGCTCGACGCCGCGAGTCATGGAATCCTCTGTCGTGGCCCCTGCCAAACGCGTTCCACTCCAGGGGGCCGCAAACCCCGCTCGACACGCTACCGTGCGCCCCTCGGTGCGGAAGAATCCGCGAAGCACCGCGGGAATGTGCGCGTCGGGGTATCCTGCACGGTGGTGCCACATGCCGAGCAGCCCTGACCCGCGGGACCTGCCGAACAGCCACGCGCGCATTGAGGTGTCTGCCGGGGAGCTGAAGCAGCTCTTCAATTCGCTCGACCCCACGCCGTTTCGCGAACGGAACCTCGACCCCAGGGCCGAAGAGTTCATTGCCGGATGGGCGAGATGGCCGTGCGCGTCGTTCCCGCCAACACTCAGCCGTAAGTCACGCGATCACAAAATCACCAGATCAGTGCACCGGTTTCACTTGAAGCGTGCGAATGAAATCGACCAGCGAGTCGATGCGTTCCTTGACCGTCGTGGCATCGCCGCCGTCGTGCGAACGGGCGAACGCATCGCCCCACACCGGCATGCCGGGCCCGCCATGGCCGCGCACCGGGGTCTTGCCGTCAATCGTGCGGAAGACGATCTCCGACGGGTACTCGCCGCCATTGCGCTTCGCGATCTCGGTGAGGTCGGCGGGCTTGCGCTGCATGGAACTGGCCAGCAGTCCGTCACCGCGGCCCGATCGCCCGTGGCAGGTTGCGCAGTAGGTGCGGAACACTTCTCCGCCCGTCACCCGTTGGCGCATCTCGGTTTGCGGTTGAGCCGTCGGCTCCTGCTCCGACGCGGGCGTGACGGCAAGGGGCGAGAGGAGGATGGCGGCGAGCATGGCCGCCGCCGTCACGATGGCGCGGGCCGGATTGCCGAACAACACTTCGGTCGAGACCGTGACGCCCTCCAGCTTCGCCGCTAGCTGCACGAGCTGGCGTTCGGCCTCGTCGCCGAGCTGCTGGCTCCAATTCGAGTAAGCGATGGCGTAGGCATCCATCGACCCCATGGTCAGCGCGCGGAGTTCTGGCTGAAGTCGATGGGAACGAGAATGCTCTTGATGTCGGGCGTCATGGCCGGGTCCCTTTCCTGGATGACCGTTCACGTTTCTGGAGGGCAACCCTCGTGCCACTCACACCACTGTGATTACGTGGGCCATGAGGACGATTGCCTCGGCTCGACCGCGATATTTCCAGCGGCGCGAGAAATTTTCCGCATTCGAGCCGAGGTGGCCCAGTCTGTGCATCGGTCGCAACCAGGAGCCTGCTGGATTGAGCGATCTGACCCCCTTCTTTGAACCTGCCTGCGTCGCGGTCGTGGGCGCCAGCCGTGAACGCAACAAGATCGGCTCGGAGATCCTCCACAACCTGGTCGCCACCGGCTTCACCGGGTCGGTGGTACCGGTTCACCCAACCGCGGACACCATTCAGGGCCTCGCGGCATATTCCCACGTCGCCGACATTCCGGCGGCGGTGGACCTGGCTGTGATTGCCGTACCTGCCGCCCACGTACCGGCGGCGGTGGACGACTGTCTCGCGAAGGGAGTCGCGGCGATCTGCATCATCAGCGCGGGATTTGGCGAGTGCGGTGAGGAGGGTCGCGCCATCGAGCGAGAG
>JBCKZH010000055.1:0-22332 GCA_038919385.1 Vicinamibacterales bacterium | reverse complement strand
CGCTCTGAACTGGTCCCCATGCTCCGCCTCGCCGTGCCCGTGGCGATGGCCGAACTCGGCTGGATGGCCATGGGCGTCGTCGATACGCTGATGGTGGGGCCGCTGGGGCCCGAGGCGATCAGCGCGGTGGGCGTGGGCGCGGCGATGCACATTGCCTTCGCCATTTTCGGGATGGGGGTGTTGCTGGGCCTCGACACCCTGGTGTCGCAGGCCTACGGCGCCGGCGACGTCCGCGATTGCCACCGCTGGCTGTTCGACGGGCTCACGCTCGGCGCGCTGTTGACGCTGCCGATCATGGCGGTGTGCGTGGTGCTGGCCTATTTCATCCCGTCGCTGGGCTTCCACGCCGCGATCGCGCCGCAGTTGCAGTCGTATTTCTTTGTGTTGATTTGGAGCACACCGTTCCTGATCGCCTACGCCGCGTGCCGCCGCTACTTGCAAGGCATGCACATGGCCACACCGGTGATGTTCGCGTTGATCACTGCGAACATTCTCAACGCAGCGATGAACTGGTTGCTGGTGTATGGCAACCTCGGGTTTCCGGAACTGGGCGTCCCGGGTTCGGCGTGGGCCACGCTGATCGCGCGCATCTATATGTTTGGTTCCCTGGTGGTCGCGATCTGGTGGTCCACCTTCTCCAAGGCTACGGCGGACAAGGTCCGCGCGGAGGTCTGGCCGGCTCAGTGGTTCGATCCCGCGCGGCTGCGGCGTCTGCTGGTGCTCGGGCTGCCAGCGGCGTCGCAGATGCTCGCGGAGGTTGGGGTCTTCGCCCTGGCCACCGCGTTGGCCGGTACGCTCGACCCCATCTCTGGCGCGTCGCATCAGATCGCGCTGAACCTGGCCGGCATCGCGTTCATGATCCCACTCGGGGTCGGCTCGGCGGGCGCGGTGAGAGTCGGTCACGCCGTTGGCGCCGGCGATCAGGTTCGCGCGGCGGCCGCGGGGTGGACGGCAATTCTTCTTGGCGTCGCCTTCATGCTCGGCTCTGGCGCGTTGTTCGTCGCCATGCCGCGCGCGCTGATCGGCCTGTTCAGCACCGACCCGGCCGTGCTCAACGTCGGCTCCTCGCTGCTCTTTCTCGCGGCGATCTTTCAGTTGTTCGATGGCATCCAGGGCGTCATCACCGGCACGCTGCGCGGTCTCGGGGATACGCGGACGCCGATGCTGGTGAACCTGGCAGCACACTGGCTGCTCGGGTTGCCAGTGAGCTACACGCTCTGTTTCATCGTAGGATGGGGCGTGTGGGGATTGTGGGTCGGGCTGTCGCTCGGCCTCATCGTCACCGGCGTGATTCTTCTGTGGGCGTGGACCGTGAAGATCAGGCAGTATCTGGAGCACCCTGGGCCGCAAGCCCCAAGCCTCAAGCCTCAAGCCAATGATCTGTGACGCACACGTTCACTTCTTCTCGCCTGGATTCTTCACCGGCCTCGGCGCGGCGCCGGATGCCGTCAGAGATATTGGGTGGGACGCACCGGAATCCGTCGACGCGCTTGCCGCGCAGTGGGTCGCCGAACTGGATCGGCACGGCGTCGGCCAGGCGGCGCTGATTGCCAGCCTCCCCGGCGACGCCGACTCGGTGGCACGGGCGCTCTCGCTGCATCCCTCGCGCTTCGTCGGGTTCTTCATGCTGGATCCGACGAGGGACGATGCGATCGCGTACGCGACGCGGGCGCTGGATGCGGGGCTGCGCACGATCTGCCTGTTCCCCGCGATGCATCGCTACGCGCTGCATGACGAGCGCGTCGCTCGCGTGTTTGAACTGGCGGCCGCGCGGCCGGGGACGGCGGTCTTCGTGCACTGCGGCGTCCTCTCAGTCGGCGTGCGCAAGAAGCTCGGGCTACCCAGTCCGTTCGACATCCGCTTCGGCAACCCGCTCGACCTTCACGGGGTCGCGCTGAGGTTTCCGACCGTGCCCATCCTGATCCCGCATTTCGGCGCGGGCCTGTTGCGCGAAGCGTTGATGGTCGCGAGCCTGTGTCCCAACGTCGTGCTGGACACGTCGAGCTCCAACTCCTGGATCAAACAGACGCCCGGCCTGACGCTCGAGCAGGTGTTCCGCGCTGCCTTGGACGTGGTCGGTCCCGATCGCCTGTTGTTCGGCACCGACTCGTCGTTCTTCCCGCGCGGCTGGAACAAGGATGTCTACGTGCAACAGAAAGCCGTGCTTGATGGACTGGGCGTCAGCGCGGTCGATCGGGATAGAATCTTCGCCGGCAACTTCAAGCGGCTGTTCAAGGGCTCGGCCGCCTCGTAGGGTCGCTCACTCGAGTTCGCTTGCTGGGACTTGGCGCTGCGCGCCTCGTAAGGGTCGGCCCTCCAGGCCTCCTGGGACTCGCGGCTGCCGCGTTCGTGCCGTGGGCCGATGCCGGTGTCGGCGCAGGGCAACATCCTGGTCGGCCAGCACGTGGTCGAGGCGATGGGGCGGGCGACGAGGCCGGCGGCCGCAACACCAACAACGACCGCTACGTGTTCGTGAACGTAGACGACCACCAGGATCCGCTGGGCGAGCTGCGGCGTTTGATGAACCTGCAGATGACCATCAACCACAACGGCGCGGTGGGGCGGGCCATGACTGCCAACGACTTCGCGCGCGCGCGCTGGTGTCGGTCGAGAAGCTCGTGAGCTACCAGCCGCTCGATCCCGCAACGCACGTCCGAGCGGGGTTCATCGCCTATCTCGCCGGCCAGCGCGACCGCGCCACCGCGGCGTTCAATCGCGCCAAGCAGCTGACGCTGCCCGCGCAGTTCAAGACGTTGTGGGACGGCCAGTCCTCGCGAACACCGGCCTTCGGCAAAGCGATCGAAGACAAGGCATGTGTGGCGGCGGTATTGGGCCCGCGGTAGTACCGGGGTCCAGCGCGGACCGTGGGGCGCCCGGATATACTGGGGCCGTGAGCGTCCTCGCTGGCTTCCTTCGGCGTCAAGCACTGAGCGACGTGCGGCGGTTGAGCGCCGTCGAACGCATTCGCCTCGCCCTCGCCTTGGGCGACGACGATGTGCGGATCTTCTGTGCGGCGTCGGGTATTGAAACCGAAGAGGCGCACCGCAGAATCGCTGCCGCCCGGCAGACCGGACGCCGCCCTAGCGCATCAGCTTCGCCGTCGTCATGACCCTGGGCGATCGAGTGATGACGGCGCTGGACGAGCGCGGAATCCCCCACGCATTGATCGGAGCGGCCGCCTTGGCCGCGTCTGGAGTGGCGCGCTCTACGCTCGACCTCGACCTGCTGACCCTCGATCCCCGCATTCTCGACCAGGAGATGTGGTCCAGCCTTCGCTCGGCTGGCGTCGAGATCGATGTCCGCCGCGGCGACGTCGACGATCCGCTGGCGGGAGTGGTCAGAGTCACGATGCCGGGCGAGAGGCCAGTCGACCTCATCCTGGGCCGTCATGCGTGGCAGCAACGCGCCGTGGAGCGCGCTCAGCAACTCCCCGGCGGCGCCAAGGTGGTGCTCGCGCGTGACCTTGTGCTCCTCAAGCTCTATGCCGGAGGCACGCAAGACTTGTGGGACATTCGCCAATTGATGACGGCGCTCGTGGGAACCTCATTGGCCGCTGACGTGGAGGCAGACCTTGGCGAGCTGCCCGCGGATGCACGCGCACTGTGGGCGAGCGCACGCAACCCGGGCGCCGTTCGTTAGCTCGCGGGTCGCCTGCCAAACTGTCTACAATGCCGCTATGCGAACCATTACCGGATTGACGGCCGCGGCACTGGTCGCGCTGGTGGCGACCGAACCCGTTGCGTCCCGGCAATTTCGCGCGGGCACCGCCCTGGTTCTGGTTGATGTCGTCGCGACACGCCTGGACGGCAACCTCAATCGCGACCTGAAGCGCGACGACTTCCTGATCTTCGAAGACGGCAAGCCGCAGGAGATCCGCCAGTTCCAGGTGGTCGATCTCGAAGGTATCGCGGCCGAGCGCGCCGACCCGCCCGGTGTCTTCACCAACCGCGTCGAGCCCGGCGCGGTGTTCGCGCTGGTGCTCGACGACATGATGATCGACGCGAAGCACACCGCGCTGATGCAACAGTCGGCGCGGCGGTTTGTCGATGAACAGGTGCGGCCCGGCGACTACGTCGGGGTGATGCGCACGGGCGCGGATTCGTCGCTGCTGCTCACCACCGATCGCGACCTGGTGCGGCCGACGATCGCGCAGGCGACCGGCCGCCGTGACATCAACGATCTGAGCGCACTGACCGGCGCCAGCGGCGACACGCTGCCGACACCCGGCGGCGGTAGCACGGCGCAAATGCCGGACTTCAGCGCACTGGGACTGCTCGACAGCTCTCCGGCTGCGCGCATTCAGGCGGAACAGAGTCTCGTCATGCTGCAACGGGTGGTCGAGTACCTCGCGCCGATTCCAGCGCGGCGCAAGGCGGTGCTGCTGTTCAGCCAGGGCGTGGCGTTTGACCTCGAGGCATTTGCCGCCGACAGCAACTCGCGCAGCTTCGACACCATGCGGCGGTTGCTGGCCGCGGCGCGCGAAGGCAACGTCGCGGTCTACACCATCGATCCACGAGGGCTGCAGGGGTCGCAGGATCCGGCCATTGGCGCGGCGCCCGTACCGGTGAGGGCCGACCCCGGCCTCGATACGCTGCGCGATCTTGCCACCGCAACCGGTGGCCGCGCGGTGGTCAGCCGGAACGACATGGCCGGCGCCTTCGATCGCATCGCGCGCGAGAACCGCTTCTATTACCTGATTGGCTACGAGCCGGCCGACGCGGCGTCCTCGCGCTCGCGGGCGAGGCAGATCGAAGTGAAGACGCGCGCGCCCGGTACCACACTGCTGCATCGGCGCGCGTATTCGCCATCCGCTGCCACGTCGGTGTCAGCGGCGACCAATCGAACGCCCATCGCCTCGCCGTTGCCGGTTTCGGAAGTCGCGATCCGAATGGCGCCGGTGGTGTTCCCCGACCCGTCGGGCGGCGCATCCCTGGCCGTGCCCTTCGAGATCGGCGAGAACCTGCCGGCCAACAGCTCGGTCACCTACACCATCGTCGCGATCGATGGCCGCGGTGTGCAGTCCGGCCGCATGACCGGCACGGTCCGAGTCGCCGGCGGAACAGCTTCGGGAATGGTGCGCCAGAAGTTGGCGCCGGGACGCTATCAGCTCCGCCTGCAAGCAGACGTCGCCGGCCGCGGTACGGGCGTCGCGCTGGGCAACGTGCAGATGCTCACGCCCAACACCGATGCACCGGCATGCGGCGGGTTCATGTTGTTACAGCCGGAAGGCAGCACCCCTCGACCGAACGTGACGCGGCGGATACGCAGCAACCAGCCGGTCATGGTGGCGATGGTTCTGTCGGCGCGAAGCGTGGCCAACACCACGCTGGCACTGGTCGCCAAGCGGCCGGGATCGCCCGAGGCCGAGCTGTCACTCGGGCGGCCGCAACGAATCGCCGACGGCTTGTGGCGCATCGAGTCCGGCATTCCACCGTCAACATTCAGTGGTGAGGTCGAGTTGCTGCTGCTGTCGAACGAGCAACCGGTGGCAGGCTGCCGCGCCGAACTTCGTTTTGAACAAGGGGAACGATAGATGGCGATCAAGCTCCCTTCGTGGATCCTGCTGTGCCTGGTCGGCGTGAGTTGCGCCGGACACCTCGGCGCGCAGGCCCCTTCCGCCGCGGCTGACCCGGGCACCAACGCGCCATTCTTCAGTGGCGTGACCGATGCCGAGTCGCTTACTCGCCTGGTGAACCAGCGACTCGCGGCGGCGCGCGAGATGCTCGCCCGACTAACCTCCGCGACCGGCCCGCGCACCGCCGAACCAACGTTGCGGACCTACGACAACATCCAGGTGCACATCGACGCTGCCAAAGGACTCACGTCCGCTGTCCGGCAGCTCCACCCGGACGTGGCCATGCGCACGGCCGCGGAAACGCTCGCGCAGGCGGTGGATGGTTTTGAAACCGAGCTGGCCCTCAACCCGGCGGCGTATGGCGCACTCGCCGGCATCCGGACCTCGGGTGCGGCCGCTGACCTGACGCGTTACCTGAAGCTGGAACTCGATGACTATCGTCGGGAGGGCGTCGACAAGGATGCAGCCACCCGCGCGAAAGTCAGCGAGCTTCGCGATCGAATCGTCCGGCTGCGGCAGGAGTTCGATCGCAACGTGCGCGATGGCGTACGCACGCTGTCGGTGGCCGGCGCGACGGAGTTGGCAGGGCTGCCGCCGGACTTCATCGCGGCCCACAAGCCGCGGCCAGACGGCACCATTGCGCTGACGACGAGCGCGTCGGATCTGCAACCCGTCATGCTCTACGCCAGGAGCGATGACCTGCGGCGCCGCATGCTGCTCGAGTCGCAGAACATCGCTTACCCGGCGAACCTGGCCGTGCTGCAGCGGACGATCGAGACCCGCGCCGAACTCGCGCACCTCCTCGGCTTCAAGGACTGGGCGGCCTTTGACCTGTCCGACCGGATGGCCGCGACCCCGCGGAACGCCGCGGCGTTCATCGACCGCGTGGTGGCCGCGTCGGCGACGAAGGCGAACGCGGACTACCAGTTGATCCTCGGACGCAAGCGGCAGGATCGGCCGGGCGCGACGACGGTCAATGCCTGGGAACGCCGCTACTACACGGAGCTGGTGCGCAAATCGAGCTACGATTTCGACTCGCAGGCCATGCGCCCGTACTTCGCGTACGAGCGCGTACGCGCTGGTGTGTTTTCGGTCACCGGCCGGCTCTTCGGCCTCGAGTTTCGTCCGGCGCCGAGCCTGCCCGTATGGCACCCGTCGGTCGAGCCGTATGAAGTTTTCGAAGCCGGACGGCCGATCGGGCGCATCTATCTCGACATGCACCCGCGCACGGGCAAGGCTGGCGGCGCCGCCAGCGCGGCCACCGTGCGGGCCGGCATCCGCGACCGTCAGATTCCGGAAGTGGTGCTGATCTGCCGTTTCCCCGGTGGCCAGCCAGGCGACCCGGGCCTGATGACGTACGACCAGGTGACGACGTTCTTCCATGAGTTCGGCCACCTGGTGCATGCGTTGTCGTCGGGGCGACAGCAGTCATGGATCGGTCTCACGCGCGTGGCCGAGCGGGATTTCATCGAAGCGCCGTCACAGATGCTCGAGGAGTGGGTGTCGGATCCGGCGACGCTGGCGACTTTTGCCACCCACTACCAAACCAACGAGACAATCCCCGCTGCGCTGGTCCGCCAGATGCGACGGGCGAACGAGCTTGGGCGCGGCTATGACGTCCGGCAGCAGATGGTGTTCGCGAAGCTCTCGTTGTCGCTGCACGACCGCGACCCGAGAGACGCGGACGCGATGACGTTATACAAGGACCTGATGGTTCAGTACCTGCCGACGGTGTATCCCGAAGGCACGCACTTCCCGGGCACGTTCACGCAACTGTCAAACCCGCAGTACACCGCGTCGTACTACACGTACATGTGGTCGCTGGTGATCGCGAAAGACCTGTTCAGCGGCTTCGATGCGCGCGACCTGCTGGCGCCCGGCCCGGCGCGCCGCTTCCGCGACACCATCCTCGCGCAGGGCGGCGCCAAGCCGGCCGCGGATCTGGTGCGCGACTTCCTGGGCCGGCCCTTCAGCTTTACGGCGTGGGAGACGTGGCTCAACCAGGCCACCCCCGCGCCATCGGCCGCTGGCGCCGGCGCGAGACGATAAGCCAGAGACTACGGGCGCGTCATGCGATGGCGCGCACGACGCGCCGCCACGTGCGCACGACCTCGTGAAGCGCCGAGACGGTCACGTAGATCATGAACAGAGCAAGGGCGAGCAGGGTCATTCTGCTCCAGAGGTGCGAGGCCGCGGTCTGCCACATCGGCCAGCGCCCGGTCCACCAGCACATCCCCACGACCGGAAATGCCATGGCGGCCAGCGTCGGCGCAAACGAGATGGCGTTGACGGCCAGCCGCGTCAGGTCGCCCGCGCTCGGGGCCATTGGATCGACGTCGGCGTCCACGTCTGGAGACCTGAGCATGCGCTCGCGCAGCCGGTAGGGGAATGAAATGATGTCGCCCCACGACATTTCCCTGATCAAGGCCGACGTGATGCGTTTGGTCGGGCCGCCAAGCATCAAGCGCTGGAAAAAGGCGATGGTGCCGATCGTGAGCATCGGCGAGAGGAACGGCAGCATGAACAAGAAAGTCCGTCGGTCGGCAAATACGGACGCGACGGTCGTGAAATAGCCCACGAGCCCCGACACGGCTCCCGCGTAGAGCACCCACTGAGTTAGGCGCAATGTCGAGTCGGTGGCCGACCAGTGCTGGGCCGAAGCTCTGGTGCCGGACACATCCTCGGGCGGTCCAGATACGAGCCCGATCGCGCGGAGCAGAATTTTCAGAAAGCCGGCCCTGTCGTTCAGGTACTCGCCGTGGGCGACGCCGACCGCACCGAACCTGGCGGGCCCGAAGAATCGGTGCTCAACCCGTCCCCCGCTCAAAGCAGACGCGATCGTCGCCTGGGTGGACGACAGGTCGAGGGCCTCATCGGGAAATGCCGTGGCGATGGGATCGACGCAGTTCAGCACGTTGATCCATGACAGCGGCGAGCGCGCCGCGGTGCCGTTGCTCACCGGATTCCAGCAGAAATAGTGGTCCGCTGAAATGCGCTTGGTGAAGTCCATGTCGTCGAAGTCGAGGAAGAGCCAGATCCAAGTCAGCAAGCCTATCGGGGATCCAAACGTAACGACGGTGTCGGGAATCCGGCTCTTGCCGGCGGTCCACTGGCGGACGACGTAGTTGTGGACGACTACGCTGCCGAGCGAGTGCGCCGCCACCACGAGCCGATCGCCAGGCACGAACCCTTTGTCGACGATCGCCATTGTCCGATCGAGGTGAGCCGAGATCAGCTGCTCCCCATTCTTGTCGAGCACAAACGTGGCCACATCGTCGAAGAACCGCGTGAACAACGCGACGAAGGTGCCGATGTGGTTCTTGAAGGCCAGAGCCGGCAGGCCAATGATTGGCACGGCACCGGCCGTCAGTACGCCGGTGATGCGTTGCAGGCAACGAGCGAGTTCGGTATTGTCGCCGCCGTACGCCGTTGTCGCTGCCGTGCGCCGACGCTGGCGGGCTTCGCACACGACTAGGTCCAGGCCGACAAACAGTCGAGTCAAGTTCAGCGGTTGATTCTTGCGAATGACTCCCGCCAGCCCCGAATAGTTCACTTCATACAAACAGACTCGCCCGACCGTCCCAGGCAGGGGCCGCTCGCGCGGTTCGAGCGTGAGTACCGGTGGGCTGGCACCTTCATCGAAGCTGGTGATTCGCCAGCCTGGAATCAGATCTTCCCTTTCCGTCGGCACCTCGACGCTTGTCAGGTTGGCTCGAAACGACTGATAGGTGCGAAGGAGATTAGAGAGGTGATCGTGACCACCTACGCCGTGCACCATGAGCAGGTGGGCGGTCGAGAGCGAGGCCGCTGGGGGCACCGGTACCACGGGTGCTCAGAGGTCGATTTCGCCCTTGGATTCCGACTTGACGACGCGCTTCACGTAAGCGCTCAGCGCCTTGCGCGCTTCGTCGGTGATCTCGGTCGCACCGAAGTCGACATTGGTCAGCGGCACGACCGCACGCACGGACACGCGCTGCCCGCTGTCGTACTCCTTCCAGATCACGCTGAAGCGCTGGTCGGAGACCGGCGTCAGATAGCTGTCGGACTCAAGCTTGATCGCGCCATGCCGGTAGTCGCGGTTGAAGTCTTCCAGAATGGCGTGGCGAGTGAAACGGTCGCGGCGGTCCAGCAGCTTCAGCGCCGGCCCTTCCCAGGAGATATTCGCGTCAGACATGGCCACTTCCTTGGGTCAGTGTAGCACCGTGCCCTACCCGGCCGATTTCGGCACCGGTTTGATCGCCGGGAACAACGCGCCGGCGCCGACCATGTCTTTGACGAGGCCAGGCACCTTGGCGACCGCCGCGTTCGCCTGATCGATCAGGCCGGGCACCTGCGCCTTCGTCTCGCGGATCTGCATCAACTGCGTGTTGGTCGGCAACGTGGTTGCCGACATCACGCCGCCCTTCAACTGGCCGATGCGGCCGCGAACGTTCTCGGGGTTGCCGCCGAAGCCGCCACCGCCGCCCTGCTGGCCCAGGCCCAGCCGGCGGCGGAGCGCCTCGAACTCCTTCACCACCGCGTCTAGCTGCTGCTTCATGCTGGGCGACAGCGTGGCGCCGCGCGTTTGCTGCTGCAGCACACCGACCTGCGCAAAGGCGTTCTGGACCATCTCGGCCACCTCGTTCGCCTTTGCCTGCAGATCGTGCAGGTCCTTCGCGGTGTCGTGCCAGATCTTGCGATCGGCGTCGGTAATCTGGATCAGCGGGTCGCCCTTCACGCTGACGTCAATGGTCTGCGCATCTCGACCATTCACGTTCAACGTCGCCTGGTAGGTGCCGGGCAGCACGTACGGCCCGTTGTTCCCGCCGCCGCCACCGAATCCGCCGCCCCCACCAGGCCCACCCGCCCCACCCGCCCCACCAGCCCCAGGGGCCGGAGGAAGCGGAAGCAACGGCTGCACGCGCAGGTCCCACTTCAGGAGGTTGAGCCCGGCCTTGTTGCGATCGCGTGTGTCCGTACCCGTGAGCTCGCGGACGACCGTGCCGCTGCCGTCCTTGATGATGAACTTGATCTCCTTCAGTCGTCGTTGATGATGCCGCTGCTGGTGCGCACCGCACTCGGCCCGCACCAGGTGTTGTTGTCTTGCAGGCCGGCGCAGACGTGATACGGCGTCTGCATGTCGAACTCGACGTGATACGCCTGTGCGCCCAGCAGGTTCGGCATCCACACCCAGGTCGCCGAGCGATCGTGCGAAATCGAGACACCGCCGTCATTGCCGATAATCAGGTGCCGCGGATCCTTCGGGTTGATCCACAGCGCGTGATGATCGACGTGGATGCGTGCGGCGCCATCGGCGCGGAACGTGCGGCCGCCGTCGTCAGAAATATGGAGGGACACGCCGGGGACGTAGATCCGCGAGTCGGTCTGCGGATCGATCTTGATCACGCCGAAGTACATCGGGCGCGGATTGGTCTCGCTCATCTTGCGCCAGGTGGCGCCGGCGTTGTCTGAGCGATAGACACCGCTTTCGGTCGGATGCTCGATGCGCGCGTAGAGGACGTTGGGATCGCGGCGGTAGATGTCGAGGCCGATGCGGCCTTTCGCGCCGGCCGGCACACCGGTCTCGAGCTTGCTCCACGTCTGGCCCGCGTCGGTGGACTTCCAAATGGCGCTGCCAGTCCCGCCACCGTTCATGCCCCACTGCTGGCGGCGACGCTGGTACGACGCCGCGTACAACGTCTTGTTGTTCGACGGGTCCATCACCAGTTCGGTGGCGCCGGTGTCGTCGTCCACGTGCAGCACGCGCGTCCAGGTGAGGCCGCCGCCGGCGCTCCACAGGTCGCCCAGCGCGGCGACGTAGACGACGTTGAAGTCCACGGGATCGACAATCACCTTGGCAATCTGCTTGCTGGCGCGCAGGCCCATGTTCTTCCAACTGCGGCCGCCATCGGTGGACTTGAACACACCCTCGCCCCACGATGAACTCTGCCGGTTGTTGCCTTCACCGGTGCCGACCCACACGAGATTGGCATCGGTCGGGGCAATCGCGATTGCGCCAATCGATCCAGTGGTCTCGTTATCGAAGACCGGCGTGAACGTCGTGCCGCCGTTGGTGGTCTTGTAAACACCCGACGTCGCCATAGCGACATAGAACGTCGTCGGATCGCTCTCGAGCACGGCCAGATCATCAACGCGCCCAGATGGTGTGGCCGGGCCAATCGAGCGGAAGTAGAGCCGGTCGAGCGGACCGCTGCCGGCGGAGTTGGCCGTCGAGATGGGAGTGACCGGCGGCGGCGCCTGAGCGACGAGGGCCACGGTGGCGAGCGAGAGAACGAGCGAGGTGAAAACGATCCGTGGGCGTGTCATCGTGAATCTCCGGAATGGCTTGGGACGTGTGGCCGCAAGCCGCAAGTCGCAAGCCGCGTCATTTCCCACCGAACAGATAATCGAGCGCGAGGTTGGTCATCACCTTCACGCCGACGGGCAACGCCGATTCGTCCGCGAAGAACAGCGGCGAATGATTCTGCGCCACTTTCGTGTGGTCCTGATCACGCGGTGTCACGCCCAGAAACACGAACAGTCCTGGCACCTTGTGCTGGTAGAACGAGAAGTCTTCCGCCGTGCCGGTGAGCGGACCGAGGCGCACGTTGTCGGCGCCGGCCGCGCGACGCAGCGTCGGCAGCATCCGTTCGGTCAGCGCCGGATCGTTGATGGTCGCCGGATAGGCGGTGCCGCTGCCAATATCGACCGTGGCCGTGGCGCCGGCTGCCTCGGCGTAGTGCGTGGCGATGGCACGAATGCGATCGTGGATGTCCTTGCGAACGCCCTCGTTGAAGGCGCGGACCGTGCCCTCGAGCTCCACCGTCTCGGGCACGATGTTCGAGCGATTGCCGCCGGTGAAGCGGCCGACGGTGACCACCGCCGGGGCTTCGGTGATGTTGACCGTTCGGCTGATGATGGTCTGCAGGCCCATCACAACCTGCGAGCCGATCACGATGGGATCGATGCCGCCCCATGGGACGGCGCCATGCGTTTGCCGGCCTTTGATCCTGATCGTGAACGTGTCGGCACTCGCCATCAGCGGGCCAGAGCGGTACACGATCTGGCCGGCGGGAAAGGGAAACACGTGCAGGCCGAAGATGGCGTCTACCTTCGGATTCTCGAGCACGTTCTCCTTGATCATCTGCTCGGCGCCGCCGGTTTCGCCGGGCGGCGGGCCTTCTTCGGCCGGCTGGAAGATCACCTTCACCGTGCCCGGCAGTCGAACCCTCATGCGCGCGAGCGCGGCGGCGGTGCCCAGTAGGATTGCCATGTGGTTGTCGTGACCGCAGGCGTGCATGACGCCGACTTCCTGTCCGTTCCATTGCGTCCTGGCTGTGGACTTGAAGGGCAGGTCGCCCTGCTCGGTCACCGGCAGCGCGTCCATGTCGGAGCGCAGCGCGACGACCGGGCCTGGCAGGCCGCCCTTGAGCACTCCGACGACGCCGGTGGTGGCGACGCCGGTGGTGACCGTGAAACCAAGCTTGCGCAGCTCGTCCGCGATGATCTTCGCGGTGCGGGTCTCGCGATTCCCCAGCTCGGGGTTCTTGTGGAAATCGCGGCGCCACGCGACGACTTGCGGGTTCAACTCTACAGACAGCCGTTCCGCTTCGCCAGCTAACGGATTGGCGGCTGGCGCCGTCTGAGCCTGCAGCGGGAGTGGCAGTAAGAGCGCGATCGCGACGGTAAGCAGAGCAAGTTTCATATTTTGTGGCGGCAACCCTTCATCAGTGGAGGCAACCCCTTCCTTGTCCGCCGAAGCGCTTGGCGCGAAGGTGGATGGGGTTGCCTGGCCCACGGGGATTCTACTCTCATGAACGACATTCGCCTCGGCCTGCGTCTCTGCCGGCCACACTCTGCCGGCGCCACTCTTGACACCGGCACCGGGCAGCGAGCGTTGCACTGGCCGTGGAAGCGGCCCGGAACTACCGCACACTCCGCGGTCGTGGCAAGACCGTGCGGAAGACGATCGACGTGTTGATCGCCACCTTCTGCCTGCAGGAAGAGCACTCGCTGCTGCATAGGGATCGAGACTTCGATCCGTTCGAAGAGCTGCTCGGTTTGAAGGTGATTCATCCCTGAATCGCGATAGGCCGTATCAGGGGTCTCCCGGCTGAGTTCATCGGCTATACTCCCCCCTGTCCAGGACGGTCGCCAGCGTTGGAGGGGAAGAAATGTCATAGGTCGCATCCGGTCCGCCGTTGCGTGTGTGGCACTCCTCGTCGCCACGGTGGGGTGCCAGACCGAGAAACCCGCCGTCGAAGCCGGCGGTCCGGCGGCGCAACAGGCTCCAGTGTCGCCGAGGGACGCGCTCATCGCGCGCGCGAAATCGTTCGAGCTCGACACCCCCTACGTGCCGCCGCCTGGCGATCCGCTCGAGCACCATGCATCCGGGTTCGCCAAGGTCATGTGCTCGGCGGTCTTCATCACCGGCCTCAATCCCGCCGTCGCCGCCGAGAACGTGGGGTACTTCACGGCTCCGTACGCGGAACGCGCAAAGTTCAACACGCCGGTGATCGATCGCGCCGCCAAGGCCGTGCACGTGACGATCCCGAACGGCGCAACGCTCACGGCGAAGTATCTGGGCAGCCAGGGGTGTGTGACCCTTCCAGCAATACCGACCCGGTGCTGATCAACTACCTCGTTCGTCTGGGCGTCGAGAAGCGCGGGGAGGAGTACTTGTCGTTTCCGCAGCGCGCCCTGTTCGACAAGATCGGCGTCCGGACCATGGTGATCGAAACAGATCCCTTCGGGAATTTCCTGACGCAGGGGTACGAGTTCATGTCGGGTCGCGACTGGGCGCGGCTGGGCAACCTCTATCTTCAGGATGGCGTCTGGAACGGGGAGCGCATGCTTCCGGAGGGATACGCCAAGTTCGTCAGCACGCTGGCGCCGGCGTGGGAAGAGGACAAGCGCCCGGTCTACGGCGGCTTCTTCTGGATTAAGGTCGGCTAGAGGAATTGGTCCAGAAGGGCTCGAACCTTTGGCATGGCGCGGGCCATCTCGTACTGCCATCGACCGAACTGCTCGTCGGCATTGACCGCCGCCACCCATCGCCGCGCGGCGCCAGCCTTCATTTCAGCCAAATCATCGAACCCTTTGGTTTCGAGAATCAGATGGACCACCGGCTCGGTCTTGAGTCGGATGAGGAAGTCAGGGACGTAGTCGTGCGGCTGACCGTTGTGCAGATACGGAATTGCGAAGCCGAGCCCTGCGTTCTTGACGAACGAATCGACGGCCGCGTGCGTGTCGATGTGGTAGGCGGCTTCCTGCTCCCACTTCTTGGTATCGGCAACCACGTAGTTCAAGTGACTGCGCACGACCTCGCGCACGTCCTTGCTCGTCCAGTAGTCGACATCGCCGGTTGATCCGGGACCCCGGCTCGTCTCATACCGCGGCACTTCCGGTGCCTCGCCTTGCGATGTATCCGGCCGAATCGATTCGACCAGCCTCTCGATGGCCCAGCCGTAGTATGGCGAAAGAAAGAGGTCCACGCGTTCGGCCGGCGAGATCGGCGTCACCTTCTCGTCCACGTACTTCTGCACGATCCGGACGAGCTGCGGAAAGAGCACGTGCGCAGCCGCCTCGCACGAACTGCTCTTCATGTATTCGCGCGTCAGGTCCTTCGCCAGCTCGAACACGAGTTCCTGAACGCGGCGCCCGGATCGATACGGATTGAGGTCGACGCTCTCGAGTTTGCCTGGACCGCTCAACGACGGACGGCCGGTGTTAGTGGGCAGGGATGCCTTCACCTGGACTTCCGGTGGAATCTTCGCGGGATCTAGCCACAACGGAGGAACCGTGTTCCAGTCCACCGACACGCGGTTACGAATCGCCTGCCGATACCCTTCGACTCGCGGAAACTGAATCGCGAAATGTGCGCGCGCCGGTACCGCGTGCACGTGATGCCGTTTCTGAGTCGGTTTGGAATTTCCGGACGGCGTCGCCTTGAACGGGATCACCTGGAACGGCACGCCGAACACCTTGGCGACTTCCTCGGTCATCAGCCCGTTGTCCGCCAGCTCGTAGGTGCGGCGACGCAAACCGCGGCCGACCACCTGCTCGCACAGAAGCTGCGACATGAACGGCCGCAGCCCCACGATGTGGGTGACCGTGTTGCAGTCCCATCCTTCGGTGAGCATGCCGACCGACACGATGCAACGCACGTCCCGGCCCGGAGGGTGCACGGGCTGCTCACGCTTCTTCGCCAGTTCCTCGAAGCCATCAGGGCAGATCGCCCGGCCCTGTAGATCGCGCGGCCATGCCGTCTTGCCAACCGTGTCCAGCGTGAAGCGCATCCACTGCTCGTCATCGCTCTTCGCACGGCCCGTGTCGGTCTCGCGCACGACCTTCGAATCCACCCGGATCGTGTTGATGCGATCCGCGGTGTTCAGAAAGCCTGGAATCTTCGCGGGCGGAACGCCCATCGGCGGCTTGTTTTCCCCCAGCCACTCGTACGCGACTTTCGCGATCGCGGTGTTCTTGCACACCAGAATGAACACCGGAGGACGCGGATCGTCGGCCGACCGCGCCCACTCCTCGAGGTCCTGCCCCCATAGTCCGCCGAGCATCGAGATTGGCGTGTTGGCCCACTTCAAGATCGCTTCGGGCTTCGGCGACCCCTTCTTGCCGCCGCGCTCCGCGGGAGTGAGCAGCGGCAAAATCCAGCGCCAGATATTGAAGTAGCCGGGAATCTCGGCGCCCGTCGTGTCGCGGACGGCGAGCTGCGGAATCTTGACGAGCCCAGACTCAATCGCGTCCGTCAGGGAGAAGTCGCTTACCACCCAGGGAAACGGGCGGTTGGCGTCCTGACCAACGCGGCCAAGGAAATACGGCGTTGCCGAGAGATCCACGCAGAAGTTGATCCCGCGTAGTTTGTTGATGCGATCCAGTCCCTCAATCCAGACGGTGGCCTCCTTGTAGAACTCGTCGACATCGCCTTGGTCGCCGAGCAGATCGGTCTCGTCGGGATCCGGTTCGTCCTTGCGGATGCGATATGCGTGATGGGCTTCGTCGTTGAGCACGAGAATGTTCTGTTTGCCTCCGACTTCACGCCCGAGAATCCGGTTCAGGAGCGCGGTGTCGCTCTCGACGTAGCGCTCGCGCGAGACGAAGGCGCGGATGAGATTGCCCTCTTGGTCGCGCTCCTCGTCTTTCACGTCGATCAGGCCCGCCGATACCTGCCGGGCGAACTCGTCGGGAGTGAGATACCGTCGTCCGCGCGCCGTGGTGGTCTTCGACCCGATAGTGATGAGCTCCGGCACCACCTCACGCCGACCGGCTTTGGACACGCGCGCGCTGACGCCGCCGGTCTGCATGCCGTGCGGCTCGAACACATGCCAGTTCGTGACGAGCACCCGCCCGTGCGTGAGATCCGGCATCAGGTGCGGCGGCACCAGATCGGACTTGCGATAGAGGCTCGCGTCCGCCAGCCTCGGGTCCAGTTCCGCGAGGCGGCTTCTAATGGTGACGTTGGGGCACACGACGAGGACGACGTCGGAGTAGCGGGCGTTAGAGCGATCGTGAACTTTGTTGAGGATGCTCCAGGCTGCGACCATCCCCATGACGGTGGTCTTGCCCGCGCCCGTTGCCATTTTGCAGGCGTAGCGCTGGAACGCCTGGTAGCCGAGCTCGGTCTTTTGCTTGTCGCTCGGCTCGTCGCGCGGGACGTCGATGCCCTGCAGGTAGTCGCGCCGCGCCTCGTTCAGGAAGACGATCGTTTCGACCGCTTCGAGTTGCGCGAAGAACGGGCGGAAGGCGCGGCCGTCGCGGCGCCAGTAGTTGAGCAACTCGAGCGTTGTCGCCGTCACGCCGGGGTAGCCATCTCGCCGCCATGCCGTCACCCGGTCGCGCACGAGATTCACCAGCTTGAGCTCGATCAGGGTGCCTGTTGGCGTGTGTTCCTCGGTTTCGTGGCCGGCTTCCCGGTAGAAGTAGTGGGCGGGACGACGGCCCGGCGTCGGTTCGGTCGGAGCGCTGCCTTCTTCGAGATGCCAGTGCTGGTCCGGCTCGTCGAAGGGCGAACAGATGATCGGCTGCGGGACCTCGAACTCGCTCATTGGCCGAATGCGGCAACAATAGTATCGAGCATCTGAACAACGTCCGGATGGACTTCCGCCGGTAACATACCCGAGGCGATTTCGTGATAGCGGGTGTACGGCAGATTGGGTAAGCCGGCGGCGTTGAGCGCCGGCGGCAGGATGTCCGTTCGAGCTTTCGTGTTGTTCAGATACGGATGGCCGTCCAAAGGCCGTTCGATCACGGCGGGCGGCAGGTTCGCCGTCAGGTATGCACGCAAGTCGGCCACGTGCCGCGCAGCACTTGCCACACCCACCAAATTAGTCACAAACCGTTCGAGCGCAGCGGGATGAATGAGGTAACTCTCGATCTCGTATCGGCTCCAGCGTCGGCGTTGCAGGCCCGTGCCGATAATAGGCGTCGATTGGATACCGGGATGACTGTCGCCGTCGACGACCTCGAGACCAGGAACGGCCTTGACCATGCACAGCGCGTCGTAATGATCGCGCGCCTTGATTCCTGGTCTCCCGGGTTGGGTGTCCGCAACGGTGGGTTTCCAGAAGAGGTTCGGCGTCAACAAGCGTTCGGCGGGATGCTCGAGCACGCGCGCGAATGCCCTCAGGATCTCCAGATCGGTATGACCCTCGAGGTACAGCACGCCTGGCGCCGCCAATGCCCGCATGATGTCGTCGTTCGAGAGCACGCGCAGAGATTGGATCAGGATCAGGCGCTGCTGGTCGTCCGCCAGCATGACCGGACGATCCAGCAGGACACACAATTCGCGCGCATCGACGGCATTGATGATGACTTCCGAATGGGTCGCCACGACCAGCTGTGACTTCGTGCGGGCGGCGACCGCCCGCAGCTCGCCATAGATCGCATCCTGCAGCATGATATGTAGATGGGCGTCAGGTTCGTCGAGGAGAAGCACTGAACCCGGCCGGGTGTTGAGTATCGCAAGCAGCATCAGCACCTGTTGAAAACCACTTCCGGCGCTGCTTACGTCAAAACGGGGTCCGTCGAGCACCATTTGGTATTCGGCGACGATGTTCGCACCTGTGGCATCTGGCGGCACGAGCTCGTAGCCGAACAGCCGCCGAATGGATTCCTGCAGCCGGACCCAGCTTTCACCCCCTTGATGCGCGTTGACGAGCGCGTTCCGCAGCATCTCTCCCGGTTTGCCTTGACCGAGCAACTGGTCGAGCTTCGGCCTGGTATAGACCGGTTCTTCGATGCTCAGACCGGTCATTGGAGGAACGAAAACCGTCGTGAGCGCGACGCGCCTGACGATGTCGGGATCGACCGGCGCCGGGCGGACGTATATCTGTTCGGTGCTGTCGGCCTCGAGTGTCATCTTGAGCGCCCAGTCATCGGTGTGCAGCTCGATACCGATGGCGCCAAGGTAACGTCGATTTCGCCACAGCAGATCGAACGCGCGCAGTGGTACGGGTGAAAACGCCTGCCTGGCGATGGGCGCCTTCGTGTAACTGCCGCCGTGCCGCTGGAAGTCGTTGAGCTCCTTCCAACGAGTGAGCGACAGATTCCACGCCGCGATCGCCTGAAGAAGCGTGGTCTTGCCGGTGTTGTTCGGGCCCGCGACGACGATGTGCCCTGGCAGGGCGAATTCCACCCTGTCAAAGCGTTTGAACCCGTCGATGATGACGCGTCGGATCATGGCTAACTGTTCGTGAGCTTATCCCGGCAACGACTTGACAACCAACAGTTCGTTGCCGCGGTCGTCGATCACCTTCACGGCAATCTGTCGTTGATCGCTCGCTTCGAACGGTGCGCTGCGGGTGCCCGCGAGATGGTCCCACACGGTGTCGTCATAATCGCCTTTCAGCGCCTTCTTCAGATCGCTCCACGCCGCCGTGCGCGGGAAGAACACCTGTGAGGCGCGGAAGCAGAGGCCGTTGTAGTCTGAATCGAGCATCCAGCACGGCACGTCGTTCCCTGGCCGATGATCCGTGTCCATCGTCGTCGGGTCGAAGGTATCGAGGCCGACGAGCTCGACCTCGAACCGAGGCGCGTCTCCGTTCTTGTCCGGCTTGGCCGGATGCACCGTAACTTCCGGGAGGCCGCAGACGCTGAAGATCTGGCTCGAGCGCATGTTCTTCAGCAGGTCGCCCATCATCAGGTCCGGCGTCGCCTGAACATAGGTGGCCGGCACCAGGCCCATTTCCGTCGATTTCTCGATGAACTCGCGCGCGTGCGGCTGGATGGCGAAGCCAATCACGTAGAGATGCGTGTAGCTCTTGAGCTGCGCCTCCTGCAGCGCCGAGTGCACGAGCTTTTCGCTGATCGCACCGTTCTCCGGGCCGAATACGAACGCGACCGCCTTCGGCTCGCCGTTAATCGTTACTCCCTCGGCCGACAGCGACAACGACTTCGCCGGGGGCCGGATGTTACCGAGCGTCACCGTCTTACCACCGGCCAAATGGAGCACGGGCGATCGGCGCAGGACCTCAATCATCCGCTCGACGAACGATCCGTACTCCTCCGCCTGCTCGCTGCCCGAGTCTTCAATGCCGTCGCTTTCCCAGTCCACCGGTGTGGGAATCGTCGCCTCGAACGCGAACGGACCCGTAACGCGGACGATCTTGTTATCGACCTCAGGCCGATCGACGAGGACTTCCTCGTCGGGCGGTTCGTTGTTCGCGATACTCTTGAGCGTGATGTGGGGCACAATGCCGCCGACATCCTCGCCTTTTTTGTTCTGCTTGCGCTTGTAGACGAAGCCGCCCGCCGGCCCGCGCTCGCGTTCTTTGAGCCGGTAGTAATCGTAGGTGGCCGTCAGCAACCGCTGTCGAGCGAGCGCGAGCGGCACACGGCTGGTGTCGATGGTGATCCACCGGCGTCCCCACTGTTCGGCGACATAGGCGGTCGTTCCGCTACCGCAAGTTGGATCGAGGACGAGGTCACCGGGATCCGTGGTCATGAGCACACAACGCTGAATCACCGTGGTGCTAGTCTGGACGACGTAGAGAGGATCCGCCTCGCCTCTAGTGTCAACCCAAACGTTCGATAACTCCGAATACGGAAAATCGTCCAGGTACCTCTTGTAGAGCCGCAATCCCTCCTGACGCAGGAGCCGCCCCACCTCCCAAAGATGCTTGGTCCCTTCCACACCAGCTTTCCAGTGTCGATTGGGCCGACATGACAACGTGTATTTCCTACCCTGCCATTCGAGCTCCAAATCAGGATCATCACCACCCTTCGATGAGATGTCTCCAGTGGCAAACACTCTTGCGTCTGCAGGAAGGTTGACTCGTCCGTCTTCAACAAACTCCGAAATTGGTGTAAGTCGCCCGTCTACTAATTCCACTCTCTTGTATTCCAGAGCTCCAGGCGTCCCCGGTAATTTACGTGCGAACTGCTTCCGATACCTAACTAGTTGGTGATCGCGCGCGTACCACAGGAGGAAGTCTGCGGTTGCTGGCAAACTACTCGTCGTGCTGCCAGTTGTCTTCTCAAATGTAATTTGCGAGAGGCAATTCTCCGCACCAAACACCTCGTCTAACAGTTCACGCACGTGGTGAACATTCTCGTCGCTGATCTGAACGAACACGCTGCCGCTCGGGGTGAGCAGGTCGCGCGCGAGGAGCAGGCGGTCGCGCATGTACGTCAGGTACGAGTGCAGCCCGAGCTCCCACGTGTCGCGGTACGCCTTCACCATCTCCGGTTCTCGCGTCAGATCCTCGTCGTCGTTGTGCGAGACGTCGCGCTTGCGGACGAACGGCTGGAAGTTGCTGCCGAACTTCACGCCGTACGGCGGGTCGATGTAGATCATCTGCACCTGACCACCGAGCCCTTCGTAGTGCAGCAGCGAATTCATCACTACGAGTGAGTCGCCGAGAATCAGCCGGTTCACCCAGTTGTCCGGGTACTCGTACGCATGTAGCGTCTGGTCGACGATGGAGCGGTGGGGATCGCCAAACAGATCGAACATGTCGACCTGCTTGTCGGTCTTGTGGCCGATCAGCGTCTGGACGATCTTCTGGGTAGAGAGCCGCTCGTGTACGAAGAGCGGGAGCGTCGGCACGTCGAACGACAGGCGCTCGGTCTTACCGGTCCAGTTCAGGAACGGCTTGCTCAGGCGCTTCAGCGCGGCGACGGCCTCCTGAAGCGACGAGACCGAAAGCATGGTCGCGCCGCCGGCGTCTTTGAATTCCACGGGCTGCGCGAACGCGTGCGGCGCAGGCAGCACCGACGCGCGCTCGATCGCATCAATCAACCACTCGCCCAGATCGCGTCCAGCCGCGCCATCCCACTCGAGCGCGGGCGAGAGTGATGAGTCGTAGCGATACGTGCGCGGCGCCTTCTTTTTCCGAAAGTTGGCCTGCGTCCCGATCTCGGGCCGCATCGGCAGCGTGTCGGTTGTATGCCGGTAGCTGTGAGCGGGTTTGCCGCTGGGTTGCTTCGCCTTCGGAGCCTTGGCCATTGAAGACAGAATTCTAGCAGAGCGTGGGGAGCGGCCTATGCCATCGTTTCCTGCGCAAAGATCGCGACTCGGAATCATCAGCCAGAGGGAGACATGGGCGAGCCACACGCAGTATTTGAACGACCGGCAAGAGTTCCGTCATGCACTCACCATGGCTCTGGCCGAAGTGGCCGTCATGAACTTTGAACTTCAACCTTGAACTGTGAACTTTGAACTGACTTCTGCAGCTCCAGCTTCGCCACGGTTTCCAGGTGCACTTCATCCGGTCCGTCGGCCAGACGCAGCGTCCGCGCGGACGCCCAGGCGTGCGCGAGGAACG
>JBCKZH010000054.1:0-22483 GCA_038919385.1 Vicinamibacterales bacterium | reverse complement strand
CGACCGATGCCTTTCTCGTGACCCGTCTCAAGGCCGCCGGTGCGGTGATTCTCGGCAAGACCAACTTGAGCGAGTGGGCCAACTTCCGATCGACCCGGTCAACCTCCGGCTGGAGCTCTCGTGGCGGACAGACGAAGAATCCATACGTGCTGGATCGCAACCCGTGCGGGTCGAGTTCCGGCACCGGGTCGGCGATTGCTGCCAGTCTCGCCGCCATCGGGGTCGGCACCGAAACCGACGGCAGCATCATTTGTCCGGCGTCAGTGAGCGGGCTTGCCGGTCTCAAGCCGACCGTCGGTCTGGTCAGCCGTACCGGCATCATTCCCATTTCGATTTCGCAGGACACCGCCGGACCGATGGCGCGCACCGTGTCGGACGTCGCGCTGTTGCTGAACGGCATGGCCGCCGTTGACGCGACCGATCCTTCTGGTGCGGCGGCCGAGGGCAAGATTGCCGCCGACTACTCCACCTTCCTGAAGGCCGATGCCGTGAAAGGCAAGCGATTCGGCGTGTTGCGCCAGGCGATGGGCTATCACCCTGACGTCGACGCGTCGATGACCACGGCCGTCAACGCATTGAAGGCGGCTGGCGCCGAGGTGATCGACATCAAGGTACCGACCTACAACGCGTGGACCGACCCGGAGTTCATCGTCCTCCTGTATGAGTTCAAGGACGGCCTGAACGCCTACTTGAAGAGAAGCGGCTCAGTCCATACCTCGCTCGAAGTGCTGATCGCCTGGAACAAGGCGAACGCGCCCAGGGCGATGCCGTTCTTCGGGCAGGAGATCTTCGAGCAGGCCCAGGCCAAGGGGCCTGTCACCGATGCCGCCTACCTCAAGGCGCGCACGGATGCGCGCCGACTGGCGGGCAAGGACGGGCTGTTGGCGGTGCTCGCGAAAGAGAAACTCGACGCGGTGATCGCGCCGAGCCTGTCGCCAGCGTGGCCGACCGATCACGTGCTGGGCGATCACTTCATCGGCGCCGGGTATGGCATGTCGGCGGTGGCCGGTACGCCGAGCCTCACCGTGCCGATTGGCGACAGCCACGGCTTGCCACTGGGCATCACCTTCATGGGCCCGGCGTATTCAGAGGGCGCGCTGATCGGCTACGGCTACGCGTTGGAGCAGGCGACCAAGGCGCGAAAGGCGCCTCAGTACAAAGCCACACTCAATGACAAATGACGCATTTCAAATTTGTTATTTCTTCGCCGCTGACCAGGTGCCGGTGGCCACCCCGCCGTAGTCGGCCGAGCCCTCGATCTTGGGGCCGTCAATCTTGCCCACATACGTAATCACCATCGGTGACCCGTTGTAGTTGATGGTGATCACCATGGTGATGTCGTTGCCGTCAACGGCGACGCTGTCGTACTTGCGCTCGCCTTGCGGGCTCTTGCCCACCGCCACCAGCTTGTCGCCTTCCTGGCGCACTTCCAACACCGACTTGGACTCGCCTTCGGGAGAAATGGTCGTCAGGTCCCAGGTGCCGAGGCCGGCTTTCTGGGCGTGGGCGACCGAGGCCGAAAGCAAGAGGACGACAGTAATAGCGATCGCGACGCGCAGAATAGTCATAGTTGGTTCCTCAAGAAGTCGACGACGGTTCGTTCCGCGAAGTAGCCATCATAACAGCTTGCCTCCTCGACAAAGGCACAGTGGCCTCCGTGGGGAGTCACGATGGTGGTGATGTGCGGGTTGTTCCGGATGGCCGGACCGTCGAAGATGTGCGGCGGCACGAACGGGTCGTCCGCGGCGCTGAGGATCAAGGCCGGCCGCGCCACCTGGTCGATCACGCGCATCGCGCTGGCGCGATGGTAGTAGTCGGAGGCGCCCCGGTATCCATGATGGGGTGCGGTGTAGCGATCGTCGAAGGTGCGGATCGACCACACTTTCCAGAGTCCCGCCAGATCGAACTGGCCTGGGAACACCGTGTCCTTGCGTCGCATGCGGCCTTGCAGGTTGCGGCAGAAGTTCCACTCGTAGATGCGGTTCTCGCGCCGCTCGATCGACTGCATGCAGTCTTCGAGCTCAATCACCGGCGAGACGGCGGCGAACGCCCGCACCTCCGGAAACTCTGCCGCGCCCAGTTCACCCGCCAACTTCATGGTGATGTTGCCGCCAAGCGAATAGCCCGCCACCGCGAATCGTGACAGGCGTTCCTGGTCGCGCAGCTCCTTCAGCACGAACAGTGGGTCAGCGGTCAGGCCCGAGTGGTATAGCCCGCGCGACAGGTGTTCGGTGCCGCCGCAATTACGCTGGTTGAGGCGGACGACGTTGAAACCGGCGAGCAGGGCCTTTTCGGCCATGCCGCACATGTAGTGCGCGAGGCTGGAGCCTTCCAGCCCGTGCAATATCAACAGCGTTGGCGCCGCCACGCGGTCCGGTTGCCAGTTGCAGTGGGCCAGCACGCGCGCATCCGTGGCGACGTCGAAATACCGGGGCTCGGCTGCCGTCAGCGCGGGAAAGTTCCGGCGGCGCGCCCAGGCGTAGAGGGTCATCTTGTGCCCGCCGGCCCAGCGGGGAAGAGGCGTATAGGAAGCGATGTCTGATTCTAGCGTGAGGGCTGAATCGAAGGATAATTGCCGCGGGATACAGCCGCGGATGAACAAGAAGGACCTCACCGAAGCGGACATCCGCACGAAGTTCATCACCCCGGCTCTGGTCGGCCCGGACGGTAACAAGTGGAACGTGATGACCCAGCTGCGTGAGGAGGTCTTCTTCACGAAGGGCCGCGTGATCGTGCGCGGCAAGACCGTGACCCGCGGCAAGAGGAAGAAGGTCGACTACCTCCTGTTCTACAAGCCTAACATCCCAATCGCCGTCGTCGAAGCCAAGGACAACAACCACACCGTCGGTGCGGGAATGGAACAGGCGATCGCCTATGCCGAAAGCCTGGATGTTCCATTCGCATTCAGCTCAAACGGCGATGCCTTCCTGGAACACGACCGGACGGCCACCTCTGGGACCGTCGAGCGGGAGATTCCTCTCGACCAGTTCCCATCGCCGGAGGAACTGTGGGCCCGATACCGGGCCGCCAAGGGTTACACCGGCGAACAGGAAGCCGTCACGACGCAGGACTATTACGACGACGGATCTGGCAAAGTGCCCCGCTACTACCAGACCGTCGCCATCAACCGGACGGTCGATGCGATTGCCCGGGGCGAGAACCGCATCCTGCTGGTGATGGCCACCGGGACCGGCAAGACTTATACGGCGTTCCAGATCATCTGGCGCCTGTGGAAGTCCGGCGCCAAGAAGCGAATCCTCTTCCTGGTTGATCGCAACATCCTCGCCGACCAGACCAAGACCAACGACTTTAAGCCGTTTGGCCAGGCGATGACGAAGATCACCAATCGCACGGCCGACAAGGCCTATGAAATCTACCTGGCGCTCTACCAGGCCGTCACCGGAACCGAGGACGAGCAGAATATCTACAAGCAGTTCTCGCCGGATTTCTTCGACCTGATCGTGGTCGATGAGTGCCACCGGGGCAGCGCGGCCGACGATGCCTCATGGCGGAAGGTGCTCGAGTATTTTTCTTCGGCGACGCAGATTGGCATGACGGCAACGCCGAAGGAGACCAGGGAAGTCTCCAACATCGAGTACTTCGGCAATCCGCTCTACACCTACTCGCTGAAACAGGGCATTTCCGACGGGTTCCTGGCCCCCTACAAGGTGGTCCGCATCGGACTCGACAAGGATCTTGATGGTTGGCGTCCCGAGAAAGGGAAGACCGACAAATACGGGCAGGAGATTGAGGACCGCGAGTACAACGAGTCGGACTTCGATCGCCGTCTCGTCCTCGAAAAGCGCACAACCGCTGTCGCCTTGAAGGTCACTGAGTTTCTGAAGGCGACCGACCGATACGCCAAGACCATTGTGTTTTGCCAGAACATCGACCACGCGGAGCGCATGCGCCAGGCCCTGGTCAATGCCAATCCAGACCTCGCCGCCGCCAACAGCAAGTATGTGATGCGCATCACCGGCGACAACGAAGAAGGGAAGGCTCAGCTCGACAACTTCATCGATCCTGAGTCCCCATACCCGGTGATTGCCACCACCTCGCAATTGATGTCGACGGGGGTCGACGCCCAGACGTGCCATCTCATCGTCTTGGACAAGAACATCAAGTCCATGACCGAGTTCAAGCAGATCATCGGCCGCGGCACGCGAATCAACGAGGACTACAACAAGCTCTTCTTCACGATCATGGACTTCAGGCGGGCCACCGCGCTGTTTGCCGACCCCACCTTCGATGGCGATCCGGTCCAGGTGTACGAGCCGGGTCCCGAAGACAGCCCGGTGCCGCCGGATGGACCGACCGGCGGGCCAGAGGATCCGCCCATGTATGGCCCGATACCTCCAGACACCGAGCCCGGGCCAAAGGCGAGCAAGTACTACGTGGATGATGTCGAGGTCGAGATCGTCACGGAGCGGGTTCAGTATCTCGACGCTGACGGCAAGCTGATCACCGAGTCGCTGAAGGACTTCACCAGGCGGACTGTCCGCAAGGCTTACTCCTCGCTCACGGACTTTCTGACGGCCTGGGGCGCCGCCGAACGCAAGCAAGCCATCGTCGACGAGCTCTTGAGCCAGGGCGTGTTCTTCGACGAACTGGCCGAGCAGATCGGGCGCGACTACGACTCATTCGACCTGGTCTGCCATGTGGCCTTCGACCGCCCGCCCCTGACCCGCCGGGAGCGGGCGGAGCGCGTGAAGAAACGCGATGTCTTCACAAAGTACGGCGACAAGGCGCGCGGGGTGCTTCAGATGCTGCTGCAGAAATACGCGGACGGCGGGACCAGGAGCGTGGAGTCACTGGAGATTCTGAAGGTCGATCCACTGACGGCCTTGGGAACGCCCATCGAGATCATCAGTTGGTTCGGCGGCAAGGAGAACTACCTGGCCGCCATTCGGGAGCTTGAAGTGCAGCTCTATCAGGACGCCGCGTAGCTCATGCCCAACGTTTCCAATATCGTCAAGACCATCCAGGACATCATGCGCAAGGATGCCGGCACGTACGGCGATGCGCAGCGTCTGGAGCAGCTCGGCTGGATGTTCTTCCTGAAGATTTTCGACGATCGCGAGAAGGAACTCGAACTGCTGCGCGACAAGTACAAGTCGCCGCTTCCAGAGCGCCTGCGCTGGTCGAAGTGGGCTACCGATGAAGAGGGAATCACCGGCGACGCCCTCCTCGACTTCGTCAACAACACCCTGCTGACCAAGTTGAGGACGCTCACTACCGGCGGCGACAAGATCGCCGGGCTGATCCGCGCGGTGTTCGAAGACGCCAACAACTACATGAAGAACGGCACGTTGATGCGCCAGGTCATCAACAAGGTCAACGGCATCGACTTCAACGCCTCCGACGACCTCCACCTGTTCGGCGACATCTACGAGAAGCTGCTCCGGGATCTTCAGTCGGCGGGCAACGCCGGCGAGTTCTACACACCGCGCGCCGTCACCCAGTTCATTGTCGAGCAGGTCAATCCGCGCCTCGGCGAAAGGATCCTCGATCCCGCCTGCGGCACCGGCGGGTTCCTGGTCTGTGCCATCGAGCACCTGCGCAAGCAGGCGAAGACCGAGGCGCACGAGCGCACCATCCAGGACTGCTTCGCTGGCATCGAGAAGAAGAACCTGCCGCATGTTCTGTGCATGACCAACCTCCTGCTGCACGGCATCGATGTCCCCTCGAACGTGCACCACGACAACACACTGGCCCGTCCGTTGCGGGACTGGAGCCCGAAGGAGAAGGTGGACGTCATCGTCACCAATCCGCCCTTCGGCGGCATGGAAGAGGACGGGATCGAGTCGAACTTCCCAGCCGAGTTCCGTACCCGGGAGACCGCCGACCTGTTCCTGGTGCTGCTGATGAAGCTCTTGAAGACCGGCGGGCGCGCCGGGCTCGTGCTGCCGGATGGGACCCTGTTCGGCGAAGGCGTGAAGACGCGCATCAAGGAGGCACTCCTCACCGAGTGCAACCTCCACACCATCGTTCGGCTGCCGAACGGCGTGTTCAATCCCTACACCGGCATCCGTACCAACTTGCTGTTCTTCACCAAGGGAGCGCCGACCACGCACGTCTGGTACTACGAGCACCCCTATCCGCCGGGCGCCAAGAGCTACAACAAAGGCAAACCCATCCGCATCGAGGAGTTCGAGGGCGAGCGCGCCTGGTGGGGGTCGGCGAAAGACGGCTTCAAATCCCGAGTGGAGAACGAGCAGGCCTGGCGTGTCTCGATCGAGACGATCAAGGCCGGCAATTTCAACCTCGACCTGAAGAACCCGAACAAGGCTGACACCGGCCCCGGCGACGTGGACCACTTGCTGCCCGAGTACGAACGGCTCCTCGCCCAGATTGCCGAAACACGCAAGAAGTTGAAGGCGCAGTTGATGGAGGCGCTCACGCGATGAAGAAGAAGGCGGCCGCCGGCCTTGGGCCGCTCATCACTGAGGTGCGGCGCCTCATCCAGTCCGCCCGTCGTGGCGCCGCGTCCGTCGTCAACACCCTGCAGGTGATGACCAACTTCGAGATCGGCCGCCGCATTGTGCAGTACGAGCAGAAAGGCAAGAAGCGGGCGGGATATGGCGACTTGGTGGTGCGCTCGTTGGCAGGCCGGTTGACCCGTGAATTTGGGCGTGGTTTTTCGAAGCGGAACCTGGACTACATGCGGCGATTCTTCCTGGACTATTCTGGGCGCCTCCGAATTGTGCAGAAGCCTTCTGCACAATTCAGTCCGCGAATTCAGCAGACACTGTCTGCCGAATTGGTGCCCGCCCTGATTTCCGAGACTCCGTCTCGGAAATCTCCCTTCACTCTGAGCTGGTCCCACTATGTTCTGCTCCTGACCATCAAGAACGAGGACGAGCGCCAGAAAGCCTCGGCACTCTACGAACGCCTCGCCCTCAGCCGCGACAAGGCGGGCGTGAAACGCCTCGCCGAGAGGGGCCAGATCATCACGAAACCGGAAGACGTCTTGAAGGAGCCGTACGTGCTGGAGTTCCTGGGGCTGGACGAGAAGGCGGGCTATGGGTGGGTCCGCGAAGAAGCAGCCAAGACATGACGCTGGAGACGTTCTTCGAGAGGTTCGACCAGTTCGCCGACGCGCCCGATTCAGTAGCGAAGATTCGGGCGCTGGTACTTCAACTCGCAGTGCAGGGAAAGCTAATTGAACAAATTCCAACCGATGAACCTGCCGACAAGCTCGTCGAACTAATCCGAAAAAACAAGAGACGGCTCATCAGCGAGCGCACAATCGGGCGACAGAACTCGGACCCAGTTCGCTACGTCGTGCCACCCTTTACCATTCCGGAATCGTGGGTGTGGACCAGCCTCGGTGAAGTCGGTGATTGGGGTTCTGGCTCAACTCCTGCACGGGGAAACCACGATTTCTACGATGGCGGAACTACCTGGCTGAAATCGGGCGAACTCAACGATAACCAAGCGCTGGCTGTCTCAGCGGAAACGGTCACCGAGCTAGCCCTGAAGACTGGTTCGTTCAGGCGGAATCAGCCTGGCGACGTCTTATTCGCCATGTATGGAGCAACCATCGGGAAGGTAGCGATTCTTGCCGAACCAGCGGTGACCAATCAGGCGGTTTGTGGATGCACCCCATCTGAAGGGGTCTCGAACCGCTACCTGTTCAACTACCTGCTTTCACAGCGAGCCGCTTTCCACGAAGCAAGTGAAGGCGGAGCCCAGCCGAACTTATCAAAGGTCAAAATTGTGGCCTTTCCATTCCCCCTCCCACCTCTCGCCGAGCAGAAGCGGATCGTGGCGAAGGTAGATGAGTTGATGGCGTTGTGTGATCAGCTGGAGGCGCAGCAGCAGGATCGGGACGCGCGACACGCCGTGCTGGCCCGCGCGGCGCTGGCCCGCTTTTCCGACGCGCCCACGCCGGCCAACCTCCAGTTACTCTTCCACCCGTCCTACGCCATCTCCCCGGCCGACCTCCGTAAGTCCATCCTCACCCTTGCCGTGCGAGGCAGACTCGTCCCCCAGGATCCCAACGACGAACCAGCCGAAGCACTGTTGGAATCTATTGGTCGCGAAAGACTAGCTGCCCTCAAAGCCAACCGCCTCGGTCCGATCAAACCGTTGCAGCCAGTAGAAGAGGACGAGGTCGCCTACGATGTCCGTCCTGGATGGACGCTGGCACGCCTGATTGATCTTGTAATGGAGTTCCAGACTGGCCCGTTTGGAAGTTCGTTGCACCAAAGTGACTACCAGGTCGGTGGAACGCCAGTCATTAATCCTGCTTCACTGAAGGACGGCAAGATCGTGCCTATTGAAGCAATGGCGATAAGCCCTCACACACTGAAACGCCTCGCGGTCTTTCGACTGAACGAAGGGGATATCGTGATGGCCCGGCGAGGCGAAATGGGCCGCTGCGCCATCGTCACGAACTCGGAAGCGGGTTGGTTATGCGGCACTGGAAGTCTGGTGCTCCGAATGCCAACCCGGTTACACGCGCCTTTCTTGGCAATGCTGATTGGCGCACCTGAGGCGCGAGAATATCTCGGTGGGGCCTCGGTCGGGACGACCATGCAGAATCTTAACCAGGGAATTCTGGCTAAGATGCCTGTTGGAGTTCCTCCGGTCGCCGAACAGCGTCGGATCGTGGCGAAAGTGGACCAACTGATGGCGCTGGTGGACGAGTTGGAGACGCAGCTTGCTGCCTCCAAGTCCACCGCCGCGAACCTCCTCACCGCCGTCGTCGCCGAGCTGACGAGTTTCCCGCTGTGTGAATCGGTGTCTAATCGGTGGCTGTATTCAATCCGTGGCCGCCGGGATTAGAATCGGCGGTATGAAGATGACATTCCAGGTTGGTGTGGCCCTGCTTGCCCTGTCTGGCGCGGTCGCGGCACAGGGGCTGCAGTACCCGGTCACCCGCACAGTCGACCACGTCGACACCTACCACGGCACCAAGGTGCCGGATCCCTACCGCTGGCTGGAAGACGACACGTCCGCCGAGACCGCGGCCTGGGTCGAGGCCCCGAACAAGGTCACCTTTGCCTATCTCGAAACGATTCCGTATCGCGCCGCGCTGACCAAGCGGCTCAACGCGCTCTACAACTACGCCAAGTTCAGTTCGCCCTCGCGCAAGGGGGAGTACTACTTCTTCTCGAAGAACAGCGGCCTGCAGAACCAGAGCGTGCTCTTCATCCAGAAGGGACTGAATGGCACGCCGGAGGTGTTGATCGACCCCAACACCTGGTCGGCCGATGGCACCGTGCGCCTCGCGGGATTCGCGCCGTCGAAGGACGCCCGGCTTGCGGTCTACGGCGTGTCGCGCAGCGGCTCGGACTGGCAGGAATACAACGTGATGGACCTGGGCACCCGCAAGACGCTCGGCGACAAGGTCGAGTGGGTCAAGGTGTCGAGCATTGCCTGGCGCGGCAACGGCTTCTATTACAGCCGCTATCCCCAGCCCGCCAAGGGCAAGGAACTGTCGTCGATCAACGAGAACCATCAGGTGTATTACCACCGCATCGGCACGTTGCAGTCGGCCGATGAACTCGTGTTCAGCGACCCGAAGAACCCGCAGCGGTTCCACACCCTCGAGACGACCGAGGACGAGCGCTTTGCCATTCTGGATGTCTCGGACCGCGGCACCGGCAAGCAGGGCAACGCCCTGTTCGTGCAGGACCTCTCCAAGCCAGGCTCGAAGTTCACGCCGCTGATTCCCGAGATCGGCGACGACACCTATAGCGTGCTCGAAAGCGTCCGCGGCGAGTTGATGGTCTTCACCGACAATCAGGCGCCCAACGGCCGGGTGGTCCGGATCGATCCGGCGAACCCCGCTCCTGCCAACTGGAAGACGATCATCGCCCCGAAGGCCGACACCATCGACACCGTGCGCGTCGCGGCCGGCAAGGTGGTTGCCACCTACATGAAGGACGTCGCCTCCAAGGTGTATGTGCACAACCTGGAAGGCGCGCTCGAAAACGAAATCGATCTGCCAGGCCTCGGCAGCGCCAGCGGGTTCGCCGGCAACATGGACGACACCTCGCTGTTCTACACGTTCCAGTCGTTCACCTATCCGACGTCGATCTTTCGCTACGACGTGGCCGCGCGGAAGAGCTCGCTGTTCCGTGCTCCGGAGGTTCCTGGCCTCGACGTGAATCAGTACGACACCAAGCAGGTGTTCGTCACCAGCAAGGACGGCGCCAAGGTGCCGATGTTCCTGGTTCACAAGAAGGGCATGGTGCTTGACGGCAACAACCCGACGCTGATGTACGGCTACGGCGGCTTCAACATTGCGACGACGCCCGGTTTCAACTCCTTGCGCATCGCGTTGCTCGAGCAGGGCTTCGTGTATGCCAGCGTCAACATGCGCGGCGGCAGCGAGTACGGCGAGGCCTGGCACGACGCCGGCACCAAGCTGAAGAAGCAGAACGTGTTCGACGACTTCATCGCCGCGGCGGAGTGGTTGATCGCCAACAAATACACGTCGCCAGCGAAGTTGGCCGCCCAGGGCGGCTCGAACGGCGGCCTGCTGGTCGGCGCCGTGATCAACCAGCGGCCGGACCTGTTCCGCGTCGCCATCCCGCAGGTCGGCGTGATGGACATGCTGCGGTTCCACAAGTTCACCATCGGCTGGAACTGGATTGCCGATTACGGCTCGAGCGACCACGCCGCGGAGTTCAAGGCGCTCCATGCCTATTCACCGCTCCACAACATCAAGCCCGGGGGAACCTATCCGGCGACGCTCGTGACCACGGCCGATCACGACGACCGGGTGGTACCCGCGCATTCGTTCAAGTACGCGGCGACGCTGCAGAAGTCGGCGAGCCCCGATCGTCCGGTCCTGATTCGCATTGATACCAAGTCGGGCCACGGCGCCAGCAACGTCACCAAGCAGATCGAGGCGACCGCCGACATATACGCATTCATCATGTTCAATCTCGGTGTCACTCCGAGATTCTGACGGGGGGCACTCCTTGTCGGGAAGGCACTTCACGTCGGGACGACACTCCATGCCGGGAGGAAATGCTTGTCGGGAATCCCGTCGAGAAGTACCCTCCCGACAGAACGTGCCTTCCCGGCAAGCGTCAAGCTCCCGTCAGGTGCGATTCAACTTCCCGTCAGGTTCGCCGAGAGGATTCGAGATGAGATCAATGAAACACCTGTTCGTTGTTGTGATTCTGCTGGCCCTGTCACTGGGCGCGTCACCGGCTGTGGCGCAGCCGGCCAAGCTCGCCGGCTACAAGACCGAAGCGGTCAAGGGCGTGGACGAGATGGCCAAGTGGGCCCAGGAGATGGTGGACTCGGTGTTCAGCTTCGGCGAGCTGGGCATACAGGAAGTCGAGACCTCACGCTACCTGACGGCGCAACTCGAGAAGTTCGGCTTCAAGATCCAGCGCGGGGTGGCCGGCATTCCCACGGCTTGGGTGGCCACCTACGGCTCGGGCAAGCCGGTCATTGCCATGGGCTCGGACATCGACGGCATTCCGCAGTCGTCGCAGAAGCCGGGCGTGGCGTACCACGACCCGATCGTCGAAGGCGCGCCGGGACACGGCGAGGGCCACAACACCGGCATGCCGCTGAACATCATTGCCGCCATCGCCGTGAAGCGGATCATGGAGCGCGACAAGCTGCCGGGCACGATCATCCTGTGGCCGGGCGTGGCCGAAGAACTGGTGGCATCGAAGGCCTGGTTCGTGCGCGACGGCATGTTCAAGGACGTCGACGTCAACCTGTTCACGCATGTGGGTGGCAACCTCAGCACCGGCTGGGGCCAGCAACGTGGCACCGGCCTGGTGTCGATCGAGTACACGTTCGAAGGCGAGACGGCGCACAGCGCCGGCGCGCCCTGGCGCGGCCGCTCGGCCCTCGACGCGGTGGAATTGATGAGCGTGGGCTGGAATTTCGCCGCGAACACCTGCGCTTGTCGCATCGCTCGCACTCGATCATCACCAACGGCGGCGACCAGCCGAACGTCGTCCCGCGCAATGCCAGCATCTGGTTCTATTGCCGCGAGATCGATCAGCCGCACATCAAGGAGCTGGTCGAGATTGGCAACAAGATGGCCGAGGGCGCGGCCCTGATGACCAACACCAAGGTCACCTCGAGCAGCTCGGGATCACCTATCCCACGCTGCGGAAGTAACGCGTAGCGGTGGGGGCAACTCTTCAGGGTTGCCTAGACCCCCGACTTCAGATACTTGCCGACAGCCCCGATGAGACGATCGACCTCTTCGGGGCTGTTGTAGAAGTGCGGCGAGGCGCGCAGCCCGCCACGATCGCCGGCGCCGCGTCCTGCGGTGCCAATCTTGTCCTTCTCGTAGAGCACCTGACCGAGCTTCGCCGCGTTGAGCGAGCCAGGCTGGAACGACACCACGGCCGCGTTCAGCGCCGGATTCGGCGACGTCCACACCTTGACATCCGGCAACTTCGACAGGCCGGCGATCAGCTGATTCGCCAGCGATCGCGAGCGCTGTTCGATCGCCGCGCGGCCGACCTTGGTCTGGAATTGCAGCGCCTCGCGCAGGGCGATCATCGTCGCCTCGTCGCGCTGGCCGAAGCTCTCAAACGTCTTCGAAATGCCGACCGCGCCTGGATAGGCGCTGTAGATCGAGGGCCAGATCTTCGTGTGGGTCCGCGCGTTGATGTAGAGCACGCCGCATTCGCGCGCGCCGCATGGCCACTTGTGTGCACTGCCGGTGTAGAAATCCGGTGAGATGTCGGCAAGGTTGACATCGAGCAGGCCGAAAGTCTGCGCGCCATCAACCAGCGACAGGATGCCGCGCTCGCGCGCCAGTGCGCACAGTTCCTTGGCCGGGAACAGGTCGCCCACTGAGCTGGTGAGATGAGTGAAGGTCAGCACTTTGGTGCGCGGTGTGATCGCTTTGGTGTAGGCGGCGGTGTAGTGTTCCATGCCCGGGTGCGGGTTGACCTGCGGGATGGTGATGACGGTGAAGCCAAAGCGCTTGGCCTTCTCGTTCCACGCCACCAGGTTGCTCGGGTGGTTGTCGGCAAAGACGATCACCTCGTCGCCGGCCTTGAGGTCGAGTCCGCTCGAGACCATGTTGTTGGCCTCGCTGGTATTGCGCGTGATGACGATTTCTTCGGGCGTCACGCGCAGGAACTCGGCCAGGGCCTTGCGCGTGTTCTCCTTCTCGCCCATGAGCCGCGCGCGGTTCTGGCCCGAGGGGTCTCGGTCAACGCTGTCGGTCTCGCGGCGCAGCGCCTCGAGCACCGGACGTGACGCGGGGCAGAGGTTGGCCGCGTTCAGCACGCCCAGGTCCGCAGGCATCACGAATTGCGCGCGGACGTTCTTCCAGAACGCCTCGCCGGTGCCGGCAGTGGCCGCCGAGAAAGGCGGCGCCTGCGGTGCCGTCCGCGCCCAAACCGGATCGGCGAACAGAGCGGCAGAGCCACCGGCAGCAAACAGACGGGCGAAGTCGCGACGAGATACGGCCATGGGCCGCAGATTACCCGAAAACAGCCACCGACTAACGGAAAACAGGCCACAGATTAGACACCGATTAGTCATAGATTTCGGAACCTCCAGGACGGGTTCCTGAAAGGCCAATGGGCCCTAATCTGGGTCCAATCTGCGCCTAATCGGTGGCTGTCTTGTCTTTATATCGGCGGCCGTTCGTCGCCGGAAGGACCGTAGATCGAGGGAATGGGCACGCCCAACATCCGCAGGTAAACCGTCATCTGGCCGCGGTGATGGATCATGTGGTTGAGCACGAAGGCGCGCATCACCGACGCCTTGGGCATGGTGAACATCTCCTTGCCACTGGCCTTGAGCGTCCACGGCGCGTCGAACTCGCCATCGGTCTTGTTGACGAGGTGCGGGCGGCCCGCCTTGAGGTTGGCGTCGAATATCGCGAGCACTTCGGCGCGTGTGGCTGGCGACTTATAGTCCACTGGCCGCGGCGTTGTCATGTCGAGCGCGCCCTGGGTCATCGTCGTGGTCGCCCAGAGCGGCATCTCCGCGAGGTGCTCGGCCAGGCGGCCCAGGCTGACACTCGTCGGGTGCGGCTTCCAGTTGAACTGGCCATCCGGCACCCGGTCGAGCAGCTTGCGGGTGAGACCCATCTCACGGTCGAATTCTGGAAGCAGTGCGTCGATCAGCGGCATGGAGCATTCTACGCTGGCGGCGAAGGCGGCGGCACAATCGGGGATGGCGTTGCGCGAGTTCAACCAGCAACGACGGCGTGCGGAGCTCCCGAAGCCAGAATGTCACCTGGGCGGCGTTGGCTCGGTGACGGTGCTCGGAAGTAATGCGCCTCGATCAGGCGCCTGAGCATCGGCCAGTCCTTGTCGCGCTGGGTGTTTTGGCATGCACGAGGTCAGGCAACGACAGCAAGTCGCAGATGGTGCCGTCCGGAAGTTCGATGGTGGTGCGCGCAGGCGGCGCCACAGCGTCGTGCATCCGGCCACGCCACGCATTCTGGCCATCACATCCACCCGCATGCGCAAGGCCTCGGGATGGTGGCAGCGAAAATGGACGGCATGGCCCCGGCGAAGGTACTTCAACGCCAACGGCGGTACGGCAATCGATTCGGCCTGAAGTTCCGACAGCGCCTTTCGCAGGCGGATGAGGTTGGCACTCTCGGCGACAATCGCCAGGTCGGTGTTGCGGCTAAACCGAAGTGTCTCCGCCGCTGAGCGGCTTACAAACAGGTAAGCCCTCGCGAATCAAGGAGATGGGGGGGGGGCCTTTGGTCGTCTGTATGTAGGCATGCACATTCATGTCGTGCCGAATCGGGGTTCGCCGCCCACGGTGCTGCTGCGCGAGTCCTATCGCGAGGGCCACAAGGTCTGCAAACGAACGCTGGCCAATCTGTCGAGCCTGTCGGCGGCGCAGATCGCGGCCATGCGCGCGGCGCTGCGCGATGAGGCATGGCCGCCGGTGGCGCAGTCCTTCGAGATCACCGCGTCGCCTGCGCATGGACATGCGCAGGCCGTGGCGCTGGCCATGCAGCGCGTGGGCTTCGCGTCGCTGATCGCCTCCAAGCCCTGTCGCGAATGCGACGTGGTGCTGGCGATGGTGGCCGCGCGCATCCTCGCCCCACACCCGAAGCTCGCCGCGCGCCACTTGAGTGCCGGCGGCCTGGTGCTCTATGACCTGTCGTCCAGCTACGTCGAGGGCACGACCTGTCCGCTGGCCAGGCTCGGCTACAGCCGCGACGGCACGAAGGGCCTGCTGCAAGGTCAACTACGGCTTGCTCACCGATGGGCGCGGCTGCCCGGTGGCGGTGTCGGTGTTTGAGGGCCACACCGCCGACAGCCGCACCTTCATGCCCGAGGTCAAGCGGCTGCGCGAGGAGTTCGGCATCGAGCGCATGGTGATGGTCGGCGACCGCGGCATGATCTCCAGCAAGGCGATCGAGGAACTGCGCGAGGCCGACGGCATCGGCTGGATCACCGCGCTCGGGAGCGTGTCGATCCGCGCGCTCGTCGAGCAAGGGCAGTTGCAGCTGGGGCTGTTCGACGAGCGCAATCTGATCGAGCTGCGGTCACCGGACTATCCGGGCGAGCGGCTGGTGGCGTGCCGCAATCCGGAGCTGGCCAAGCTGCGCGCGCACAAGCGCGAGGCGCTGCTCGCGGCCACCGAGCGCAACCTGGAGAAGATCAAGGCCCGCGTGAATGCCGCCAAGCTCGCCGGCGCCGACGAGATCGGGCTGCGCGTGGGCAAGGTGATCAACCAGTACGTCGAGTGGCACCTGCGCGAGGCGTGGCGCGCGCTGATGTTCGCCGACCCCGACCAGCAGGCCAAGACCACGCGCGACCCCGTCGCGCCAGCCACGCGCTCCAAGGCCGCGCTGGCCAAGGTGGCCCGCCGCGCGCTGGATGACGGCACGCCGGTGCACAGCTTCGCGACCTTGCTCGGTGAACTTGCCACGATCGTGCGCAATACCTGCCGCACGCCCAACGCCGGGCCCGATGCGCCGACGTTCGAGATCGTCACCACACCCAACGCCACGCAAACGCGCGCGCTCGAGTTGATTCAGCACATCCGGCTGTCGACAGAAACCGGAACCAGATGCCCCGGGCATGCCGGCGCTGCCGGTAGTTCCACGACCGGACCAACACGCGGGAGCGCAGTTAGTGGACGCGCCGCTCGAGTGACGGGTTCATAGCAGATCCCGTTCTCCCTGTCTCCCCCGTCCGATCCGTCACCAGCTTCTCGAGGAGCAGGCCAGCGAGTCGCGGTAGACGGACACGTGTTCCCGCGATCTCGATCTCGGCACCGGGAGCCACCAGCGACAGGGCACCGCACACGAGCAGCGGGAGCTGGTCATCGTCGAGCACGTACGCTTCAGCCGGATCCTGCTCGGGGTCCATCCCGACGAAATTGAGCTCGAGCAAGTCTGGCGAGCGGGGCGTCCAGACCGAGGGCTCGTCAGGTGAAGGGCGAAACTCGGACAGCTCGGACAGCCGCTGCCTCACCGCTGCATGGCGGCCGACGGGCACGCCGCGCGGATCGTTGCCAGCAGACGGTCACGGAAGGTCACGAGCTACGAGTAAAGGGAGCCTGGTCCCTGAGGTCTAGCGCTGGTCGGCGCCCTCACGGATCGTTCCGGAGACAGACGTCAGAAACGCCGCCAAGGCCCGCTTCTCTTCGACAGTCAGCCGCAGCGGATGCATCTCAGGATCGATGTGCGGATTCGGGCGCCCGCCGCCGTCGTAGAACTCGACGACGTCTTCGAGCGTGGCGAGGCTGCCATCGTGCATGTACGGCGACGTGCGCGCGACCTCGCGAAGCGTCGGCGTCTTGAACGTGCCGTTGCCGGCGCCCGGGTCGGCAAAGTATCCCGTGGCCTGCCCTGAGCCTGTCGCTTGGCGCCACGCGACGCCCGTGTTGTGCAGCCGCTCGTCCGTGAAATTCGGTCCGACGTGACAGGCGGTGCAGTTGCCCGTGCCGCGAAAGATCTGCAGGCCCGCCTGCTGCTCGGGTGAGAGCGCCGTGCGGTCGCCGTTGACGAAGCGGTCGTAGGGAGAGTCGCCCGACAGGATCGAGCGCACGTAGCTGGCCAGCGCGCGCGACAGGTCTTCGGGCGTCAGGCCGACGCGACCCGCGGCATCGGCGACCGGCAGGTCCATCTCGTTCGGGTCTTCGATCGGCTTGAGGACCTGCTCTTCGAGGGTCCGCACGCGCCCGTCCCAGAAGAACGCGCGGCCGTAGCCGCGATTGACGATCGCGGGAGCGTTGCGGCGACCCTGGCGCCCGAAGACGCCGACCGGAACCGCGCGGCCGTCCGAGAACGCGCGTTCAGGGTGGTGGCAGGACGTACACGCAATCGATCCGTCGCGCGAGAGGCGGCGGTCGTTGAACAACCGCCGCCCCAGTTCGATCTTCTCCGCCGTCATCGGATTGTCCTCCGGGACCGGCATGTAGAGATCCAGTCCGAGGGGCGCGTGCCGCTGGGGCGTGCCGGTTGCGGCTGCCATGGCGACGGCGAAACAGGCTATCGTCGCGCCTTGGAGCAGCCGGCTGATCGCCGCGTGGCGCGAGACATGTAGTAGATGCCCCATAGCACGGTCGTCCAGAGGATCGCGATCGCGGCCATGAGCACTGGCTTCGCGAACGCCAACAGTGCCAGCTCCGCCTCGACGATCAACGCCGCGAGGTCGCCGAAGGTCGCTTCGCCCATGACGCCACTCGGTGTCGCGGCTCTGCTTATGGACGCTGGCGCTGGAGGTTTTCAAGCGCCCACACTTCCGACGCCGCCACTCCACTTGGGAACGCAATCTGCCGGCCGTCCGGGTGAATCGCCGGCCAGCCGAGACCCTTCATGCTCAGGCCCAACGGCCGCGGCTTGCCGCCTTCGGCAGGCAGCGCCCACAGTTCCGCTCCCATTCCGCTCGCCTTGACCAACAGGATCTCTTTCCCGTTCGGCGTCCAGGCGAAGCCGGATTGCCGGATCTGAAAGTCACTGCTGGAACGGAAGATCTCGTGCGGGTCTCCGCCTTCACTCGAGACGACCATCACAACGCTCGACCGTGAAATTCGCGACACCATGAACGCCAGCAGCCGCCCGTCCGGCGAAACCGTCAGATTGTCTACCATGGCATCGCCCGCTCCGTCGGCACTCACGGTCTCCCGGAAGAGCTCCCTCTCTTCGCCCGTCTCCACGTCCCGCGCCACGATCCAGCTTGCCTGGCCGGTCTTGTTGGTGGGGTCGTCGGTGGTCACGACAAAGACGGTCTTACCGTCTCGGGACCAGCGGGCCTCTTGGAGTCCCTGGCGGCGGACGAGCAGGGTGGTGCGCCCCGTGTCCGCATCAGCCATAAAGAAACTGCGCCGCCCCTTCTCATCGTTCGCCCGGAACAGAATGGAGCGGCCATCGGGGGACCAGCGAGGCCGGGCGACGTATCCGAGCCGGAGGGGCAATTCACGCTGGAGGCCCAACTCCAGATCAGCGATACAGAGAACCAGGGCACCGACCCTCGATGCGGGCGCACTCCTCACCGAGACATACGCGAGGCGGCGGCCGTCGGGCGACCAATCCGGCTCGCTGTTGGTGCCGATGAAGCGCCGGGCCACCGGCGTGGGCGTCCCCGCGACCTTTCCGGTTTGCGGGTCGAGTGGGACGGTGTAGACGTCTGTGCCTCCCACGCTCAGACCGTAGTACAAGGCGCCCGCGCGCGAAAGCCCCAGCGAGGAAACATTCCCCAGGTCCTTCTTCAAGAGTTCTGGCGCGCCCTGGGCCTTGCCTTCCGACATCGGCAAGGTCCAGGCGTCAAAGGTCCCGCTGCGGTCGCTTGCAAACAGGATTCGCCCGTCGGGCATCCATCCCAACAAATAGTCATCGGCCGCGTGCTCGACCAGGCGCACCTCACGGCTGCCGTCGGCGCCCAGCAGGTAGATGTCACGCTCCGGCGAGTCCTCGGCCGGCGGGAAGTCATACGCGATGAACTTGCCGTCTGGCGAGAAGACCATTTTCCCGGGCGTCCGCCAGTCGAACGACTTCAGAACGCGTCGCGAGCCGTCTGGTACGGAGATCAGACCGATCTGGTTGACGTCCTTTGTCAGCAAGACCACGATCTGCTTGCCGTCGGGTGACCAGGCCTCGGGCTGCGCGTAATCCTCGTTGGCGTTGGTCGACAACAGGGCTCGATATGAGGAGCCATCTACGGGCCCCACGCGAATGTCCCACCCACTTTTATTAAACCAGTTGTAGGCGATTAGCCGGCCGTCCGGCGAGATGCGCGAGAACACGGCGAACTCGAGGGACTGCGCCCAGGAACCTTTGTTGGTGAGGTGCCGGTTGTCCCCGGTCGTCAGGTTCCGTATCGCAAGGTCGCCCGTTGCCCAATCCACGAAGGACAGCAACCGGCCGTCGGCGGACACCGACCCCAGAATGTCTACCTGCGGGCCGGTCCACACTTGCCGGGTGATGATGCCAGCAGATGAAGCCGGGACCCTCCGGAGCGACGCCAGGCGCGTCCGCGCTTCGGCGGCCGCCTCCGTCTGGTCGGCGAACTCGCGCACGACACGCTGGTAGATTATGCTCGACTCGGCATCGCCGAGCTTCTGATAGCACTCGGCCATGCGAAGCAGCGCCTTGGCGGCGATCGCGCGATTGCCGCCTTGCGCGATCTTCTTGTACTGCTCGATGGCTCCCTTCAGGTCGCCCTTGACGGTTTCCGTTTCCATGGCCGCGCGAAGCGCGACATCCGCGTTCGCTTGCGCGGCCGGCTGCACCGGTACGCTCAACAGCGCCCCGAGCATCAACGCCGACGTGACTCTCATGCATCGTGTCATCGGTCTGCCCTCCTGGGGGCAGTGTCAACGGTCGCTGTCAATCGTTCGGCAGCCGTTCGTTAAGAGTTCGTCAATTCTCGTCCTGGAATCGATAACCAAGCCCGCGCACGCCGACCAGAAACCTGGGCGCCGACGGCACGGGCTCGATCTTCTTGCGCAGATTGAAGACGTGCGTGTCGACGGCGCGATTGGTGATCGCCACGCCGTGCCCCCAGGCCGATGCAATCAGCTGATCGCGACTGAGCACCCGGCCGCGGTTCTTGAGGAACACGCCCAGCAGCCGAAGCTCCTGTGGCGTGATCTCCACCGGCTGACCGTTCCGCCGCAGCTCCGCTCTGTCGAAGTCGACTTCACACTCGCCGAAACGGCACAGCTGTTCGCCATTGCGCGCGGCCCGGCGCAGTTGCGCGCGAATGCGGGCGCGCAGCTCGCGCAGGCTGAACGGCTTGGTGACGTAGTCGTCGGCGCCCGAGTCCAGCCCGAGCTCCTTTTCGGCTTCCTGGGCCCGCGCGGTAAGCAGAATGATCGGCGTCGCAACGCCCGCCTTGCGCAGCTCGCTGCAGACGTCGAAGCCGTCCATTTTCGGCAACATGACGTCGAGCAGAATGAGATCCCAGGCGCCGTGTGTGCCGAGCTCGAGTCCCTGCGCGCCATCCGTGGCCACCCGGGTGTCGTGGCCTTGACGATGAAGGTCCTCTTCGAGACACAAGACGATGTCCGGTTCGTCCTCGACGATCAGGATTCTCGCCATTAGACCTCCACGTAGTGTCCGGCTTCCGACGGATCTTGAGGCAAGGATGGGAAGACCAGTCGAAAGGTGCTGCCAGCGCCCTCCTCGGAATCGAGCTCGATGGTGCCGCCATGGGCGTGGACGATGTGCGAGACCATCGCGAGTCCAAGCCCAGTACCTTTGATGCCGAGCCGGCTGACTTTCTCGCCGCGAACGAATCGGTGAAAGATCTTCTTCCGCTCATGGGCCGGAATGCCGAGGCCATGGTCCCGCACGGAGATGGCGATGCCTGCGGGATGGACGTGGACCGAGACGTGAACGACGTGGTGATCCGGCGAATATTTCACGGCGTTGTCGAGCAGATTCCAGAGCGCGTTGGTGAGCGATGACGCATCAGCCCGCAACAGAACGTCGGCGGCCGGCTCGACATCAAGGTCGATCGAGAAGCCGCGCGACGCGACTTGCTTCTGAAAGTCGGCGACCACCTGGGCCGCCAGCGCACCGGCGTCCACGGGCTGCAGGTCGTAGGGCTTCCTGCCGCCTTCCATGCGGGCGAAATCCAGCAGCGATTCGACGAGGCGATGCAGGCGCTCGGTGTTGCGGTCGAGCGCCTCGTAAAACGCCTTGCGCCGCTCCCGGGGCATGTCGTCGTTCTCCCCGAGCAGTTCCGTGACGTGCCGCAGCGATGTCAGAGGCGTACGGAACTCGTGCGACACGGCCGACACGAAATCGGTTTGCAGGCGAGCCACCGCGAGCTCGCGCTGCATGACACGCCACAGGAAATAGCTGCCGCCGGCGAGGAACAGCAAAATGGCCGCGAGCCCCACCGACAGCAAACGCTGACGGCTCGCGAGCTCGCCGGTCGCGGGCGATCGGTCGCCGGGACTGAGGACGAGCGTCCAGGGCAGTCCGGTTTCGGAAGCCGGCGCCTTCACCGTTGCAGATCCTGCCCTCGGAGCAGGTCCGGCGAGAAGTTCACCGGACACGGCGAGCACGCTCAAAGTTACCCCTGCAGTCGGACCATTCGCGATCGCGTTGCCGGTCCACGCACGCAAGACCGCTGGCGACATCGCCAGCGCCGCCGCTTTCGCACCCTGCGTTCGCCACAGCACGGTGACCGGCGTATTTTCCACGACGACGACCCGCCGGGGCTGGCCCTCTCGCTGGCGCTCGTTCCACATCAGATCGGCGACGGCCGAAAACATCCTCCGTTCCGCCGATACCGGCAACGCGTGGCCGGTCCAACGCTCGATCTCGCTGGCTGTCAACTCCCACGCGGGCCGGTCGAGTGTCCATCGGCCGGCCAGCACGTCGGCTTCGAGCCCCGCGGCCTCACGCGCCAATGCCTCGGTCCGGCCCGATTCCTCGAGAATGGCACAGGACGCCCGGCGCGCCTGCAGATCCGCGGGCGCGCCTTCGATGGCCACGTCGCCGATGCCCGCGAGACTCCGATACGCGTTCAGCGCCTCGTCCCATCGTCTCTGCAGTCGCCGGACTCTCCCCACACGCAGGAGCGCGCCGGCTCGAACCGCGGGTGTCGGTGAACGTGCCGCGTCCTGGTAGAGAATGAGCGCGCGCTCGGGGCTTCCTTGAAACTCGAGTCTTTCTGCCTCGGCGAACTGGCGTTCTTCGGCGACCTGTGTCAGACGCGGAACCGGGAGCCACAGCACGCGATCGGCCGGCTGCGCCTCGACGCCCTGCGCCGACAGCATGAACCGCACCATGCCTTCGGGGACGGGACCTTCGAACAGGCGGCGCTCCGCCTCGGCCAGCGATCGCTCCAACGAACGGATCACCACTTCGGTCGCGACCTGACGACGCTCGAGGTCGCGTTGCGCGAGGAGCGAGCGGTCTTGCTGGAGCAGTTGCAGGCCGAGCCAGACCAGCGTGGCGGCGGGAGGCACCGCGACCGCCAGAAGCAGCAGCGTGAGTCTGCGCGAACTGCCGCGCCAAAGACGTTCGTTCTTCATGCCTCGTGCCCGCCGCTATTCAAGCACTTCCGGATGGGCGGACGGACAAGTTTCTGTCAAG
>JBCKZH010000053.1:0-22632 GCA_038919385.1 Vicinamibacterales bacterium | reverse complement strand
TCGAGCAGGCTGCGGATGTGGTTGTCGGTCGGAATTTTGCGCAGGCCAAACAGCGTGTGCGCGTTGCTCTGGCCCTTGGCTTGTGCCATGACCGTTTGATGGGCCAGAAACGAAGGGCATTGCGTATAGAAAACGGCAAAGGCACCCAAGGCGGCGTCTTCAATGCGGTAGACCAGATTCTTTCCGGTGCGTTGGTCCGGAAACTGCCGCATCAGCCCCGTGAGCGCATCAACCTGACGCTCAACACAGAAGCTCTTGCGGGTGGATCGAACTGGATCGGCCAAGCTGGAGTCGCCTCACTCAGAGGGTCCCAACCTTTTATACCGCACACGCCGGCTTTTGTCCGGCCCCCCTGGGCCCCATAAATCAATAGCGTCGATCAAGCCCGTCCCCTCGCCACAGGGGGCATGGCCACATTTAGAATTGCTGTGGCTTCAGTGGCTGGCTTCAGTGGCTGGCTTGCCTTGGACAGAAAACTGGTGCACTATACCCACGACGCCTCCCTCATCTTGGTTTTGGTTTCGCTTTGGACTCTAGACAATCTGAAGCGTACCATTAACTAGTGGAGGCGTCGCTTTCGCGGTCTAATTCCTTGTAAGTTGTTGACTCCGTAGTAGATCCCGACCCGATCGAATTACAGGTGAATGTAACGGGAACGGGGGCCCGAACTGCCGGTTTCAGATGGTCCGGCAGTAGTAGCCTTCAGACCCCTTTTCAGAGCGAGCGTCTATGAAACGAATCCTTGTCTGTGCTTGCTGCCTGCTCGCTGCCGCGTGTGGTGGTTCGTCACCGCGAAGTCCGACGACGCCGACACCCGCGCCAGCTGCCGCGCCGCAACCCAGTTATACGGTGTCGAGCTTCATCGCTGGCGCGAGCGGCGCCGACGGCACTCAAGCGACATTTCGGTCCGGTAGTGCGCCAACGGCAGGCAGCGGCCCGGCCGCCACGCCAACGTCAAACAATAGCGTTATCAACGGCGGATCGAACCAAGTTCGGATTCGCTCGGCCTCACCGTTCCAGGTTATATATATTTTTGTCGCCGCTGTGCCCGGTGGAGTGGGAGGGTACTGGGAGCTCCGCCTGACGTCACCAACCAGCGATACGACCATCCTCGTCAGTCTTGCCAGGCAGATACCGGCATCGTCGTTTGATTTCGTCTATGCGGTGGCAACCAGCACTGGCCCGGTCGGACCGTACAATGCGGTCCAGACTCGCTTAGTTCCCGCGTCGACCGGTGACGTCCAGGTCAGTGCATCGTGGGACGCACCAAGCGATGTTGACCTCCACGTCGTCGACCCAACCGGCGAAGAGATCTATTACGGCAATACGATATCGGCGAGCGGCGGTCAGTTGGACCTTGATTCGAACGCAGGCTGCCAGATCGACAATACGAACAACGAGAACATTCGATGGCTCCAGGGACGCGCGCCGATTGGGACCTATACCGTTCGACTGAATTACTGGAGCAGCTGTGGCGTGGCCTCGACAAATTATGTCGTCACCGTTAATAACGGCGGCTCGAGTCAAACCTTCAGGGGAAACTTCACCGGGGCTGGCACCTCCGGCTCGCTGGGAGCGGGCCGATTGATCACCAGTTTCGCGCGGGCGGTTTCGGGAGTCTCGAGCAGTGGCAACATCTCCTCGCCGCCGAGGTTGCCGCTCTCACCTGACGACGTCATTCGCGTGGCTCGAAAGCTCGCCGCCAGCCACTTGCCGTGAACAGTTTGGGAGTGGAGCCGCTTGCAAAACTCTTGGCGTGTTGAGCTTCGTCCCACATCTCCCTACATGTTGGTGCAGCGCCCACTGGTTGAGCGAGGAGCACAGGGCCGTTGGCATAGCCTATGGGTAGATCCGGGCGGCAGGCAGCCGAGCGCCGCCCTCCGGGCCACCGCTAGCAGGTCGCATTGGGAGCGGCGCGACGTCGGCGCTACGGGAGCAGTCGAAGCAACTGATCGCCTGTCAGTGCAAGGACGCCGAACATGCAGTGGCACATCACCTTGGCGGCACCACGGACGCGGACATAGCGACCGCCGAACTCGTCTTTGAGGCGACCGTTGACACGCTCGCTAGCCGTGCGTTCGTGGTAACGCACGTCCTCCGCACACTGGAAGCCGAGGCGCTTGCGTCGCCGAGCGTCCGCTTCGATCTCCTCCTTGAGGGCCTTGTTGCCACGGGGGTTGATAACGGCCAGTATCGGCTGCGGCGCATTCTGTCGACCACGTTCGTGGTCAGGTACTCTCATCCCACGTCGAGCACGTTGGACCGAGAGTTTACCTTCATGCGTGGAACCGAAGGCGTTGACCTGGACACGCGATTGGCTCCCAACCCCACGCCGCCGGCGCCCGCGCCGAACCCCACGCCCACACCGCCGATCTCGGCCCAGGCCAGAAACTACGTCCGTGATCTGAATCAAAACAGCTACGGTCGCGGCAGGGGCATCGTCCGCTGGACTAATTTTCCGATTCGGGTTTGGGCTGATGCAGGCTTTCGATCCCAGGGTCTACGAGACGCCATGTCGATGTGGGAGTCGGCCACGGCGGGCCGGGTCAGATTCTCGGTGGCCTCCGGCCCAAGCGCGGCCGACGTGGTCTTTGACCTCAGCGGCGAGGGAGTACCGGCTGGTGCGTGTGGCGTTGAAGGTCCCCGGCATGGTAGCGATTTCGTCTTCACGTCTGGATTCGGTCACTACCTGAATGAACCCCGTTGCGCGCCCAACGGCGAGTGGAAGATTGGCCTGGCTCACGGCCTCGGTCATATTCTGGGCCTCTCAGGGCACACGCCATCGGGATCCGATGTCATGGGCAATCCCATCTCGAACTGGAACATGTCCGCGGTGCTTTCCGAGGTGATGACGTGGATCTACTCCGTCCCACCTGGGACAGCGATTCCCTGAGTGGGGTGCGTCATCGCTTGCGAGACTCGAACCATCTCCGTAACGACGCTGGTGATTCGCCGGACCGCCGTCCTGCGAGCAGGCCAATGGACGCCCTCGCCTTCGCCGATCAGCCTGCAGTGGGCGCGCTCGGTTGGAGTGCCATGGGCCAGGCGCGGATACCACGTCACGGGAACGGTGACGGTACCGCCGTCCACGAGCTCAACGATGAGCGAATCCTCGGTCACGGACACGCGCTGAGCCCGGGCCTCGCCAATCTCATTCAGAGACGCTGAAGTATTCATGCCATGCCCTCAAGAGAAGCTGCTGCCGTTCCAGGACGGACCCCTACTTGACGGTCGCTGGCGGGCGGCGGTGATGCGTCGCGCGTTCATAGGCTGCAGCGAGTTCCAGCAGGCGCTTGTCGTCCCACATACGGCCCAGCAGCGAGATGCCAACGGGATACCGTCCGCCGATGAAGCCGGCGGGCACGGTGACCTGCGGCAACCCAGTCGCCGCACTTTCCTCGCACGTACCCGGTTCAGAGCCGTACCGTTCGAGACCGCCTTCGTGCGTGTGCGGGCGGGCTTGATTGGCGGGAAACAGGATCGCATCGAGCTTCTGCTGATCCATCAGGTTCACGAAGATCTGGCGGAAGGTTTCGCGGCCGGCGTAGAACCGGCGCGTGGCCTCGTCCAGCGCGGCGCCCGTCGGCACCGGCACCAGCGCACCTTCGAAGCGGCGCGCGCTCACGGGCGCGAGTTTGCCAGACGCCAACAGGTCCTGGATCGTCAGCACCTTGTCCCCGGGCTTGGCGCCGCGCGACAGGTACGCCGCCCATCCATCCCGCAGTGACCCAGGCGCTGCTCCGCGGGCCGCCGCGTACTTGGCGTCGTAGTCCGCGATGGCGACGTCAACGACGATGGCGCCGGCGGATTGCAGTTCCTTGATGACACGTTCCATGTTGTCCGCCACTTCGCGCTCGCCGGTGAAGCCGACGAACCGCTGACGAAGCGCGCCGATGCGCTTGCCCTTGAGGGACGCCGCATCCAGTCCTTGCGCGAAGGATCCGGAAATGTGCGACGCCGCCGCGGCGGTGACCGGGTCCTCGGGATCCGGTCCCGTCACCAGGTCGAGCGCCAGGGCCACATCTCGCACGGACTTCGCCATGGGGCCAACTGCGTCGTTGAACGTGTTGAGGGGCATGACGCCGGCCCGGCTGGTCAAGCCGCGCGTGGTGCGAATGGTGGCGAGCGACGCGAACGCGCTGGGGTTCGACAGCGAGTTGCAGGTGTCGGTGCCGAAGCCGAGCGCCGCGAGACTGGCAGCGACCGCCGTGGCGCTGCCGCCGCTCGAGCCAGCGGTGCTCAGCGACGGATCGTAGGCATTGCCGACCGTGCCGCCGACCGTGCTGATGCCAAAATCACCGAAGGGAAACTCGTCGAGGTTGGCCTTGCCGAGGACCACGGCGCCGCCCTGTTTCATGCCGGCTGCCACGCGCGAGTCCAGCCGGGGCCGGTGATCGACGAGGGCGAGCGAGCCGCCCGTGCTGGGGAGCTCCGTCGCATCGATGTTGTCCTTGAACACGACGGGCACGCCGTGGAACGGGCTCCGCACGCGGCCACTGGCGCGCTCGGCATCCCTGGCGCGCGCATCGGCCACCGCACGCGGGTTGATCGATAGCACCGAGCGAAATGTCGGACCGTGCCGGTCGTACCGTGAGAGTCGAGCCAGATACTCGTTGGTAATGTCTTCGGACGTGACCACGTTGCGGGTCATCGCCTCCTGCAGTTCGGTCACGCTCTTCTCGAACACCGTAAACCCTGGCGGGGCCGGTACATTCGTCGACCAGTTGACGATCTGCGATCGCTACAGTGCCGTGAGGCCGCGAAGATCGGGCGCGGCCACCAGCTGCTTCGCCACCGCCGTGACGTGAGCGATCTCCGATCCCGCGGCCGGTATTCTCGCGTCTGGCCCGGCGTACACCGCATCGCCCGTTACCAGCGCATCCTTGAAAGAGATCGGATAACCGCCCCTCGGGTCGTAGACCTCGCTCAGTCCCTTGACGACGAACGTCACCAGCGCGGCGGTCTGTCCTGGACGCAGCCTCAGCGTGAACACGTAGCCGATGTGCGACGTGTCGAACCCGGGCCACACGCCATCGAACGGGTCGCCATACATGTCGCCCACCGAGGTGAACGCACCTCGCCGCGTCCCCAGCACATGCGCGGACGGCCCATGACCAGACGGACCGTCAAGGGGATTGGCGGCGCCGTTCGCGTTCTGCATCATGGTGACGAAGCTGTCGGCCGTATCGATCTGTCGATCGCCACTCGAGGTGGCGGCGACCGTCACGCGTCCGCCGTCATCCACCGCGCCCACCGCCCCGCCCCAGGCGACGCGCACGGTGCGATCTTCAGCCGTGGTGTTGGTAAAGCTGTCGAAGTAGCGGAGGTAGAGGGTGTCCTTCGATGTCGTGATTCCGCGCGACGTCAGGATGCCTTCGTGCAGGACGGGCGTGACCGAATCGAAGCGCCCGGCACCGTCGTGATGCAGGCCGAAGCCGCGCAAGTAGGAGTTACTGACGAGCAACGCGTTGTCGGCACGGCGCACCTGGAGTTTGAGATAGCCGAATCCGTTGAAGGGGTTGGCGCGGCCGCCGGTGGCAATGCCGCCGCTGTCTTGCGACCAGGGCGACGTGTCCTGGATGTCCCAGAACTGGCCGTCTCTCGACGGCACTCGTGTCACGGCACTGACGGTCGCCGCGCAGATCGCGGCGCCCGCTACGGCAAGCGCCAAGGCCTTGAGCATTCGCATCGCGCGAGTATAGCGGGGTCAGACCGCTCGTTCGCTCGGCGACCTTGACACGATGCGGACGACCGTGATTTTCGTACCCAGTGCGGCGGACACGAACCCGACCAGTCGCGATGTGGTGAATCGGCCGGTCGCGGCGGCCTTCGCGCCGGATATGGTTCGCAGGTCGTGTCAAAACGTGTAGTAAAGAAAATGGCCACGTGCTTTACTAGAGAGGATGTCGCGACGCCGATCCTTTACCATCAGGCCCACTTCCCAGGCGGGCTGACAGCGGGCGGGCCAATGGGTCAGGCAGGGAACTGGCCCGGCTGCTTACCGGGCGTTTGTGCCTCGCCCACTCCCGCCTGAGCCGGCCCTGGTGATTGACGAGGCACTCCAGCGACGCATTGAGCTCGCCGGCCTGGCGCTCGGCCGCCTCGACGGCATCGGCCGCTTGCTGCCTGGCCCTGACGATCTGCTGTACAGCTACGTCCGCAAGGAGGCGGTGCTCTCGAGTCAGATCGAAGGCACGCAATCGTCCCTCTCTGATCTGTTGCTGCACGAGAATAGCGCCGCGCCGGGCGTCCCAGTAGAGGATGTGCAGGAAGTCTCCAACTACATCGCTGCCTTGACCCGGGGTGTCGAACTCCTCCAGACCCTCCCCTTGAGTCTTCGCCTGATCCGTGAGGTCCACCGAACCCTCGTGACGGGTACCCGCGGTTCCGCCAGAACTCCCGGAGAGTTTCGGCGGTCACAGAATTGGATTGGAGGGCCGGGGCCGGGGTCCGCGCTGTTTGTGCCACCACCCGTGCCCGAGGTGATGCCGGCACTCGGCGCCTTGGAGAAGTATCTGCACTCGGATCGGTTGCCGGCGTTGGTGAAGGCCGGCCTTGTGCACGCCCAGTTTGAAACGATCCATCCGTTCCTTGACGGAAACGGCCGCGTCGGGCGCATGTTGATCCCGCTGATGTTCGTCGCCGAGGGCGTGCTCGAGCGACCCTGGCTGTACGTCAGTCTTCATTTCAAGCGGCACCGGTCGCAGTACTACGAACTCCTACAGCGAGTTCGGACGCATGGCGCCTGGGAAGAGTGGCTGGAATTCTTTCTCGACGGCGTCGCCACGGTAGCGGACAGCGCCGTGGCCAAGATCCGGGAACTACTCGATCTTTTCGACGTCGATCGGCGTGCGGTGGCGGCGACCCGCGGTGGCTCCATTTACGGTCGCGCCGCGCTTCAGATCAACTTGGTGATCTACGACCACCTCAGGGCTCGAATCGCGATTCGGATCCCAGAAGCCGCACTGGCCTGTGGGACGACCAAGCCAACCGTTGCGCGGGCGCTGGCCGATCTTGAGTTACTGGGTATCGTCCGCGAGGTGACGGGAAAGCCTAAGAACCGGCTCTATGTGTATCAACGCTATCTCGACATCCTCAATCGTGACGCCGACGAGGCCGCCGTGAACCGCGCTGCCACCCCGTATGGACGCCAGCGCGGAACGAGACACGGCCGCGGAACCGCCCGCGATTCTGGAGCGAGCCTGAAGCGGACTCGGTGACAAAGCCGTGGGTCCGGCGCCGACGCGTTGCGACGATCGGCCCTAATTGGCGGTCTCCCTGGTCAACATTAAGGATCGTTCTCGGACCTGCTGCCGATGATTTCGGCCACAGCGCACATCAACGCCGGGCCGATAGTGCCGCGCAACGCCGTCGGTATCAAGGCCGGTGATGCGAGCTCGCGTTGGTCGCGCGCGCGTTCGACACCCCTCCTGCCGGCCCATGTCCAGACACGTGGACGCAGGGGCTGGTGGTGGCCAGCGCCGTGAACGCGCTGGACAATGTCCTATACTCTCGCGATGCGCACCAGAACCCTGACTGCTTCCGTGCTTGCCATCGCCTTGATCGCCTTCGCGACCGTGCGGGGTCAGGATCGCCAGGCCGATGACACGGCGAAACCCGGTGAGGGCTTCACGCTCAAGACGGCCGAGACCATCGAGTTCACGACCGATGAAGTGACGTGGATGCAGGTGGGCGTCTCGCCAGATGGCGGGACGATCCTGTTCGACCTGCTTGGCGACCTTTACACCCTGCCGATCGGCGGCGGTGAGGCCTCGCGCATCATGGGTGGCTTGTCGTTCGAAAGCCAGCCCACGTGGTCGCCCGATGGCCGGACCATCGCGTTTCTCAGCGATCGCACCGGCGTCGAGAATCTCTGGATTGCCGACAGCGACGGCGGCAACCCGCGCGCCGTCAGCAAGGACGGCAAGACCAACGACCGGCCGCAGATCATGGTCTCGCCAGCGTGGACGCCCGACGGCCAATACCTCATCGTGTCGAAGTCGCGCCCACCGGAACCCGGCACCTTCGGCCTCTTTATGTACCACCGCGACGGCGGAACTGGCGTACGCATCGGCCCGGCCCCGCCGGCCCAACCAAGCCCCGACGCACAGGGGCCGCCGCCCGCGCCGGCCACGAACAAGATGGGGGTCGTGGTCACACCCGATGGCCGCTTCATCTACTACACGCAGCGCACCGGCACTTTCACTTACAACGCGCGCTTCCCGCTGTGGCAGATCTATCGCCACGATCGCGAAACCGGTGACGTGACGCAAGTGACCAACGCGCAAGGCAGCGCGATTCGTCCGGCGATTTCTCCCGACGGCAAGTGGATGGTGTTCGGCACCCGCCACAAGGCGCAAACCGGTCTGCGCGTGCGCAACCTGGAGACGGGCGCCGAGCGGTGGCTCGCCTACCCGGTGACCCGCGACGACCAGGAGTCGCGCGCCAGTCGCGACACCCTGCCCCGCTACGACTTCATGCCAGACGGCAAGTCGCTGATCGTGCCGGTGGCGGGCAAGCTGCAGCGCATCGATTTCGAAACCGGGGCCGCCACGCCGATCCCGTTTACCGCCAAGGTGCAGGCCGAGATCGCGCCGCGGGTGTATACGCCGGTGCGCGTCGAAGACGGCCCGATGGTCCGCGCGCGCCTCATTCGCTGGCCGTCGGTCTCGCCCGATGGCGCGACGCTCGTGTTCAGCGCGATGAACCGCCTCTATCTCAAGGACATGCCGTCCGGGAATGCGCGGCTCCTGACCTCAGGCAACCCTGAAGGGTTGCCTCCACACGAAGGCGAATTCATGCCCTCGTGGTCGCCCGACGGCCGCTTCGTCGTCTACACCACGTGGACGACCACCGGCGGAATGATTAAGCGGGTGGCGTCGAGCGGTGGACAGCCAGAGACACTGACGCGCAGCGAGGGCTACTACCTGGATCCGACATTCACGCCCGACGGCACCCGCGTGGTGTTCCTGGCGGGCGCGGCGTCCGACCAGTTGTATTCGATCCTGATGGACACGCCTCCAGAAAACGAACGCGAAGGCGATGAAGAAGCGCCGCGCGAGATCGGCGGCGTCAGCCCGCCCAATACGCTGGAGATCCGGTGGATGCCGGCGGCCGGCGGCGCATCGACGCTGGTCGGCTCTGCCCAGAGTGGCCGCGGTCCGCACTTCACGCGCAACGACTCTTCGCGCGTCTACCTCACCACCAATCGCGGGCTGCAGTCGATCACCATGGATGGCTACGACCGGCGCACAGTGCTGCGGATCACGGGCGTCGGCCCGGGCAACAACCCGCCGTCGGCCCGCGAGATCCGCCTCTCTCCCGATGGCACGCGCGCGTTCGTGAGCCTGCAGGAAAAGCACTATCTCGTCACCGTCCCTCGCGCCGGACGCGAGACGGTGGAGGTGCGCATCCAGGGCCGGGCCGACAACACCGCGGTGCCGGTCAAGCGCATGTCGCTCGACGGCGGCGATTATCTCGACTGGACCGCCGACGGCTCGGCGGTGACGTGGGCCTGGGGTGCGCAGTTCTTCCAGCAGGCGATCACGGCCACGGACCCGACGAAGACCGAGGTGGTGGTGGAACTGCCCCGTGCGAAGCCGAAGGGCTCGGTGCTGCTCACCGGCGCGCGCGTCATCACCATGAAGGGCGACGAGGTGATCGCGCAGGGAGACGTGCTCGTCACCGACAATCGCGTGGCGGCGGTCGGCCGCCGCGGCTCGCTCACCGTGCCCGCGGGCACGCGAACCATCAGTGTCGCCGGCAAGACCATCATGCCGGGCATTGTGGACGCCCACTCTCACATGTTGGCACCACGCGGCCTGCATCAGACCGAAGTGTGGCAATACCTGGCCAACCTCGCCTACGGCGTGACCACGACACGCGATCCGCAGACATCAACGCCCGACGTGTTCGCGTATGCCGACATGGTGGACAGCGGCATGATCCCAGGACCGCGCATCTACGCGACTGGCCCGGGCGTCTTCGCCGGTTCGGGCATCGAAGATCGCGACGCCGCCTTCCGCTTCGTCAAGCGCTACAAAGAGGCGTACAAGACCAACACCCTCAAGCAATACGTCGCCGGCGATCGCATCGTCCGCCAGTGGATCATCGAGGCCTGCAAGGAGTACGGCATTACCGCCACCATCGAGGGTTCGCTCGACCTGAAGCTGAACCTCACGCAGATGGCCGACGGCTACTCCGGCCAGGAGCACAGCCTGCCGATTGCGCCGCTCTACAAGGATGTGACGATGTTCGTCGCGAAGACCAAGACGTTCTACACGCCGACGATCCTGGTGGCGTACGGCGCGCCGTGGTCAGAGAACTACTGGTTCGAGAACGAGAACCCGGCGCAGGATACGAAGCTGCGCAAGTGGATTCCCTGGGAGCTGCTCGACGGCATGGTTCGGCGCCGGCCGCAGTGGTTCCTGCCGGAAGAGTACGGTCACCACCTGATCGCGAAGGGCGTGACCGACGTCGTGCGTGCCGGCGGCAAGGCCGGCCTCGGCAGCCACGGCCAGTTGCAGGGCCTGGGCGCGCACTGGGAAACCTGGAACCTGGCGTCCGGCGGCCTCACGCCGCACGAGACCTTGCGCATCATCACCCTGTTCAGCGCCGAGGCCATCGCGCTGCACCAGGATCTGGGCTCGCTCGAGCCAGGCAAGCTCGCGGACCTGCTGGTGCTCGATCGGAATCCGCTGGAGAACATCAGGAACACGAATTCGATTCGCTACGTGATGAAGAACGGCGAACTCTACGAAGCCGACACGCTGAACGTGGTGTGGCCGGTCGCAAAACCGTTGCCGAAGCAGTTCTGGTGGGGGACGGAGCCGAAGTGACGTCTTGCGGCTTGAGGCTTGAGGCTTGGAGCCGGCCATGAACATCGCGCTCATCTTCCTGCTCGCTTATACGGTCGCGCTCACCACCTTTGGCGTGTGGATCGGCCGTCGCGTCAAGGTGCCTGCGGACTTCTTCGTCGCCGGCCGCAGCCTCACGTGGCCGCTGGTCGGTGCCACGGTGCTGGCGGCCAACATCGGCGCGGGAACGACCGTTGGCGCCGCGGGCCTCGCCTACCGCGATGGCATCAGCGCGCTGTGGTGGAACGGCGCCGCCGGTATCGGCACGCTGGTGCTGGCGTTGTGGGTGGGCCCGAAGCTCTGGGCCCTGGCCTCCGCCCGCGGTCACCTGACCGTCGGCGACTTTCTCGAAGATCGGTATGGCGGCGCGGTCCGCGGCATCGTGGCCGGGCTGATCACGATCGGCGCCTTGGCCATCCTGGCGGCGCAGCTGATCGCCGGCGCCGCCGTGTTGGAAGTGGTGGCGGGACTGCCGCGGTGGCAAGGCGTCGCCATTGGCGGCGTGGCGATGACGGTGTATTTCACGGCCGGGGGGCTCTTGAGCTCGGTGTGGGTCAACGCGGTGCAGTTGGTGATCCTGCTCGGCGGATTTCTCGTCGCGGTACCGCTGGTGCTGACGAAAGTCGGCGGACTCGACGGCATCGCCGCGGCGCCGGGCATTCCGGCGACCTTCTGGGATCCGATGTACTCCGCCGGTGTCTCGTCTGGCTGGACGCTGCTTTTCCTGCTGACGCCCGGCTTCATCATCTCGCCGGGCCTGGTCCAGAAGGCGTATGGCGCGGTGAACGCGAGGACCGTCCGCATCGGGCTCGGTGCAGCGGCCGGCGCCCAGATCCTGTTCTCGTTCCTGCCGGTGCTGCTGGGCATGGCGGCCCGCGTGAACCACCCCGGCATCGCCAGTGCGAATGTCGTGCTGCCCACCGTGGTGCTGGCGGAGTTACCGGTCTGGATTGGCGCGCTCACCCTCGCCGCCATCTTCTCCGCCGAAGTGAGCACGTGCGACGCCATCCTGTTCATGGTGTCCACCTCCTCTTCACGAGACCTGTATCAGCGGTTCATCAACCCACAGGCATCGCCCGCGCAGATGCTGCGCGTGGCGCGGGGCGCCGCCCTGGTCGGCGGTGTGCTCGGGATGCTCCTCGCCACCCAACTGGCGACGATCGTCGATGCGCTGCGGATCTTCTATTCGCTGCTGAGCGCGACGTTGTTTGTGCCCGTCGCTGGCGCCCTGCTCTCGAAGCGCGCGGGATCGCGCGAAGCGATGGCCGCCATCGTGTGCGGCGTCACGACGCTGCTGGCGGTGCAGTTCGGCACCGACCGGACGGGTTGGTGGAACCCGAGCCTGTGGGGCCTGATGGCCAGCGCGGTTGGATACGTCGTGGCGTTACGGCTTCCGAAATAACACCAGGAACAACGGGTTCTTGTCGTCCGGCGGCCAGCGGTCCACCGTCTTGGTGTGGGTGAAACCGGCGGCCGTCAATTCCGACAAGACCACCGTTGTTGGAATACCGTGACCTTCACGATTCGCTGGCACGCCGGCCGGCAACTTCGATCCCTTGTCGGGGCGGAAGTCGATGATGGCCAGGCGCCCACCCGGCTTCAGCGATGTCCTCAAGCTCTGGTTGAATGACTCAACTTCGGTGATGTGGTGATAGACGTCGCGCATGAAAATCGCGTCGCAGCAGGCATCGGGAAGATTGGTGGCGCCGGCGGCACCCTCGATCACGGTGACGTTGGTCAGGCCCTCGCGCTTCACGTACTCGCGCGTCAACCGCAGGCCACGCTCGGATATGTCGGTGGCGAACACCCGACCGCCGGTCATCCATTTGCCCAGCACCACGGTCACGGCGCCGCCGCCGGAGCCGACATCCGCGACGGTCATGCCGGACGTGAGCTCGATCGCCTCAACGAGATGCGGCACGTCGCGTTCCGCTTGGGCCCGCTCCCGTGCCACTTGACGCGCGTCCGGCTCCTGGGCGCGGACAGCGCTCACACCCAGGATGACGGTGAGCACCGACAAGCACTTCAGGTTTCGGTTCATGGTGGTCACTTGCGCCGCCGCGAGCGCATCAGCTCGAGGTACTTGTCGCGCGGTTCGGCGGTCCAGCCGTTGATCCCGTGACTCGGCAACCAATAGACGTGAACCCACACCGCGACTATGAGCGGAAGCGACATCACGCCGTACGCCCACATGCGTCCCGCGGTCGCCGCGAGCCCGACCACGACGGCAAGGACAATCAGCACCTTGAGCACACGCCGGCCGCGGGGCGTATGCTCTTCGAAGCGGCCGAACAGGACATTGCCGATCGCGAATATCGTCATCACCACGGCGATGTCGAACCACAGCGTGTTCAGATCCAGCATGGCGTTTTTACCTCAGCATTGCGGCCATGTTACTTACCGCCGGCCACGTCGATGAAGGAGCCGGTCGTAAACGAGGACTCATCAGACAACAGCCAGAGCACGGCGTGGGCGACTTCCTCGGCGGTACCGCCGCGGCGCATCGGCACCAACGCTTTCACCCGGTCGACGCGATTCGGCTCTCCGCCGTCGGCATGAATATCGGTATAAATGAACCCGGCGCGGACGGCATTGACGCGAATTCCCTCCTGCGCCACTTCCTGGGCCAAGCCAATCGTGAACGTATCGATCGCGCCCTTCGATGCCGCGTAGTCGACATACTCGCCTGGCGAACCGAGGCGCGCGGCGCCAGACGACAGGTTAACGATGGCGCCGCCGGCACCACCATGGCGGCTGGACATCCGGAGCACAGCCTCGCGCGCGCACAGGAACGAACCGGTGACATTGGTGGCGAACACGCGATGAAGGCGCGCGGCATTCATCGCGTCGACTCGCATCTGTGTTTCGAGAATGCCTGCGTTATTCACCAGCGCGACCACCCGGCCCAGCTCACGGTCACACGTCTCGAACAGGCGAACGACGTCCGCCTCACACGCGACATCGGCCTTGACCGCAATCGCGCGCCCTCCCGACCGGTTGATGTCGGCGACCACCGTCTCGGCCGCGATCTCGTTCTTCAAGAAGTTCACGCAGACGGCGTACCCGCGTGCCGCCGCGAGGCGGGCGGTCGCCGCGCCGATGCCCCGGCCACCACCAGTGACAATCAGGGGGCCGATCATCTACTTCGCCGGCAGGATCTTCTTGTCCTGGCGCTGCACGAAGATGTGCTTGCCGGTCGGCACGTACGGGCCGTTCTGCTCCGTGCTACCGGCGACGATGATCGCGGTGGTCTTTCCCGCGTGCATCGCATCGCGGACTTCCATCCACGTCAGCTCTTCGATCCAGACCTTGTCGGCAGCGGGAATCGGCCGCGGCGTCGTCAGGTCGAAGGGACGCCGTTGCGCGCTTAGTCCTGCGGTCATCAGAATGGCCGCGGTAGCCAGCGACACGAGTAAACGGTTCATGGAGCAATCCTCAATTCCGCGCCGTAGAGCCCCGTTCGATCGTTATCGCGCGTCGGGCGACAGCAGCAGCGTGAACGCCGCGACATCGCGCACCTTGGCGTCAAAGGCATTCCCATTGCGGGTGACATCGACCTTGTCAGTCCGCTCCGTTTCCCACGACACCTTGGTGGGATGGGCGACGCGCGCGTGTTCGCGCACGAACCTCTCATACGGCTCCCGTTCGGTGGGCCACCACGCCGTGTTGTGCCCGGCGCCGGCCTGCGGACGGAACACGAACGGCACGCCCATGGCCTGGAACCACGTGATGTGCGGCTCGACCTGGTAGAGCCAGACGCCTCATAGGCCTGCGAGAATAGCGCACAACTCCGCTAGCACCATCGCCGTCGCGCCCCACACTTTCTCGCTCTCGAGATCGAAGAACGGCACGTCGATCTGGACGGTCTCGCCACCGATGGTCCGGGTACGGAACTCGCGCTTGACCGTTCCTGGATCGAGAAGCTGGGCCAGGCTCGGCTCGATGATGCGCGCCACTTCCCACTCAGCGCGAGTGAAGACGGGTCGAGCCGGCACGAAGCCGACCACCGGGTGAAGCAGGTAGTTGCTCACCGGGATGTGGAGGGGCGTCAGGCGTCCCAGGACCTGGACCAATCCGCGATCGACGCCAATCTCTTCCTCGGCTTCGCGAATGGCCGCGGCCTCGATCGACTCACCGTCGTCAACTCGTCCTCCGGGCAGCGACACCTGGCCGGTGTGGTTGCGCAAGCCCGAACCGCGCACCGTCAGCGGCAGGTGAAGAGTCTCGATGTGCGGATAGATCAGAACCAGGGCGGCGCCGTCTCGCGTACCTTCGGGCACCTTGAACGGATCCCAGCCCACGCGCGGGCTGGGCGCCATCCGCAGTTGGGCAGCAAGGCCCGGCAGCGGCTGCGAGAGCGCCGCCTGCAGTCGCGCGATCGGATTGGCCGGCACACCTTCAGCGTAGCGCAACACCAGAACCATGGTTTCGGCGGATACTCAAGGCATCTTGTCCTGGGTCGTTCTCGCAATCGCCGCCACCCTCTTCTTCCTGTCGCTGTGGATTGTCGTGCCCGCGCCGACCATGACCCTGCTGATGCTCGGTGTCGGCGCGCCGGAGATCAGCCCCATCTTGCTGGTGCCCGCGCTGGTCACCGTGGTCCTGGCCTGGCGAGTCCGCGGACGGGGTCGCCGTGTGGCGATCGCATGTTCGGCGATCGCCGCAGGGCTGTTTGCCATGCCCCTCCTGCAGTACCCGCGCGACGTGCCGCTGTCGATGACGACGCTGCTCGCCGGAGTGGACATGGGCCAGGCCCGGCTCACGAGCCACGTGCCGTTTGCGGCGCCCGGTGGCGTCCAGTTGGCGATGGACATCTACCAGCCCACGACCAACGGACCGCATCCGGTCCTCGTCCAGATTTACGGCGGGGCGTGGCAGCGCGGTGTCCCCGGAGCCGACGCGGTGTTCGCCGCGCGCCTGGCGTCACGCGGATACCTGGTGTTTGCGATCGACTACCGGCACGCACCGGCATGGAAGTGGCCCGCGCAGTTGGAAGATGTGGAGACGGCGCTGGCGTGGGTGCGGGCACACGCGCGGAAGTACGGCGGGGACGCGTCGCAGCTCGCTCTCTTCGGCCGTTCGGCCGGTGCGCAGCTTGCCATGGTGGCCGGGCTCCAGGATCCGGGGGTGGCGGCCGTGATCAGTTACTACGGGCCGGTGAACCTGACACAGGGATGGCGCGAACCGCCGCGGCCCGATCCGATTGGCTCGCGCAAGGTGCTCGAGACCTTCCTTGGCGGCACGCCGGATCAGATGCCGGATCGCTATCGCCACGCTTCGCCGATTTCGTACGTGTCGTCACGAGCGCCGCGGACTTTGCTGATTTACGGTGCGCGCGACCACGTCGTGCAGCCGCGCTTCGGCCGGCAACTGCACGAGGCCCTGCGCGCGGCCGGCGCGACCTCAGAGTTGATCGAGATCCCGTGGGCCGAGCACGCGTTCGACGCCCTGCCCGCCGGGTTGAGCGGGCAGGTCGCGTTGTTTCACACCGAGCGGTTCCTCGCCGACGTGTTCGCCAAGCGATGATTTGGCGATCTCGTGAGTTGGTGATGTGGTGACTTGGAGGTCGAACCCCCAATCGCGAGCTCGCCAGATCGGCAAATCACACAATCATCGTCGACGACGCCCCCTCGGCCCGTGAATGGCGAGGTCGATGGCAACTCCGCGCAGAGGGCCGGAGGTTGCTGTGGCGCGGTAGAATGGCCTCTCGACCGATGGCCTTGACAGAAAGCGCACGGTTCGGCACGTTTGAGGTCCGCACGCTGCTGGGCGTGGGCGGGATGTCGCCATCGGCTCTACTGGGCATTCCGCGGGTCTCTTCGCGTGAGTCGAGGAGCTCCCGCAGCACGTCGGGGCATGTCGGGCGCCCCTGACCCGAACCAGGCCTCGGCGAGTTCGAACGCGCTGCGGCCCTCCCACTCCAACACGGTGTCGATTCACAAATTCCAGAATCGCGCGCGAGGCGTCTTCGTCGCCCTTCGCCACCTCGTTCCAGACGGTATGACGTAATAGTCCGTATTAGCGGCCTCACCGGGTGCCGCTGTGAGTCATCATCAGGACCGTTACGCCAAATCATGGACCGCGGGAGCGCAGACCGGCGAACCCGCGGGCGCCGGCGTAGACGGCTCGGACCAGACCGGATGAGCCGGTCCGGTCCGAGCCGTCTTAGAACTCGATCCGCAAGCCCAACTGGCCCGAGCGCGGCACGTAGGCATTACCCGAGCTGGCGGTGACGTTCCCGAAGTTGGCGGAATCAACCTGGCCGTTGAAGCCGCCGTAGTTCTTGTGATTGAACAGATTGAACACTTCCGCCAGTCCGGTCACGCTCGCGCGTCCGAGCCGCAGCCGTTTCGACAACCGCACGTCGACCTTGTGCAGCGCCAGGCCCTTCAGCGCGTTTCGCGGAATGACGGTGCCGGTCGCAATGACATCGGGGCCGTCGAACCGATCGCGTACCGAGGCGGGAATGGTGATCGGGTTTCCGAGATTGAGGCGATTGGTCCCGGGCTTCCCGTACGGCGACGTCGCGATGCTCGTCGCATAGTAGTTGCCAGATCCGGACATGTAGATCACACTGGCCGAGATCTCGTACGGCAGCGAGAACGAGCCGTGCGCGCGCAGCGTATTACGCTGGAACGCCGTGGATCGCGCCCATTCTCCGTCGACCGAGTCGAACTGGTTGTTGGAGGATCCGTTCACGTAACCAATCACGCCGTCGTCGTGCTGATAGAAGACGTAGGTATAAGTGATTCCGCCGGAGAAGCGGTTCCGCAGCCGCCGCGTCAGCGCCGTCGAGAGGGCCAGGTAGTCTTGCGTGCCGTTGCTCTCGAACAGGTTGACCTGGCTGAAGCTCTTGTTCGGCCTGTTCCCGCCGGCGGGATTCTTGTTGTAGCCGGTGGCGGGGTCGAAGAACAGGTTCACGTCCCGGGTGCGGGTGTCGTTGTACCATGTCCAGTGCGTCAGGTCCGCCTCGAGCCCCATGACAGGTCCGAACTGCTGCTGGAAGCCGATCGAACTCTGCCACGTGTAGGGCATCACGAAGTCGGGGCTGATCACCCGGGCCGCCTGCACAGGAATCGGCACGCGTCCCTCAAGGTAGTCTTCCGGCGACACGCCGCGCGTGGGATTCTCGATGAACCCCGCGCCGGTCGGCAGCAGCGATGCCGCCACCGCGTTGCTGTAGAACTGGTGGCTATAGGTCACGTTCGACACCGGCGTGTTGTAGTACAGGCCGCTGCCGCCGCGGATCACGAGCCTGCCCTCGCCCTTGACGTTGTACGCGAACCCGAAGCGTGGCGCGATGTTGACAATGTCGCGGATGCCACGCTTGTAGCCGAAGTCGCCCGACTCAACGCCGTTGTCGATCAGGATGGTGTTCTCCCTGACGTGGGGTGGGTTCGTCGCGCCCCAGTCGGCGTCCCAGCGGAGGCCGAGATTGATCGTTAGCTGATCGTTGATGCGCCAGTTGTCGCCGACCCACATGGCGAGGGTGGGCCTCGGCACATCGACGACGTAGTCGGGGTGGAAGTTGATGTCGAACCGTTGCAGGAACGGCTCGAGGCCGCTCACGTCCCAGGCGGACGGGTTGTTCCACTCGGACGCCGGGAAGCGCCGTTCTAGTTCAGCTTCTGACGGCCGCGTGTTGAACACGTAGGTGCCGCGACGGTTCAGCGACCAGTCTTTCGTGTCGAGTACGCGCAGGTACTCGACGCCGAACTTCGTGTCGTGGCGGTTCTTGTTCCACGTCAGGTCGGCGCGCCCGCTGTAAGTGTCCTGCCAAGTGTAGTTCGGGTAGTTCCGCACACCGCCGATCGTCAGGCCGGGAAACAGAAACTCCGGCACAAGGAACGGCGTGTTGCGGAACGGGACGTTCATCTCGGGAATCGCGTCGTTCCGCCACGTGAACCCGTTGTAGCCTCCGCGAACCTCCAGCACCAGGTTGGGCGTCAAGACACGCGACCAGTTGCCGAAGATGTTCTGTGACCCCTGCGTCAACTGCTCCGCGCGCGACGGATGGGCCGTCCCGCTGTTGATATCGAACGGGTTCTTGAAGTCCCATCGCTGTGCGCGGATCGAGAGGTTGTTGGACGAGGAGAACTGGTAGTCCACGCGACCCAGGTAGTTCTTGTTAATCGCCTTGGTCTCGAACTGGAAGGTCTGGCGCGGCAGCCAGGTGGGCGCGAGGAACACGTCGCTGGGCTGCCGTTCGTACTCAATGGCGGCGAAGAAATGCGCGCGGTTTCGCTTGATCGGGCCGCCCAGCGAGCCGCCTGCCTGCTGGTTCTTGAAGGGGAGCACAACGTCGGCGACCGGATCGGCGGCGTTGAACTGGTCGCTTCGGAAGAACCCGAACGCGCTGCCGCGCAGATCGTTCGAGCCCGATCGCGAGATCGCATTCACCTGCAGCCCGGTCGATCGGCCCTGGGTGATGTCGAACATGTTCGTGATGACCTGGAACTCGGCGATCGCCTCGCGGCTGATCTTGGGTTGTCCGAAGCCGGCGCCGGCCACGCGCTGAGTGATCTGCTGTCCGTCGAGGTTCAGCTGAAACGCATCGTCGCGATCCACGCCGGGCCGGTTCGTGGCGTCGTTGGCCGTGATCCCCTTGATGAGCAGCGAGAGCTCCTGCCAGTTCCGACCCTGCAGGGGCAGTTCCTCCATCTGGCGGCGATTGATGTTGCCGCCAACCTCGCTCGACGAAATGTCGACGAGGGGCGCTTGACTTGTCACGGTGACGGTCTCCGCGAGCGCGGCCACCTTCATCGTGACGGGGATATTGGCGTTCTGGCCGACCAGGAGTTCGATTTGGGGAATCAAGACGGTGCTGAAGCCAGGCAGCTCCGAGGTGAACCGGTACCTGCCTGGACTCAGGTTCGGAAGGCGAAATTGGCCGCGCGCGTCTGTCACGGCGACGTGCTGACGCCCGGAGCCGGTTTCCAGGGCCGTGACGGTCACCCCGGGCAGCACGGCCTTAGACTCGTCGACGATCGTGCCGGTCAACATCGCGTCGCTCTGCGCGAAAGCCGCCATTGGCGCCAGAAGCGCCAGCAACAACGCTAGTGTGAAGGGTCGCGTTTTCATCGGTCTTCTCCCTACATCGTTCAATCGGGTCGCATTCGGCACCGGCGCGGAGCCGAAGCCTGACTAATTCCTCCGCCGATACTTCAGGCACGAGCTGGGGGCTGTCAAGCGGGATTATTGAGCGGGATTATTGAGCCTGTCAACGCGAAATAGAAATGTCCTCGTTCTTAGCGAAATAGAAATGTCCCCTTCCCAATAACAGGGTCTTCTGGAAATCGAGCCCACTTTCCGCACATCGGCGTCACGATATCGAACCAATGATCTGGTCGGTTTCCTGAAGGGCGAGTCGCTCCATCCTGCGTAGCAGCTTCTTGAGCTTCTTGTAGTTCTCCGACGATAGTCCGTATTAGCGGCCTCACCGGGTGCCGCTGTGAGTCATCATAAGGACCGTTAGATATGGATGAAGGTGGGGATATTGCCCCGCAGGTCGAAAGGCGTATGAAGTGTGACTGCGCCCTTGTGTTTGCGAAAGCGCGCCCAGGGAAACAGCGCCAGACACAGATGAATCGGATAGCGCCCCGGATACTGAGCGAACACCAGCCTTCCTTCGTGCATGAGGATTCCTCCGGAACAATCCGGAAGTTTCTGCTACATTGAAATCGGTGACACCCATTTCGCGCATTTGTTTTTAATGAATCAATAACTTACAGTGGGTATTTTCAAAATCGCCGGACAGTAGTGATTTCTGGGAGATACAATCTTGTTTGAGAGCATTGCTAATTGGTGGATGTGGGCGGGCTTCGCCGTGTTTGTCGTCGTGGCGGTCGCCATAGACCTGCTGGTCATGAAGAACCAGGGCGCGCACCGGGTATCGGTTCGGGAGGCGCTCAACTGGTCGATCGTCTGGATCTCGTTATCCTTCGCCTTCTGCGGTCTCTTGTGGTGGTATCTGGACGCGACCGCCGGCCGCGAAATGGCGAACCTCAAAGCGACGGAGTTTCTCACCGGCTATCTGATCGAGAAATCGCTGTCGGTCGATAACATCTTCGTCTTCCTGATGATCTTCACCTACTTCTCGGTGCCGGCGGAGTACCAGAAGCGGGCGCTTATCATCGGTGTGATCGGCGCCATCATCCTGCGGGTGATCATGATACTCGTCGGCGCGTGGCTGATCGCCAAGTTCCACTGGATTCTGTATGTGTTCGGCCTGTTCCTGCTCGCCACCGGCATCAAGATGCTGATCTTCGCCGATCACAAGCCGGACCTCGAAAAGAATCCGGTATTGAAATGGATGCGCGGACATCTCGCCATTACCAAGGAATTCCACGGCGAGCGGTTCACGTTCATGACAGATGGCGTTCGTTGGTACACGCCGCTGTTCATCGTGCTGGTGTTGATCGCCGTGACGGACGTGGTGTTCGCGGTGGATTCGATCCCGGCGATCTTCGCGATCACCAGCGATCCATTCATCGTCATGACCGCCAACATCTTCGCGATCCTCGGCTTGCGGGCACTTTACTTCCTGCTCGCCGACATGGCCGATCGTTTCCACCTGCTCTCTTATGGGCTCGCCGTCGTGCTGGTGTTCATCGGCACCAAGATGCTCATTGTCGATTTCTACAAGATCCCGGTGTTCTGGGCGCTGGGCGTGGTTGGGGTGATTCTGCTGGCGTCGGTGATACTTAGTCTGGTCGGGAAGGCGGCGCCAGAAACGAAGAGCTGAGCGACAGGGGAGCCTGGAAACGGTTTACAGAGAGGTGAACTCGTCCAGGTAGTAGTCGAGATGTTCATGGGTGACGGCCCCTTGGCCTGCCCTTGGAGGTCGGTCACCCGATGCCGGTAACCCAGTCGTCGCAGGGAGTCGTACCCAGACCACCCGTCGGTGTGCACCTGGCTTCTCGCCTCGATGGCCGCAGGGGGGCGGGGCACGATACTTCGCAACTATGAGCAGTGGAAGACCATCCACGCGCGCGAGACCGAAGCCCGTGCCGCCGCCGAGCGCCGCGCCACGGCCGCCGCGTCGCCTGCGCCCCCCACCGGCCCCGCGGCGGCGAGCGGAGCGGCCAAGAAGCGGCTCTCGTACAAAGAGCAGATCGAACTCACGCAGATGCAGGGTTCGATCGAAGCCACCGAAGCCCAGTTGCACGGACTCGAAGCCGCCATGGCCGACCCGGATGTGATCGCCGACCATCGCCGCTACGCACAGGTATGCACCGACCTGGGAATCGCACAACAACGAGTGGCGGCTCTCTACCCGCACTGGGAAGAACTCGACGGTCGAAGTCGCTGACCACCAGCGCTGTGGCCGGGGGACAGGTGCAGGCCTTCCGCAAGTTCGGTGGCATGGGCCTCCGGCCCATGAGTCGTCGGACCTTCCAGGCCCGACGCCGCGATCTTGCGGTTGCCCTGGGGAGCGGGGGCGGAGGTTGGAGCGAGGGCGGCATGCCGTCCACCGGCTTTCCTGGTTTGCACAAGTCCGCCAGCTTCTTCGCCGCAACGGCCACGTCGCGGCCGGACTTCACGCGCGGACCCTCTTCCGTTTCGTCTGTCTTTCCTGTCAGCAGGAATTCGATCCAGTTCTCCAGCCGGTCCTTGGCACAGATGAACACGACGCGGTCGAAGTCGCCTTTGCTGACCCCGTGTCCTTGGGACTCTTTCCAGAAGTCGGCTTTGAGTGCGTCGCCGTCGGCATCTTCTCGATGACCCCGGTTCGCCCCCCGCACGGCACAAGCCGGAGCGTGTTGCTGCCAGGCCA